>DXEY01000030.1 GCA_019114745.1 Candidatus Mediterraneibacter colneyensis | reverse complement strand
AATAAGCCCCTTTAGGGGCTGCTGTGGATGTGGTGCGGCTGGCAGGCCTTCAGTGCGCCTTCCGGGCGCAAGCAGGTAATAGCCCCTTATAGGGGCAGAGCAAGCCACCGGCTCAGCCGGTGGTCCTGACTCGGAACATGACAGACAGTACAGCAAAGAGAGTAAAGAGATATGAAAGATCAGAAATTAAAAGAGCTGGAACAGAAGACAGGTTATACCTTTCGGGACTTTTCTTTATTACGTCAGGCGATGATGCACAGTTCCTATACGAATGAGAAGCGTCTTCCCAAATATCAGTGCAACGAGCGGCTGGAGTTTTTAGGGGACGCCGTGCTCGAGCTTGTCTCCAGCGAGTTCCTTTTTCTGGATCTGCCCCGCACTCCGGAAGGCGAGCTGACGAAGACGAGGGCGAGCATGGTGTGTGAGCCGTCGCTTGCGCTGTGCGCCCGGGATCTTGACCTGGGAAGCTACCTTCTCCTTGGGAAGGGCGAGGAGGCTACCGGAGGCAGATACAGGGATTCCGTTACCTCTGACGCAATGGAAGCGCTGATCGGAGCGGTCTATCTGGATGGTGGTTTTACTAATGCAAAAGAGTTCATACACAGGTTTGTCCTGACGGATCTTGAGAACAAAAAACTCTTTTATGATAGTAAAACTATCCTTCAGGAGATGGTGCAGGCGGAAAAAGCCGGAGATATTTCGTATTGCCTGATCCGGGAAGAGGGTCCGGATCACAATAAGTCTTTCTATGTAGAAGTAAAGATCGGAGATACTGTATGCGGAGAAGGACAGGGAAGGACGAAAAAGGCTGCGGAACAGCAGGCTGCCTACAAGGCGATATTAAAACTTCGGAAAGAAAGATAGAGTAGAGATCATATGTACTTAAAGAATATTGAGGTGCAGGGATTTAAATCTTTTGCCAATAAGATAAAATTTGATTTTCACAACGGGATCACCGGGATCGTAGGCCCCAACGGCAGCGGAAAGAGCAATGTGGCGGACGCTGTCAGATGGGTGCTCGGCGAACAGAGGGTGAAGCAGCTCCGGGGAGGCAGCATGCAGGATGTGATCTTTTCGGGGACTGAGAACCGAAAGCCGCTGAGCTATGCTTCTGTGGCGATCACCCTGGATAATTCCGATCACCAGCTCCCGGTTGACTTCGAGGAAGTGACGGTCACCCGAAAGCTGTACCGTTCCGGGGAGAGCGAGTACCTGATCAACGGGGCGGCGTGCAGGCTCAAGGACATTAACGAGATGTTCTATGACACGGGGATCGGAAAGGAAGGCTATTCGATCATCGGACAGGGACAGATCGATAAGATCCTGAGCGGAAAGCCCGAGGAGAGGAGAGAGCTTTTTGACGAGGCTGCGGGAATTGTCAAATTTAAGAGACGGAAGAACCTCTCGGTAAAAAAACTGGATGAAGAGCGGATGAACCTGACCCGTGTCAACGATATCCTGCAGGAGCTGGAAAAACAGCTCGGCCCGCTGGAGAAACAGTCTGAGACGGCGAGAGAATATCTGAAAAAAAAGGAAGAACTCAAGACTTATGACATCAATATGTTCCTCCTGGAAGAAGAACGTCTCCGTGAGCGGATCAGGGAAATTGAAGAAAAATACAAAATAGCGGAAGAAGAAATGGAGGAATCCAACAGCCGTTATGAGGAGATGAAGGCGGAGTACGAGGCGATCGAGGAAGAAGTAGAAGAGATCGACCTTGCGATCGAGACGGCAAAAAGCCAGCTCAATGAGACAAATCTTTTGAGACAGCAGCTCGAGGGACAGATCAATGTCCTGAAAGAGCAGATCAATACAGCCCGGATGAATGACGAGCACTATGGAAACCGTGCCAGCGCCATCCATGTGGAGATTGAGACGAGGACAGCGCAGAAGGACTCGCTCAGGGGCGAAAAGTCGGAACTTGAGGAGAAGCTCAAAGATGCTTCCGCCCGGGATATGGCTGCGAAAACCGCGCTGATCGAAGTTCAGTCGCAGATCGCGGAACATACGGCGCAGATCGAGGAAAAGAAGCAGGAGATCATGGATCTTCTCGGAAACCGCGCTTCCACGAAGGCAAAGATCCAGCATTATGATACGACAAAAGACCAGATCGCATCACGAAAGGCGGAACTTTCCCGCAGTATTTTAGAAGCTGCTGAGGAGGCAGAACGGCTGCAGGTGCGCCTGAAGGAATACGAGGAAGAACTCGCGAACGTACAGGGGACGATACAGGGGTATAATACCCGGATCGCGGAGAACGAACAGAAGATTGAAACACTCCAGAAAGAACTTGCCGGAAAGCAGGAAAAGCTGCGGATCGGACAGACAGCATACCACAGAGAGTCCTCCCGCCTGGAGTCGCTGAAAAATATTACAGAGCGCTATGACGGGTACGGGAACAGCATCCGGCGGGTCATGGCGAATAAGGAACAGGAAAAGGGCCTGATCGGTGTTGTTGCCGATATCATCAAGGTAGATAAGGAATATGAGATCGCGGTCGAGACGGCGCTTGGCGGAAGTATCCAGAACATCGTCACGGACAATGAAGAGACGGCGAAGCGCATGATCGCATTTCTCAAGAAGAACAAATTCGGGCGCGCTACCTTCCTTCCACTTACAAGTATGAACGGGACTGCGGGAATCCGCACGCCGGAAGCGCTGAGAGAAAAGGGCGTGATCGGTCTTGCGAATACGCTCGTCCATGTGGAAAAGCGCTTTGAAGGTCTTGCCGCGCAGCTTTTGGGGCGGACGATCGTGGTGGACAATATCGACGACGGTATTGCGATCGCCAGAAAATACCGCCAGTCTCTCAGGCTGGTGACCTTAGAGGGAGAGCTGATCAATCCGGGAGGCTCTATGACCGGAGGTGCTTTTAAGAACTCGAGCAATCTCCTGAGCCGCCGCCGTGAGATCGAAGAGTTTGAGAAAACGGTAGCCATGCTGAAGCAGGAGATGGACGCGATGGAGCAGCAGGTAAGCCAGGTCAAGACCGAGAGGGCTGCCTGCTACAGCGCGATCGATGAGATCCAGAAAGAACTGAGAAAAGCTTCCGTACATGAAAATACAGAAAAGATGAACGTGGAGCAGACTCAGGTAAGGCTGCGGGAAGCGAAAGAGCGACAGGAGAGATTTGCCGGGGAACAGATGGATCTGGAGAGGGAACTGCAGCGGATCGCTGAGAATGAAGAGTCGATCCAGATGGAGCTTGAGACTTCCGAAAATCTCGAAGGAGAATTGAATACAGCTATCAGCTCCCTGCAGAAGCTGCTTGACGCTGAGAAGGAGACTGAGAGCGAACAGCTCAGAGAGTCGGAAAAAGTACATCTTGCTCTTGCCGGATTTGAACAGCAGAATACGTTTATCGAAGAGAACCTCATGCGTATTGACGAAGAGATCGGCAAGTTTGAGTCTGAGCTTAAGGAACTCGATGAAAATAAAGATCATGCGTCGGAGGAGATACGGGAGAAAGAGGAAAAGATCCGGGAACTGAGACAGACGATCGAAGATTCCAAAGAACTCTATGCGGAGATTGAACAGGAGATCGCCTCCCAGACCGGAAAACGGGATGAACTCAACCAGAAGCATAAAGATTTCCTGAAGATGAGGGAGGAGCTTGCAAAGCATATCTCATCCCTCGACAAAGAGTGTTTCCGATTGAACAGCCAGAAAGAATCCTACGAGGCGTCGTCGGAAAAGCAGATGAATTATATGTGGGAAGAGTATGAGATCACATACAACCACGCGATGGAACTGAGGGATGTGAACCTGACTGATCTTGCATATATGAAGCGTCAGATACAGACACTGAGAAGTGATATCCGTAAGCTCGGGACAGTCAATGTCAATGCGATCGAGGATTATAAGAATGTATCAGAACGTTACGGCTTTCTGAAAAACCAGCACGATGACCTGGTGGAGGCAGAGGCGACCCTTGTCCAGATCATCGAGGAGCTGGATGCGGCGATGCGTAAGCAGTTCGCCGAGCAGTTCAGGAAGATATCGGAAGAATTTAACGTTGTGTTCCGGGAACTTTTCGGAGGCGGAAAAGGTACGCTGGAGCTGATGGAAGATGAGGATATCCTGGAGGCGGGGATTCGGATCATCGCGCAGCCGCCGGGCAAAAAACTTCAGAATATGATGCAGCTCTCCGGCGGGGAGAAAGCGCTGACCGCTATTTCACTGCTCTTTGCGATCCAGAACCTGAAGCCGTCGCCCTTCTGTCTTCTGGATGAGATCGAGGCGGCTCTGGATGACAATAACGTGACCAGATTTGCACGGTATCTCCACAAGCTGACGGAGAACACCCAGTTTATTGTGATCACCCACAGGCGGGGAACAATGTCATCAGCCGACAGGCTGTACGGGATAACGATGCAGGAAAAGGGAGTCTCTACACTTGTATCGGTGGATCTTCTGGAGAACGAGCTGGATGAGTAGGAGAAAGGGAGATGAGTATGGAAGAAAAAAAGGGTTTCTTTAAACGCCTGGTATCAGGGCTGACCAAGACAAGAGATAATATCGTATCCGGTATGGACAGTATCTTTCACGGGTTTTCCAGGATTGACGACGACTTTTACGAGGAGCTCGAAGAGACGCTGATCATGGGAGATCTGGGAGTACATGCTACGATGAATATCCTGGACGATCTGAAAGAAAAAGTCCGCCAGCAGCACATCAAGGAGCCGATCGAGTGCCGGCAGCTCCTGATCGACAGCATCCGTGAGCAGATGGACGTAGGGGAGGCTGCCTATGAGTTTGAGGAGCGCACTTCCGTCGTGTTTGTCATCGGCGTCAACGGAGTCGGAAAGACGACGACCATCGGAAAACTTGCCGGTAAGCTGAAGGGACAGGGGAAACGCGTGGTACTGGCGGCGGCGGATACCTTCCGCGCGGCGGCAGGAGAACAGCTGAAGGAATGGGCAGACCGCGCGGGCGTTGATATGATCGGAGGCCAGGAGGGAGCAGATCCGGCGTCTGTGATCTACGACGCTGTGGCTGCGGCTAAGGCGAGAAAGGCAGACGTGCTCCTCTGCGATACCGCGGGAAGGCTCCACAATAAGAAAAACCTGATGGAGGAATTAAAAAAGATCAACCGTGTGATCGACCGGGAATATCCCGGGGCGTTCCGGGAAACTCTGGTCGTGCTTGATGCGACGACAGGCCAGAATGCACTGGTACAGGCAAGAGAATTTAATGAAGCGGCAGATATCACGGGAGTGATCCTGACAAAGATGGACGGTACGGCAAAAGGCGGGATCGCGGTGGCAATCCAGGCTGAACTGGGGATACCGGTAAAATTCATCGGGGTTGGAGAGAGCATCGACGATCTTCAGAAATTTGATCCGGACGAATTTGTAAACGCACTGTTTTACCGGGAGGAAGAGGAATAGAAACAGACACAGACATGCGCAGCAGGAAAGAAGGTTGAAAAATGATGACACTGGAGAAATTTGAGGAAGCAAGCGAACTGGTCAGGCAGGTGACAAATCCGACCAAGCTGATCTGGAGTGAATACTTAAGTGAGCAGACGGGCGGGAAGATCTACTTAAAACCGGAAAATATGCAGCATACGGGGGCATATAAGATCCGCGGCGCCTATTATAAGATCAGCCGGATGTCGGAAGAGGAGCGGGCAAAGGGACTGATCACGGCTTCTGCGGGGAATCACGCTCAGGGCGTTGCGTTTGCCGCCCAGAAATTCGGATGTAAAGCAGTGATCGTTATGCCCACAGTGACGCCGCTGATCAAGGTGAACCGGACGAAGAGCTACGGAGCGGAAGTGGTACTCCACGGAGACGTGTATGATGACGCTTATGCCTATGCGTGCGAGCTGGCTGAGAAAGAGGGATATACCTTTGTCCATCCGTTCAATGACCTGGATGTGGCAGTCGGACAGGGTTCTATCGCAATGGAGATCGTTCAGGAACTTCCTACCGTAGATTATATCCTGGTCCCGGTAGGAGGCGGCGGACTGATCTCAGGGGTTTCCACGCTGGCAAAGATGCTCAATCCGAAGATCAGGGTGATCGGTGTTGAACCTGCGGAAGCGGCGAGTATGACCGCAGCTCTTCAGGCCGGGGAAGTAGTGGAGCTTGACAGCGCCGATACGATCGCCGACGGTACTGCGGTAAAAGCGGTGGGAGATAAGATCTTACCCTATGTCAGGGAAAATGTGGACGAGATCCTTCTTGTAGAAGACGACGAACTGATCGGCGCATTTCTTGATATGGTGGAAAACCATAAGATGATCGTGGAAAATTCGGGACTGCTTTCGGTAGCTGCCCTCAAACAGCTGGACTGCCGGGGGAAGAAGGCAGTGTGTATCCTGAGCGGCGGAAATATGGACGTTATAACAATGTCGTCCATTGTCCAGCACGGACTGATCCAGAGAGACCGTATCTTTTCTGTATCTGTACTGCTCCCGGACAAGCCGGGCGAGCTTGTGCAGGTGGCAAAGACAATTGCGGATGAACAGGGCAATGTAATCAAGCTGGAACATAACCAGTTTGTCAGCACAAACAGAAATGCTGCCGTGGAGCTCAGGATTACGATGGAAGCATTCGGTACGGAGCACAAAAACCGGATCCTCGATGCCCTTGAGAAAAACGGATTCCGTCCGAAGCTGATCAGCGCAAAATTGTATTAGGCAGTCGCGGGATCTCTGGCAGAAGGGATCTTCCGGCACGGGCATCAGGTTGAAAGGAGCGGCGTATGGAGAGAAGAATACCGAAAAGTGGAGATGTCTACCGGCATTTCAAAGGAAAAAAGTACAGGATACTTGAGCTTGCCGTCTGTACGGAGACCGGTGAGGATATGGTAGTGTTTGAGAGTGTGGGGGGAGCCCGCAGAGTCTATGCAAGTTTTCTCGAAACATTTTTAAGCCCTCTTGATACAGGAAAATACCCTCATGCGGATCAGAAATACCGCTTTGAACTCTGCCGGGATGAGAAAAACGACGCGGGTACGATCCTGAAACGGCATGGAAGTACGACGGCTCTCATCCTGGAGTTCCTTGATCTGGATGACAACGATGAGAGGATCAAATTCCTGCAGAGACACCAGAGCCAGATTGATACCAGATTTCTGACCGCCGCGGCTGAGAGCCTGGAGTTTGCCGAGAACGGGGAAACTGTAGAAGAGCGGTACGGCGCTCTTATGAGATTCCTTAAGACAAAGGCAAAATACGAGAACAGAAGGCTCAGGTGATGCGGCAAAACCGGAGGATAAGGATAAAAGAAAAGCAGAACCGCAGTTTCATTGTGAAACTGCCGGGTTCTGCTTTTTGCGGTTGCGACGAGATTTATATCGGCTGCCCGTTCTTAAATTTTTCCAGAAGAGTATGGATCTTATCCGTCGGATTCATGACGCTTCCGATGGTGATATCGTGATTCAGGGAATCAATGATGAGCGCCAGGAATTTGCTCATATCTGCCTGTACAAAGTATGGTTTTTCATACAGTTCCGGCGGCAGATATGTGAGATTTGTGGTGACGACTTTGTTGATATATCCTTTTTCGTAGAACTCATCGAAGGCGTCAAACCCTTCTGTAAACAGCCCGAATGTGGTGCATACAAAGACGCGTGCTGCATTGCGTTCTTTAAGCTGTTTTGCCACGTCGAGCATACTTCCGCCGGATGAGATCATATCGTCTACGATGATGACATCCTTGCCTGTGACATCATCCCCTAAGAACTCATGGGCGACGATCGGGTTTTTCCCGTTTACAATGACGGAATAATCCCGTCTCTTATAGAACATTCCCATGTCTACGCCAAGTATATTTGAAAAATAGACGGCTCTGTGCATCGCGCCTTCATCCGGGCTGATGATCATCAGGTGGTCTTTGTCCGGGATCAGATCAGGTACAGCGCGGAACAGCGCTTTCAGGAACTGATACGGCGGATTGAAGCTGTCGAACCCGCTGAGGGGGATCGCATTCTGCACCCTCGGGTCGTGGGCGTCAAAAGTGATGATATTGGAAACCCCCATGGCGGTCAGTTCCTCCAGCGCCAGTGCACAGTCGAGAGATTCTCTTTTCGTGCGCTTGTGCTGGCGGCTTTCGTAGAGGAACGGCATGATCACATTGATCCGGTGTGCCTTGCCTGTAGCGGCAGAGATGATCCTCTTCAGATCCTGGTAGTGGTCGTCCGGCGACATATGGTTGAGATGCCCGCTGACGGTGTATGTGAGGCTGTAGTTACAGACATCTGTCATGATGAACAGGTCCGTTCCACGGATGGTCTCCCTCAGAACGCCCTTTGCTTCCCCGGTGCCGAAACGGGGGCAGGCACAGTCTACCAGATAGTTGTTTGACCTGTAATTCACATACAGGGAAGATTCGGATACTTCGTTGATCGTGTTCTCGCGGAACGAAACGATGTAGTCGTTGACTTTCCTGCCGAGCGGACGGCAGCTCTCCATTGCGACGATCTTCAGCGGTGCGACGGGGAGTGTTTTCTCTAAAAGTTCGATGTTTGACATTTTTATCTCCTGTCTGTTTCATTGTTTGTAAAATCATCCATTTCTTTTATATCATTTTTGCTGTATAAATTCAAGCCTAACAGCAGAAGCATCTGTGACCGGCGGAGGTCTGCGGTATAGGCAAAGCCGGGGATTTATGTTATACTTGACAGAGTTAAGGGAGGAGTACAAGACAGCCTATGAAGATACATGAACATATTATTAAACGTGTGGCGGCAGGCAGCATTGCGGAGGAGATGGGGATCGAACCCGGCGACAGGCTGCTCTCCGTCAATGGAAATGAAATCGAGGATATTTTTGACTATCAGTATTATATGGAGGAAGAAGAGGTACTTCTTCTGGTGGAAAAAGAGAACGGAGAACAGTGGGAGCTGGAGATCGGGAAGGATGCGGACGAGCAGCTCGGTGTTGAGTTCGAGAGCGGCCTGATGGACGAATACCGGTCCTGCTGCAATAAGTGTATGTTCTGCTTTATCGACCAGATGCCGGAGGGGATGAGGGAGACCCTTTATTTTAAGGACGATGACTCCAGACTTTCATTTCTTCAGGGAAACTATGTGACCCTGACGAATATGAGTTCACACGATATCGAGCGGATCATCCGGTACCGGCTGGAACCGATCAACATCTCGTTCCAGACGACAAATCCTAAACTCCGCTGTAAGATGCTCCACAACCGTTTTGCAGGAGAAGCGCTGAAAAAAGTGGATCTTCTCTATGAAGGCGGGATTGAGATGAACGGACAGATCGTATTGTGCCGGGGGATCAACGACGGGGAGGAACTGGAGCGTTCGATCCGTGACCTGACCCGGTACCTGCCGCTGCTCAAAAGCGTGTCGGTGGTTCCCGTAGGGCTGACAAAATACCGGGACGGCCTGTATCCCCTGGAACCCTTTACGAAGGAGGACGCCAGGGAAGTCCTGTCTGTGATCCACAGGTGGCAGGAGAAGATCTATGAGGAATACGGACTCCACTTTGTCCATGCAGGGGACGAGTGGTATCTGCTGGCAGAGGAAGATCTCCCGGAAGAAGAGCGGTACGACGGTTATCTCCAGCTTGAAAACGGCGTGGGAATGCTGCGCCTTCTGCTCAGTGAATTTGAGGAGGGATACCGGGCACTTTCCGGGGACGGCAGTGCGCGGGAGGTATCGCTTGCTACAGGCAGGCTTGCGTACCCCTGTCTTTGCGGGATCGCACGGAAGCTGGAGCAGAAGTATCCGAAGCTGAAGGTGCATGTCTACCCGATCCGCAACGATTTCTTCGGGGAACGCATTACTGTTTCAGGGCTTCTGACAGCAGGAGACCTGATCCGTCAGCTTGAGGGGAAGGAACTTGGCAGCAGGCTGCTTCTTCCATGTAATATGCTGAAGGCGGATGAAGACGTATTTCTGGATGATTTTACGGTAAGTCAGGTGTCTGATGCTTTACAAGTGCCCATAGTTATTGTAAAATCAAGCGGACAGGATCTGATCCATTCAATATTGGACAGCAGTCCGGAGAATGAATTTAGAGTGTGAATGAAGAAAGGCAAGTGAAATATGAGCAAACCAGTAGTAGCCATCGTAGGACGCCCGAATGTAGGAAAGTCTACACTGTTTAACGCTCTGGCGGGGGAGATGATCTCCATCGTAAAGGATACGCCGGGAGTGACAAGGGACAGGATCTATGCGGACGTGACGTGGCTTGACAAAGAATTTACCATGATCGATACAGGAGGGATCGAGCCCGACAGTAAGGATGTGATCCTCTCCCAGATGAGGGAGCAGGCGCAGATCGCCATAGATACCGCCGACGTGATCATTTTTATCACTGATGTGAGGCAGGGGCTTGTGGACGCGGACTCGAAAGTGGCGGACATGCTCCGGCGTTCCGGAAAACCGGTGGTACTCGTGGTAAATAAAGTAGATAATTTTGAAAAATATATGCCGGATGTCTATGAGTTCTATAATCTGGGGATCGGAGATCCGGTACCAGTCTCCGCCGCATCCCGGCTGGGGATCGGCGATATGCTGGATATCGTGGCAGAGCATTTCCCGGAGGGCAGCGGCACAGAGGAAGAGGATGACCGCCCGCGTATTGCTGTCGTAGGAAAACCGAATGTGGGCAAGTCCTCTATCGTCAACCGGCTTCTGGGCGAGAACCGGGTGATCGTTTCCGATGTGGCGGGAACGACCCGCGATGCGATCGATACAAGGATCGTCCATAACGGAAAAGAATATATTTTTATCGATACGGCAGGCTTAAGGCGCAAGAGCCGGATCAAAGAGGAACTGGAGCGTTACAGTATCATAAGGACTGTGACGGCGGTCGAGCGCGCGGATGTGGTGCTTATGGTCATCGACGCTACAGAGGGCGTTACAGAGCAGGACGCCAAGATCGCCGGGATCGCCCACGAGAGGGGCAAGGGCGTGATCATCGTTGTGAATAAATGGGACGCCATTGAGAAGTATGACCGGACGATGAAAGAGTACGAAAACAATATCCGGCAGGTGCTCTCCTATATGTCCTATGCGGAGATCATGTATGTCTCAGCGCTGACAGGACAGCGCCTGAACAAACTGTATGACAAGATCGATATGGTGATCGAGAATCAGACGCTGCGCATCGCTACCGGAGTGCTCAACGAGATCATGACGGAGGCAGTCGCCATGCAGCAGCCGCCGTCGGACAAAGGAAAACGGCTGAAGCTGTATTATATTACCCAGGTGTCTGTGAAGCCGCCTACATTCGTGATTTTCGTGAATGATAAGGAGCTGATGCATTTCTCATATACGAGGTATCTGGAGAATAAGATCAGGGAGGCATTTGGTTTCAGGGGGACTTCTCTGAAGTTCTTTATCAGGGAGAGAAAGGAAAAGGAGCAGTAGAGTTATGGAACGAGTGATCTGTCTTGCGGTCGGTTACGTGTGCGGGCTTCTGCAGACGGGCTACCTTGTCGGGGAGATGAGTCATGTAGATATCAGGAAGAAAGGAAGCGGAAACGCGGGGACGACGAACGCCCTGCGGGTGCTCGGCTGGAAAGCGGGAATCCTGACTTTTGCGGGGGATGTGCTCAAGTGTATCGCCGCGTTTCTGATCGTATTTTTTATGTACCGGGGAAGTGACTGCCGCCCGCTTCTGGCAATGTATGCGGGCGCCGGCGTTACGCTGGGGCATAACTTTCCGTTCTATATGAATTTTAAAGGCGGAAAGGGAATTGCCGTGATGGCCGGGCTGGTGGTCGTCAACAGTTTCTGGCATCTGCCCGCAAGCATCCTGATGATCCCGGTCACACTGGCGGCATTTCTTCTGCCTGTGATCGCGACAAGATACATATCTGCAGGGTCGCTGGCTGCCTATACAGTTTTTCTGATCGAGATGATCCTCATCGGGCAGATGGGATGGTTCGACATGGAAAGCGCCCGCTGTTATGAACTCTATGTCGTGCTGGCTCTGCTCACGCTGCTGGCATGGTACCGGCACAAAGAGAACATCAAAAGGCTGCTGGCAGGGACAGAGAATAAATTCGGATCAAAGAAAAAGGAGTAATGGATTATGGCAAATGTAGGTGTACTTGGGGCTGGAAGCTGGGGAACGGCTCTGTCTGTTCTCCTTTCTGACAATGGACATCAGGTGTCCATCTGGTCGATCGATGAGAATGAAGTGTCGATGCTCAATGAAAAACGGGAACATGAGCTGAAGCTCCCGGGAGTAAAGCTTCCGGAGGATATCATCATTACCGGAGATCTGGAAGCGGCAGTGAGAGGAAAAGACTTTCTCGTACTGGCGGTGCCGTCGCCTTTTACAAGAGGGACTGCCCGCAAGATGAAGCCTTATGTGGCAGAAGGGCAGATCATCGTCGATGTGGCGAAGGGGATCGAGGAATCTACGCTGATGACCCTTTCCCGCCAGATCGAGCAGGAGATCCCCCAGGCGGATGTGGCGGTACTCTCCGGGCCGAGCCATGCAGAGGAAGTAGGAAGGAAACTCCCGACGACCTGTGTGGTGGGTGCAAAGTCAAAGAAGACGGCGGAGTATCTTCAGTCGGCATTTATCAGCAATGTGTTCCGGGTGTATACAAGCCCGGATATCCTGGGAATCGAGCTGGGAGGATCCCTGAAAAATGTGATCGCCCTGGCAGCAGGAATCGCTGACGGACTGGGATACGGAGATAACACGAAGGCAGCCCTGATCACAAGAGGAATTGCGGAGATTGCCAGGCTGGGCGTGAAGATGGGCGGAAAGATCGAGACATTTTCCGGACTTACGGGGATCGGAGACCTGATCGTTACCTGTGCCAGCGTCCACAGCCGGAACCGCAGGGCAGGCTGCCTTATTGGCCAGGGAATGAGCATGCAGGAGGCGATGGACGAGGTCAAGATGGTAGTTGAGGGCGTTTACTCAGCCAAAGCAGCGGCAAAACTTGCCAGGGAATACGGAGTTTCCATGCCGATCGTGGAAGAGGTCAACGCGGTACTTTTTGAAGGGAAGTCCCCCGCAGAGGCAGTGAATGAACTGATGACGCGGGAATCCCGCAGTGAAAACCATACACTTACCTGGGAGGAATAAAAGTCATATCCCCTTTGTTCTGTGCATAGACTGTATCAGCAGAACAAGGGGGTATTATTATGGAATCATTTCAGGTATACAGGGATATGAAAGCGCGTACGGGCGGAGAGATCTACATCGGCGTCGTAGGTCCGGTGCGGACAGGCAAGTCTACATTTATCAAACGCTTTATGGATCTGCTCGTCCTTCCGAATATGGCGGATGAACATGCGAAAGAGCGGACAAAGGATGAACTGCCCCAGTCGGCTTCAGGCACAACGATCATGACGACAGAACCGAAATTTGTGCCGAAGGATGCGGCTGCTGTCCGGCTGTCGGATGATGTGGAAGTCAGGATCCGGCTGATCGACTGCGTGGGCTTCATGGTGGAGGGGGCATCCGGACACATTGAAAATGATGCGGAAAGACAGGTAAAGACTCCCTGGTTTGAGTATGAGATTCCGTTTACAAAGGCGGCGGCGATCGGCACTCAGAAAGTGATCCGTGATCACGCGACCATCGGTTTTGTGGTGACAACAGACGGGAGTGTGACCGATATCCCGCGCGAGAATTACATAGCTGCCGAAGAGCAGACGGTCCGGGAGCTTCAGGAGATCGGAAAGCCATTTATCATCCTGCTCAACTGCAGGAAGCCGTATGCGCCGGAGACAGAAGAACTGGTAAAAGAGCTCCAGGAGAAGTACAGTGCGGCTGTCGTTCCGGTGAACTGCGAACAGCTCAGGACGGAAGATATCAATGAGATCATGCGTCAGGTGCTCTATGAGTTCCCGATTACAGAAGTTGAGTTTTATGTTCCCAAATGGGTGGAGATGCTTTCCAGGGAACACCGGATCAAAGCAGATCTGATTGAACAGGTGCGCGCCATGATGGCGGAACTGAACGATGTGAGGAGTATTGTATCCTTCCGGCCGAGCCAGGTAAGCCAGTATATCCGCGCAGTTACCGTAGATCAGGTAGAGATGGATTCGGGGAGAGTTAAAATCAAGATTGATTACGAACAGTCCTATTATTATGAAGTGCTCAGTGAACTGACGGGAACGGAGATTCATGGAGAATACGAGCTGATCGCGACCGTGAAGGAACTGTCTTCCATGCGGGCGGAACTGAGCAGTTTAAAGGATGCTTTTACCAATGTCAAACTCAAAGGATACGGAGTCGTGACACCGTCAAAGGAAGATATCAGGCTGGATGAGCCGGTCATTATCAAGCAGGGAAGCAAATTCGGGGTGAAGATCCGCTCGGAAGCGCCCTCCATACACATGATCCGCGCAAATATCGAGACAGAGATCGCACCCATCGTTGGAAATGAGAAGCAGGCACAGGATCTTGCAGAATATATAAAAAAAGAGAGCGAGACGCCCCAGGGAGTATGGGGAACGAATATCTTCGGAAAGACAGTGGAAGAACTGGTGATGGACGGGATGAGAAATAAGATCGCAATGATCAACGATGAGAGCCAGGTAAAACTCCAGGATTCCATGCAGAAAATCGTAAATGACACAAACGGGGGACTGGTCTGCATTATCATATAATGGTTAGAAAATGGATAAAATCTGGATTCCGGGACGTAGTAAAATCGCATTTTACTACGTCCCGGAATTGACTTCGCTGTAGCGGATAGTATAATGAAATTGTAATTTTTTATGAAAGACAATTGAAAAACATTTAGACCAACAGGGAGAAAGAACAGATGAAGAATATTTATGACGGGATCCTTGCTTTCCAGGGGAAGTGGAGAAATTATCAATCCCGCGTGTTAGACGAGTCAGGAAGATATCTGGATGACGGAAAGATCCATATCGTCGCAGCTCCCGGCGCCGGAAAGACGACGCTTGGCATCGAGCTGATCCGAAGGACAGGCAGGCCCTGTCTGATCCTTTCGCCCCGGCTCGTGATCCGGCAGCAGTGGATTTCGAGGGTAAGGGAGTCCTTTCTGCTGAAAGAAAGTGCGGAAATCCAGGATCCCGAAGGGGGACGCCCTGTCCTTTCAAATGATATCCGGCATCCGGGGCTGATTACTTCCATCACGTATCAGACGCTTTTCTGCGGAATGACCGGGGAAAAAGACGTGGAGGAAGCTCTGGAGGGGACGGAGAAGGAAGAAATCGACTTTTCCGGCTTTGATTTTGTCAAAAATGTGAAAGAGGCTGAGATCGGAACGATCTGTCTCGATGAATGCCATCATCTGAAAAGTGAGTGGTGGAAGGCTCTTGAGAATTTTATCAGCCAGATGGAGGATGTGACGGTGATCTCTCTTACCGCCACGCCTCCGTATGACTCTTCTCCGGCTCAGTGGGAACGTTATACAAAGATGTGCGGTCCGGTAGATGCGGAGATCACAGTACCCGAGCTGGTCAAAGAAGGCAGTCTCTGCCCGCACCAGGATTACGTCTGGTTTAATTGTCCTTCCCGTGAGGAAGAAGAACAGATCCTTCTGTTTCGGGGAAATGCGGATGAAATGTTTCAGATTCTGATGGCGGATATGTCATTGAGGGATGCAGCGGCGTCCCACCCTGCTCTCAGCGATTACGACGGGTATTTTGACCGGATGCTCGAAGATCCGGGTTATCTCTCGGCGCTTCTGGCGTACTGCCAGGCGAGGGACATTTCATTTTCATGGCACTGGCTGGAAGTGCTGGGTGTCCGGCGGATGCCGGAAATGACGGAAAAATGGATGGAGATCTTCCTCCAGGGATTCTTGTATGACGACAGGGACAGTTACGACTGCCCTGCTGAATACAGGGAAGCTCTGACAAAAGAGCTGCGGGCAAGAGGGCTTCTCGAGCAGAGAAAAGTCCGCTTCCTGACCACTGACAAGATCGGGAAACTCCTGGTGAACAGCCGTGGAAAACTCAACAGTATCCTGGAGATCGCAGACTGCGAATACTGTGCCCTGGGCGGAAGTCTGCGCATGCTGATCCTGACAGACTATATCCGCAGTGAATACAGAAATGCGCTGGGTGATATGACGAAAGAGATACAGACGATGGGCGTGCTCCCCATATTTGAGATGCTCAGGAGAAGAAGCTCTGAATGGAAGCTTGGAATACTTTGCGGCAGTGTGATCGTAATCCCGGACACGGCGGCAGAAGCTTTTGCAGAAGAGCTGCAGTTATCAGGCGCAGCCGGGAAACCGGGATTCAAAGAGCTGTACGGAGCATTCGGAGAACCGCTGGGGTACAGTGAAGTGCCGGTGAACGGAAAGCTGAACCTGTATGTCCAGATCGTGACAAAGCTGTTTGAGCGCGGATATATCCAGATCCTCACCGGAACAAAATCTCTTCTCGGCGAAGGCTGGGATTCCCCGGGGATCAATTCCCTGATCCTTGCAAGCTTTGTAGGCTCCTATGTGCTGGGAAACCAGATGCGGGGGAGGGCGGTGCGCACCTGCCCGTGGAATCCGGATAAAGTGAGCAATATCTGGCATCTTGTGTGTCTTGAAACGACAAAGGAACAAAAGGAGAACCGGAAAATGGGCATTCCCCATCCGGAGCTGACGCAGGATTATGATACGCTGGAGCGCCGGATGGAAGGGATCCTCGGGCTCCGTTACGACGGGACGGCGATCGAAAACGGCATACAGAGGCTGACTTCGATCAAACTGCCCCTGACAAAGAAAAATTCCGCAAGGATCAATGCAGATATGGCAGAGCGGAGCATGCACCGGGAAGTTGTGGCAGAACAGTGGAAACACGCGGTCTGCATCAATGAAAAAATGGAGGCGGCAGACGAATGTGCCGTCGCCAGAAAGCAGCTTAAGCCGGGCGCGGTCTTTGTCCACGCGCTGGGAGTCCAGATCATGCTGGTCATTGCCGAACTGTGCAATATCCTGTATCATGTGAATATCAGGGCGATCCATCCGGATTATGTGATGTTCTACATCGGAACAGTTCTGTTTCTCGTTCTCAGTATGATATTCGGAGGAAAAGTACTGAGAAATCTTACGCCGATGTGGCGGTTCCAGGGGCTCAGCAGGGGCGTGCTCGTCGCGCTCCGGGAAGCAGGGCAGATCACGTCCGAATGTAAAGTGATGACCGAAGAGGCAGACGGGCTTTTCTTCAGCGCATGGCTGAAAGGAGGCACGGACAGAGAGAAAACCATATACGCGGACTCGCTGGAAGAAATGCTTTCTCCGGTAGAAAACCAGAGATATCTGCTCTGTCATGGAGTCACAAAAGAAAAGGCGCGGGAGTATTTCTGTGTTCCGTCCTTCTTTGCCTCATCCAGGGAAAAAGCAGGTCTGTTCCAGAGAGCGCTCCGCCCTTATATCGGCACATTCCGCCTGGTCTATACCCGAAACCCACAGGGGCGCAAAATCCTGCTCCATGCAAGGGCAAAAGCATTTGCCAGCAGAAATGAAAGAAAGATAAACAGGAAAAAGAAAATGAGAGGTGCGCTTGAATAGATTGAGCTTGAATCAAGATGCTCCGGATATTATAATAGCAGATATGGCACACGAAGGAGGATGACGATGAGCAGACAGTATGAAAAGCTGAACAAATGTTATGAATATTACCGTTCACGGACGGATTTTACACCCAGGGTGGGGCTGATCCTCGGTTCCGGACTCGGCGGTTATGCGAAGAATATGAAAGTGGAACTGGAGATTGCATACGGGGATATCCCTGGATTCCCGGTATCTACCGTGCAGGGGCATGACGGGAAATTCCTTCTGGGATATATTGGAGACGTACCGGCTGTTGCCATGAAGGGCAGGGTACATTATTATGAAGGATATCCCATGGAAGACGTTGTCCTTCCTACAAGGCTGATGAAATGCATGGGGATCGGGATCCTGTTCCTGACCAATGCCGCCGGAGGGATCAACCCGGATTTCCATGTGGGTGACTTTATGATGATCACAGACCAGATCTCGAGCTTTGCCCCCTCCCCTCTGATCGGGGAAAATGTGTCTGAGCTGGGAGACCGGTTCCCGGACATGACACATATCTATGATCCAGAGCTCCAGACGCTGATCCGCGAGACTGCTGAGGAAGAACAGATCGCCCTTCAGGAAGGCGTCTATCTGCAGACGACAGGCCCGAATTTTGAGAGCCCGGCTGAGATCCGCATGTACGGGATGCTCGGCGCCGACGCGGTGGGGATGAGCACTGCGTGCGAGGCGATAGCAGCACGGCATGCGGGAGTCCGTGTCTGCGGAATTTCCTGTATCTCCAATATGGCCAGCGGGCTCTCCGACGAGGAGCTGAGCCATCTTGACGTGCAGAAGGCTGCGGACAAGAGGGCGGAAGAGTTTGAGCGCCTGGTCACGAAATGTATCGGGAAAATGTAAACAGAAGAGGAGAATTCGATGAGGACAAGGATATATAACGCAAAAATACTGACAATGGAGGAAGGACAGCAGATCTTTGACGGCGAGATCCATATCGAGAACGGGCGCATTACAGATGTCGTTTGCGGCACAGGTGAGGCAGAGTCCGGGAAAACATGGGATACCCAGATCAACGCAGAGGGAAATCTGGTCATGCCGGGATTCAAAAATGCACACACCCATTCTCCCATGACGTTCCTGCGCTCTTATGCGGACGACATGAAACTGCAGGAATGGCTGTATGAAAAAGTTTTTCCTGCGGAGGCAGAACTGACAGAAGACGATATCTACTGGCTGACAAAGCTGGCGGTTATGGAATACCTTACCAGCGGGATCACCTCCGCGTTTGATATGTACAAGCTCAAACATGAGAGCGCCCGCGCCGCAGAAGAGACGGGGTTCCGCATGGTATTCTGCGGGGATATCAATGATTTCGGCGGCACAGTGGAGGATGTGGAGAACGATTACCTGAAATATAATAAGAAAAAGGACAGCCTTCTTTCTTATCAGATCGGTTTCCATGCGGAATACACGACAAGCCGGGAGCTGATGGAGGGCCTGGCAGCCCTTGCTGACAAGTATAAAGCGCCGGTGTATGTCCACTGTTCCGAGACGAAAAGAGAAGTGGAAGAGTGCCGGGAGCGCTCCGGGATGTCCCCGGTGGCGTATATGGATTTCTTAGGATTATTCTGCCACGGAGGCGGCCTGTTCCACGGAGTCCACATGGATGATTCGGATTTTGATATCATAAAAGCGCGGGGAATCTATGTGGTCACGAATCCGGCTTCCAACCTGAAGCTTGCCAGCGGGATCGCTCCGGTTAAACGCTACTTGGATATGGGGATCCCGGTAGCGATCGGAACAGACGGGCCCGCGAGCAACAACTGCCTTGATATGTTCCGGGAGATGTTCCTTGCCACAGGGCTCCAGAAAGTGCTCTGCGACGACCCGGAAGCAGTGCCTGCCATGGATGTGCTGAACATGGCTGTGGTAAACGGAGCCCACGCCATGGGACTGCATGACTGTGACAGGATCGCTCCGGGCAAACGGGCGGATCTGATCATGATCGACCTGATGCAGCCGAATATGCAGCCGATCCACAATATTGAGAAAAATATTGTATACAGCGGCAGCAAGCAGAATGTTAAGATGACGATGATCGACGGGAAAGTGCTGTACCGGGACGGAAGGTTTTATATCGGGGAGACGGCAGAAAAAATCTATGAAAATGCCAACCGGATATCGGAGCGTATCCTTGGCGTGTAACAGAGAAACGGGGAGATACAGAAGAAAGGGGTATACATATGATGAGAGCGGCAATTTTTACAATAGACACAGGATTGTACAGGGCAAAAGAAGAGAGTGCGGCTGCCGCGGCACTGAAACGCCTGCTGGAGCAGACCGGATTTGAGGTGAAAGCTGCCGGGGCGCTGCCGCAGGATAAAGAGCTTCTCGCCACGGTAATGAAGCAGTTGTCAGATTCCGCTTCTGTGGAGCTGATCCTGACAACGGGCGCAGCGGGTTATCTTGAGGAAGACTGTGCGCCGGATGCGGTAAAAGAGATTTCCGACCGACTTCTGCCCGGAATCCCGGAGGCGCTGAGGGCATATAACCTGAGGTATTCCAAAAAGTCGATGCTGGAGTCGCTTGCGGCGGGGATCCGGAACAAGACCCTCCTTTTGAACCTGCCGGAGAGCGCCAAGACTGCAAAGGAAGATATGGAGTATATCCTGCCGGAGATCGTACAGGTAGTGGAGAATATCAGCATATGATAAAAGTAACGTATATAAACCACAGTGGTTTTCTCGTAGAAATGGAAGATGCCTATTTCCTGTTTGACTACTATAAGGGGGATTTCCCCCAGTGGGACAGGCAGAAAAAAATGTTCGTATTTGTGAGCCATGCCCATTACGACCATTTTGGTAAAGAAATCTTCGGGCTTGCGGATGTATTTGAGGAGATCCACTTTATCTTATCCTCGGATATTGATGCGGACGCATACCGTAAGTACAACAGGATCTGTTCCGCAGCTCCCGGGCAGACGCTCGATGTATCGGGCGTCTCTGTGAGGACACTGCGTTCCAACGACGAGGGCGTGGCATACCTCGTGCATTACAGAGGCAAAACGATCTATCATGCAGGCGACCTCAACTGGTGGCACTGGGAGGGAGAACCGGAACGCTTCAATAAGCTGATGCGCCGTTCCTATCAGTCCGAGATCAATAAACTCAGAGAGGAAAAGATCGACGCTGCGTTCGTGCCTGTCGATCCCAGGCTGGGAGAGCAGTACTGCCTGGGGCTGGACTGTTTTATGAGGCGGACGGATACGAAAGCTGTGTTCCCCATGCATTTCTGGGAGAATTATGAGATTTTCGAGAGGCTTATGCTCGAGTCGTGCACGGATGAATACAGGGACAGGATCATGAAGATTGAACGGGAAGGGCAGACCTTTCTGTTAGAAAGCTGAGGAAAGACAGATGCTGGTGAAAATATATACAGACGGCGCCGCCAGGGGAAATCCCGACGGTCCGGGCGGATACGGGACAGTACTTGAATACACAGATCCAAAGGGAGAGCTCCATGTGAAGGAACTGTCCCAGGGATATGTGCGCACGACAAACAACCGAATGGAACTTATGGCGGTCATCGCAGGTCTGGAGGCGCTGAACCGCCCCTGCAGCGTGGAAGTCTATTCGGACTCACAGTATGTCGTAAATGCCTTCAACCAGAAGTGGATCGACGGCTGGATCAAAAAAGGCTGGAAACGCGGGAAAAATGAACCTGTGAAGAATGTAGATCTCTGGGAGCGGCTGCTCCGGGCAAAGGAACATCACCAGGTGACATTTTACTGGGTCAAAGGCCATGACGGCCATCCGCAGAACGAAAGATGCGACACCCTTGCGACGACAGCGGCGGACAGCGGTGAGCTGGTCGTTGACGAAGGCGTCTAAACATAGTATAATCAGAAAATGTGTCAAGTAGGACAGGCAATCGCGGCTGCAGACGCCGAAAGGCGGCAGACGAGGAAAGTCCGGGCTTCACAGGGCAGGATGCCGGATAACGTCCGGTGGAGGCGACTCCAAGGCCAGTGCAACAGAAATAAACCGCCGGGAGAGATCCCGGTAAGGGTGGAAAGGCAGTGTAAGAGACTACCGCCCTGCTGGTAACAGCAGGGGCACATGTAAACCCCATCCGAAGCAAGACCGGATCGAAACAATGTGGCTGCCCGTCACGTTTCAGGTAGGTCGCTTGAGCCTGGCGGCGACGCCAGGCCTAGACAGATGATTGTCCACGACATAACCCGGCTTATCGTCCTGCTTGGCATCTTTTTTGTTTATATTGACAGGAGACATACACTATGGGAATGAAAATAAACGCGCAGCTTCCGCTGCCGGCAGATCTGAAGGCTGAATACCCGCTGCCGTCGGAAATCGTGAAAGTCAAGGAAGAAAGGGACAGGGAGATCCGGGGGATCTTTACCGGAAAGTCAGACAAATTCGTGGTGATCGTGGGTCCCTGCTCCGCTGATAACGAAGATTCGGTGTGCGAATATGTCGACCGGCTCGCAAAAGTAAACGAGAAGGTTTCAGACAGGCTGATGATCATACCGAGGATCTATACAAACAAACCCCGCACGACAGGAGAGGGCTACAAAGGGATGCTCCATCAGCCGGAACCGGATCAGGCGCCGGATCTTCTGGCAGGCATCATCGCTATCCGGAAGATGCATATCCGGGCAATCCGGGAGAGCGGGCTTACCGCGGCAGATGAGATGCTCTACCCCGAAAACAGGAGTTATCTGGACGATATCCTCTCCTATGAAGCCATCGGCGCACGCTCGGTAGAAAACCAGCAGCACCGCCTGACAGCCAGCGGCATGGATATCCCTGTGGGAATGAAAAATCCTACCAGCGGCGACTTTTCCGTGATGCTGAACTCGGTCGTGGCTGCCCAGAGCTCCCATACCTTTATCTACCGGGGGATGGATGTGACGACAGACGGAAATCCGCTGGCACATGTGATCCTGAGGGGCGGTGTGGATAAATACGGGACGTGTATCCCGAACTACCACTATGAAGACCTGGTCAGGCTTCTTGACGCGTATGGGGAAAGAGACCTGAAAAATCCGGCTGCGATCATAGATGCGAACCATTCAAATTCTGACAAACAATACATGGAACAGGTAAGGATCGTAAGCGAAGTACTGCACAGCAGGAATTATCACCCAGGTTTGAAAAAACTGGTCAAAGGCGTCATGATCGAGAGTTATCTGGAAGAAGGATGCCAGAAGATCGATGAGAACCGGGTATACGGGAAGTCGATCACCG
>DXEY01000029.1 GCA_019114745.1 Candidatus Mediterraneibacter colneyensis | reverse complement strand
CGAACTGATGCTTCTGATCTACCGGTTTATCTTTGTGCTGTCCGAGACTGCATCTGCGATCACAGTATCCCAGAACTCCCGGCTCGGCAACAGGGATTTCAGGACAAAGGTTCGCTCTTTTGGCGCGCTTGGGACTTCGCTCTTTATTCTGGCGCTGAAGCGCTCCAATGCCCTTTATGACGCGATGGAATCCCGGTGTTATGACGGAAAGATCCGTGTGCTCTCCCGGGAGCACCCCCCGAAAGCAGAGGAGATCGCAGGGATCGTACTGTTTGAAGCGGTGCTTGCGGGACTGTGGTTCTTCTGTGGATGAGATCAGAAAGATGGAGTATAATGAAATGAAACAAGAAGAAAACTGGGTGATAGAGGCGAGGGATGTCTCTTACACTTATGAGGGAAATCATGAGAAAGCTCTCGACGGTATGAATATCCTGATACGCCGCGGATCCAAAACTGCCTTCATGGGAGGAAACGGATCCGGGAAGTCTACCTTTTTCCTGTGCCTGAACGGGATACGCCGGCCGGATACGGGCAGCATTTCGATTGACGGAAAGCCGGTTGAGTACACGAGAAAAGGACTCCTTGAAGTGAGGGGAAAGGTAGGAGTCGTATTTCAGGAGCCCGATGACCAGCTATTTTCTGCCAGCGTATATGAGGAGATCTCTTTCGGGATCCTGAATCTGGGCGTGGACGAAGAGACAGCCAGAAGAGAAGTTGAGAGTGTGATAGAAGAACTGGGGATCACCCCGTTTCAGGACCGTCCTGCCCACGCTTTAAGCGGCGGACAGAAAAAACAGGTGGCAGTTGCCGACATCCTTGTCATGCATCCTGAGGTGATGATACTCGATGAGCCGGCCGCGGCGCTTGACCCGGAGCATACGAGGCGGGTGCACCAGATCGTTGACAGACTTACGGAGAAAGGGATCACAGTCCTGATGGCGACCCACGACATCGATTACGCCTATGCCTGGGCAGATGAGATCGTGCTCATGCACAGGGGACGGGTACTGCGGCAGGGAACGCCTTTTGACGTGTGCTCGGATAAAGAAGCCCTTGCCCGGACAAGCCTGGAGCCGCCCGCTGTGCTGAAACTGTATGACCGGCTTGTAGAAAAGGGCATGATACCGGAAGGAACAAAACCCCCGAAAAATGTGGAAGAGCTGATAGAATCGCTATAAAGGAAAGGAATATGGAAAGATGAAAAAAGGTATTCTCATGGTGAGCTTTGGGACAAGCCATCTGGACACTATGGAAAAAACGATCAATGTCATTGAACGCGAAGCTTTTCAGAGGTTTGACGGATGCAGGGTGTACCGTGCGTTTACGAGCCGTATGATCATACGAAAGCTAAAGCGGACGGAGAATATGGCGGTCGATACGGTGGAGGAAGCGCTGCGGCGGATGGCATCCGACGGAATCGAAGATGTGGTCGTGCAGCCGACCCATATTATCAACGGGATCGAGAATGACAGGATGATGGAGGACCTGATGGAAAATCTGTCCCTGTTTCAGCGGATCCGGGTGGGAAAACCTCTTCTCAGCAGCGTGGAGGATTATAAGAAATCCATCCATGCGGTAATGTCTGAGGTAGAGCTTCAGGACGACGAGATGCTTGTATTCATGGGTCACGGAACTGACCACCATGCAAATTCGGCTTATCCTACGTTAGAGTATACGTTCCACGCCCTGGGGTATAACCAGGTGCTTGTCGGGACGGTGGAGAGCTTCCCCGAGCTGAAAAATGTAATGGCGAAACTGGAGATCGCGGAAAAGAAGAACGTCGCTCTCATGCCTTTCATGCTGGTGGCGGGCGATCACGCCAGAAATGATATGGCAGGCGAAGACGACTCGTGGAAGAGCGAGCTGGAAGATGCAGGGTACAAAGTGCGCGTGATCATGCGCGGACTCGGTGAACTGGAGGGGATCCGAAGGATCTTTCTGGAGCATATAGAAGAAGCGATGGAGAAAGGAGCAGACAATGTTAGAGGTTGGAACAAAGGCGCCGGCATTTGAACTGCCGGATCAGAACGGGACAATGCATACGCTTGAGGAGTACAGGGGGAAAAAGGTAATCCTGTATTTTTATCCCAGGGACAATACTCCCGGCTGCACGAAGCAGGCGTGCGGATTCGGGGAACTGTACCCGCAGTTTGCAGAGAAGGGGGCGGTGGTGCTCGGGGTGAGCAAAGACAGCGTCGCCTCCCACAAAAAATTCGAGGAGAAATACGGACTTCCGTTTACTCTGCTCTCAGATACAGAACTGACATGCATCCAGGCATATGACGTCTGGAAGGAAAAAAATATGTACGGCAGAAAAACAATGGGCGTAGTCCGCACAACATATCTGATCGATGAAGAGGGCGTGATCATCCGCGCCTTCGGAAAAGTTAAAGCTGCGGAGAATCCGGTGCAGATGCTGGGTGAACTGTAGGATCCGGAGGAACGAACGCTATGGGGAAGGATATCGGCAGGACGCGCTCCGGTCTGCGGTATGGCTGGACAACCGGGAGCTGTGCCGCTGCAGCCGCAAAAGCGGCGGCGCAGATGCTCTTTACAGGGGAGGAAATCCGTCAGGTCAGACTGATGACACCAAAAGGGATCAGCCTCTGGCTGGATGTGGAGTCCATCACGAGAATACCGGATCGCGTGCGCTGCGCAGTGCGAAAATACAGCGGGGACGACCCGGATGTGACAGACGGGCTTCTGATCTTTGCGGAAGTGGAGAAGAAAGAGGGAGCAGACCTTCAGGAGCCGCGCATCCTCCTGGACGGAGGAGCCGGAGTGGGCCGCGTGACAAAGCCGGGGCTGGAACAGCAGATCGGAGAGGCGGCGATCAACAAAGTGCCCCGAAGGATGATCACCGAAGAAGTGGAAGCCGTGTGCCGGGAACACGGATACAGCGGGGAGATAACCGTCACCATCTCCATCCCCGAGGGGGAAGAGACGGCGAAGAAGACATTTAACCCGAGGCTCGGGATCATGGGAGGGCTGTCGATACTCGGCACTTCCGGGATCGTAGAGCCGATGAGCGAGAAAGCGCTGACAGATACGATTTATCTGGAAATGAAGATCCGCAGGGAGACGGGACATCCCTGGTGCTATGTAGTGCCCGGAAATTACGGTATGGATTTCCTGACAGAAGATCTGGGAGTAGATCCTGACCTTGCCGTGAAATGCAGCAATTACGTGGGAGAGGCAATCGATGATGCAAAGCTTCTCGGAATGAAGGGGATCCTGCTGATCGGACATGTGGGAAAATTTGTGAAACTTGCGGCGGGAGTCATGAATACCCATTCCAGGCAGGCGGACTGCCGGATGGAAGTGCTGGCATCCCATGCGGCGATGGCGGGGGCAGGCACAGAGACAGTAAAAAGGATCATGTCATGCCTGAACACGACAGAGGCAGTGCAGATATTAAAAGACGAAAAACTTCTCGATGAGGTGATGGACACCGTGATGGAGCGGATCGGCTTTTATCTGACGCAGAGGGCAGGGGACGGCATGGAGATCGGGGCGGTCATGTTTTCCGGTGAGGAGGGCATCCTCTGCCAGACCCCAAATGCGCAGAAACTGTTTGAGAGAATCAGGAGGACGGGATGACGCTGCGCGCTGTGGCACGATCCGGATAAAAGAGAAAACAGTGGAGGAAGAGACATCATATGAGTGGAATATTTACAGGAGTGGGAGTAGGCCCGGGAGATCCGGAGCTGATGACATTAAAGGCGGTCCGCGCAGTCAGGGAGTGCAGCGTGATCGCCATACCTGTGTCGGACAGTACGCTGGAAGCGCCGGTGTATGAACATGTAAAACATGGGACAAAGGCTCCGGAACACAGCCAGGTGTCCGGGGAGAAGTGCGGGGAATATCTGGTGAAATGCGTGGCGTACCAGATTGCAGCCGGAGCATGTCCTGAGGCGGCGGAAAAGGACAGGATCTTTCTTCCCATGCCTATGATAAAGGATAAAGAACGGCTGAAGGATATCCATGAACTGGATGCGGCGGCAGCAGCAAAACTGCTGGATAAAGGAGAGGATATTGTTTTTCTCACCCTGGGAGACCCCACCGTTTATTCTACCTGTATGTATGTGCATAAACGTTTGAAACGCGACGGGTATGAGACCCGGATCGTACCGGGTATCCCGTCATTCTGCGCGGCGGCGGCGAGACTGGATATCCCTCTGGCGGAAAACCGCCAGGAGATCCATATCCTGCCGGCCTCCTATGATATCGAGGAGAGCCTGCATCTGCCGGGCACGAAAATACTCATGAAAGCGGGCAGGAAGATGGGCGAGGTGAAACGTCTCATTGCCGGAAACGGAATGGACGCCGTGATGGTGGAAAACTGCGGGATGGAGAATGAAAGGACATACTTTGGAGTACAGGAAATACCGGAGCAGGCGGGATATTATTCCCTGCTTGTTGTAAAAGAAAAGAAGACAGGAGGAAAAGAGGCATGATCACATTTGTAGGCGCAGGCCCGGGAGCGGAAGACCTTATCACAGTCCGCGGGCAGAATCTTTTGCGGGAGGCTGATATTGTCGTGTATGCCGGATCTCTTGTCAATCCGGGACTGCTGTCGCTGTGCAGGGCGGACTGTGCAGTCTATAACAGCGCAAAGATGACGCTGGAAGAAGTGCTGGAAGTGATGACAGAAGGTGAGCGCGAGGGGAAACGCGTCGTCCGTCTCCACACGGGAGACCCCTGTCTGTACGGTGCGATCCGGGAGCAGATGGACGAGCTGGAAAAGCTGGGCATTGCGTATGAGGTGTGCCCGGGAGTCAGTTCATTTTGCGGCGCGGCTGCGGCGCTGAAGGCTGAGTATACCCTTCCGGCTGTCTCACAGTCGGTCGTGATCACAAGGATGGCAGGGCGGACGCCCGTCCCGGAGAAGGAGTCGATCCGCAGTTTTGCCGAACATCAGGCTACGATGGTGGTCTTCCTGAGTACGGGGATGCTCAGAGAACTCTCCGCCGAACTGATCAGCGGCGGTTATCCGGCTCATACTCCGGCGGCTATCGTATACAGGGCGACATGGCCGGATGAGAAAGTGCTGAACTGTACCGTGGAGACCCTTGCGGAAACAGCGGCAAAAGCCGGGGTGACGAAAACAGCGCTGATCGTGGTGGGCAGAGTGCTCCGGGGAGAGTATGAGCGCTCCAGACTCTATGATCCGTCTTTTACAACGGAATTTCGCAGAGCTTCTGTCCACGCAGGGGACGGCGCAGAGAAAAACGCTGTGGAAGATCGGGATAAGAAGAACGGGGGAGAGGACAATGAGTAAGATTTATGTGACAGGTCTGGGCCCGGGGGCGGCAGATCAGATGACGGTACAGGCGCAGAAGGTGCTGGAGCAGTGCCCGGTCATCATCGGATATACCGTATATATCGACCTCATCCGCGGACAGTACCCGGATAAAATATTTCTGAGCACTCCGATGCGAAAGGAAGCCGACCGCTGCCGTCTGGCATTTGAAGAGGCAGAAAAAGGGCAGGACGTGGCGATGGTGTGCAGCGGGGACGCCGGAATCTACGGGATGGCAGGACTGATCTGCGAGATCGGAAAAGACTACCCTGATGTGGGGATCGAGATCGTACCAGGGATCACGGCGGCTTCCGGCGGAGCGGCAGTTCTCGGGGCGCCTCTGATGCACGATTTCGCGGTCATAAGCCTGAGTGATCTGCTCACCCCCTGGGAAAAGATCGAGAGCCGGCTGCGGGCAGCGGCGGAGTCGGATTTTGTGATCTGCCTGTATAATCCGTCCAGCAGAAAGCGCGCGGATTATCTGGCGAAAGCCTGCGATATCATACTGGAATCCCGGGGAGCGGAGACGGTCTGCGGGACTGTCAGAAATATCGGAAGAGAGGGAGAGTCATATGAGATCCTGCCTCTCGGACGGCTGAGGGATACGCAGGTGGATATGTTTACTACCGTATTTATCGGAAATTCCAATACAATGGAGTTAAATGGCAGAATGGTGACGCCAAGAGGATACAAAGATGTGTGAGATGAGACAGTGTGTTTCCCTCGTAGGGATCGGAATGGGAAGCAGACAATCAATGACAGAAGAAGCCATAGGGGCGATCCTCTCCTGTGACTGTATGATCGGAGCACAGCGGATGCTTGACTCCGCCAGGGAGATCCGCCGTGACAGACAGCCTGTCCCGGAGTTCTGCGAATACGACTCGGACAGGATCCTTGAGATCATCCGAAACCATCCCGGCTGCCGGAGTACAGCGGTGCTGCTCTCCGGCGATACCGGATTTTACAGCGGGGCGAAGAAGCTCTCGGAAAAGCTGAAAGAAGAGGCGGAATCCTGCAAGGTCAGGATGATCCCGGGGATCTCCTCGGTCGTCTGTCTTGCCGCGCGGCTTGGCACGACGTGGGAAGACGGCGCTATCGTAAGCCTCCACGGGCAGGAGGAGAACTTCATACAGACGGTGGCAAAGAACCGAAAGACCTTTCTCCTGCTCGGAGGAAGAGGCGCGGGAGCGAGGATGCTCGAACAGCTCCGGTACTATGGGATGGATCATGTGACGGTGCAGATCGGCAGCAGGCTGTCCTACCCGGAGGAGCGCATCGTCTCGGGACATCCGGGGGAATTGTACGATGCAGATGCGGACGGTCTGTGCGTGGCAATGATCCTGAACCCCGATCCGGATCTCAGATGCACGCCCCATATTTCCGATGAAGAATTTATCCGCGGCAATGTGCCGATGACCAAAGAGGAAGTGAGAGCTGTCAGCCTGGCGCAGATGAAGCTGACAGAGGATGCGGTCGTCTATGATATCGGTGCGGGCACCGGATCTGTCTCTGTGGAGGCGGCTCGTTCCGGCGGCCGGATCCGGGTGTATGCAGTGGAGAAAAAGGCGGAAGCGGCAGAACTGCTGGAGCAGAACCGGAAAAAGTTCAGGGCGGACGGGATACGGATCATCACGGGGACAGCGCCGGAAGCGCTGGAGGGACTGGAACCGCCCACCCATGCATTTATCGGCGGGAGCTCAGGAAATTTACAGGAGATCCTGCGCGTACTCCGGGAAAAGAACCCGGCTGTGCGGATCGTGATCAACGCCATATCCCTGGAGACGGTAGGGGAAGTGATGGACGCAGTGGAAAGCGGAGCTCTGAAAGACGCGCAGATCACCCAGGTCACGGCGGCGCGTTCACGGATCCTCGGGAGATATCATATGATGACCGGGCAGAATCCGGTGTACATCATCTCCGCCGGAGGGGAAGCGCCGGGAAATGACGGAAAGGAGTGGGGATAGATGCAGGTTCCCAGAATACTGATCGCCGCCCCGGCGAGCGGGAGCGGTAAGACCTCGGCAGCCTGCGCCCTGATGTCGGCATTTCAGGCAAGGGGGATGTCTGTGCGCGCCTGCAAATGCGGGCCGGACTACATAGACCCGATGTTCCACCGGGAAGTGCTGGGGCTGGACTCCAGGAATCTGGATCTCTTCTTTTCTGAGAGATCAGAGCTGACCGAAGGATTCCTCCGTCACGCCTCCGGCGCCGATCTCATGGTGACGGAGGGCGTTATGGGGTATTATGACGGCAGGACTCTGGATTCGGATGCCGGGAGTTCCTACGATGTGGCGCGGACGCTTAAGACTCCGGTCATACTTGTAGTGCCCTGCCGGGGAGCCGCCCTTTCCCTGGCTGCGCTCGTAAAAGGGATGGCGGAATTTCGCCGGGACAGCAGCATCTGCGGGCTCATCCTCAACCGTGTGCCGAAGATGCTTTATCCAAGGCTCAAAGATATGCTGGAGCAGGAACTGAAAAAGTACGGGCATGAGATCCCCGTGTTGGGCTATCTTCCGGAAGACGAGGCGTTCCACCTGGAAAGCCGCCATCTGGGGCTGGTCACACCTCAGGAACTCAGCAATCTCAAAAGCCAGATCCGGAAGGCGGGAGAGATTCTGTCGGAGACCGTGGATCTGGACAGGATCCTTCAGATCGCTCATGAGGCAGTGGAGCTGGAAGTCCCGTCAGATAAAGCAGCGGGAAATGCCGATACAGGATCAGCAGATGAGAGTATAAGGCAGCTAAGGCAGGTTCATCCGGTCAGGATCGCCATTGCCAGGGATGAGGCATTTTGCTTTTATTACCGGGCAAATCTGGAACTTCTTGAGCGCATGGGATGCGAGCTGGTTTCCTTCAGCCCGCTTGCCGATGAGACGCTCCCTGCGGATATCGGTGGCCTGCTCCTTGGAGGCGGTTATCCGGAACTCTACGGGAAGAGGCTGTCAGAGAACCGGGCGCTCTTACAGGAGATCCGGGAGAGCCTGAAGGCGGGAATGCCGTGTCTTGCGGAGTGCGGAGGTTTTATGTACCTCCATGAAGAGCTGGAGGACGCCGGAGGAAATACATATCCCATGGCAGGCGTGATAAAAGGAAGGACATACCCGGCGGGCAGGCTGGTGCGTTTCGGCTATGTAAATATAACCCCAAAGGCGGATCAGGAAGGCATTCTCCTTCCGGGCGAGACGATACGGGGACATGAGTTCCATTACTGGGACAGTACGGACAGCGGGAGAGACTGCCGGGCGGAGAAGCCGGACGGACGGCGGAGCTGGGAATGCATCCATATGGACGGGGGACTGTTTGCGGGATATCCCCATCTGTATCTGCCGTCCATGCCGGAATTTGCCCGGCGTTTCGCCGGCGCGTGCCGGAACTGGCAGGAACGTGGCGTAAGCGGGGAAAAAGACAGGAACGAGTAAAAGCACAGAATTGAGAAAAGCAGAGGGAAATAAAAATGTGTGAGGAATATGAGAAGAAACTAAGCGGGAAAACAGCAAAGATCCGCCCTGCCCACCAGCCGAGCGTGGAGGCGGCAAAGGCGCACTGGAAGACAGTGGGAAAGCCGCTGAACAGTCTGGGAAAACTGGAAGAAGCGGTGGTGCGCATGGCGGGAGTCCGGGAGACGGCAGACTATAAGATCCGGAAAAAAGGGCTTGTCATCATGTGTGCGGACAACGGCGTGGTGGCAGAGGGAGTGACCCAGACCGGGCAGGAAGTGACTGCGATCGTGGCGGAGAACTTTACCCGGCGCGCCACAAGCGTATGCCTGATGGCAGAGGTCGCAGGCGTAGAGCTCTTCCCGGTGGATATCGGGATGGCGACTGACGTGGCGGTGGTGACAAAGCCGGAATATAAAGTGATGAGCGGGACAAAGGATATGCTTCTGGAGCCGGCAATGTCGAGAAACCAGGCGGCACAGGCAGTGCTCACGGGCATACATATTGTGGAAAAGCTGGCGGAGCAGGGGTATGACCTGCTCGCTACAGGCGAGATGGGCATTGGAAATACAACGACGAGCAGCGCGGTCGCATCCGTACTTCTCAGCCAGGATGTGGAGAAAATGACCGGGCGCGGAGCCGGCCTGAGCGCGGAAGGGCTGAACCGGAAGATCGATGTGATCCGGCAGTCCATCGAGCTGCACCAGCCGGATAAAAATGATGTGCTGGATGTGCTGTCAAAGGTAGGCGGACTGGATATCGCCGGTCTTGCCGGAGTATTCCTCGGAGGGGCGCTGTGCAGGATCCCTGTTCTCATCGACGGATTTATTTCTTCCGTGGCCGCCCTCTGCGCGGCACGGCTGTGTCCTGCGGCGGCTGACAGTATGATGCCCTCGCATAAGTCGGGAGAACCGGCAGGCGGAATGGTGCTGGATGCACTGGGACTCTCCCCGTTCATTGACTGCCATATGTCGCTGGGCGAAGGAAGCGGAGCGGTAGCGGCAGTTCCCATGCTGGAAATGGGGCTTGCGGTGTACCGTGAGATGAGTACGTTCGAGGAGATCCACGTGGATCAGTACGAGGAATTTGAGTGACGGAAGCCGCGGACGATGTGTCCGTGCAGCATCACGAGGAAAGAGAGAAATGTGAAATGCGTCTTTTGAGTTCACTGGCAATTGCCATATCCATGTATTCCAAGATCCCGGCGCCGACGGTGGACTGGAATGAAAATAATATGAAGTATGCAATGTGTTTTTTCCCTGTCGTCGGCATCGTGACCGGGCTCCTTGAGTTTGGCGCAGGATATGCGCTCCTGCGGTATACTTCCTGCGGGAAGCTCTTCTTTGCGGCGGTGATGACCCTGATCCCGGTACTGGTCACAGGGGGCATCCACCTGGACGGATACGCCGATACGATGGATGCGCTCAGCTCTTACGGCGACCGGGAAAAGAAGCTGGAGATACTGAAAGACCCGAATACGGGAGCGTTTGCCGTGATCGGGCTGTGCGTTTATTTCACTGCATCCCTGGCGCTGTGGAGCGAGGCGGGAGCCGCCATGCTTCCGGCGGCAGCGTGCATGTATACGCTTTCCCGTTCCCTGAGCGGTATCTCGGTCGTGTCTTTCCGTCCGGCGAAGAACAGCGGGCTTCTCCGGACATTTCAGGACGGAGCGCACCGGGCGCGTGTGCGCATCGTGCTGATCCTTTTTGCGTGTGCAAGTTCCGGCGTGATGCTGTATCTTGGCATGAGGCAGGGAAGCGATATTCTGACCGGAGCTGTACTGGCAGTCGCGGCGGCGCTTCTGGTATTCCTTTATTATCATCAGATGAGCAGAAAGAAGTTCGGGGGAACGACCGGAGACCTGGCGGGATATTTCCTGCAGATCTGTGAGCTGGCGATGCTGGCAGTGTTTGTCCTGGCTGAAAATATGCTGTAAGAAAATGACAATCCATAATGTGAGACGGAGGAGCGGTATGAGAGTAGTATTCATCCGGCATCTTTGTACGCCGGGCAATGAGAAGAGACAATATATCGGGCGGACAGATGAGGATCTGTCTCCCCGTGCGGCAGAAGCGCTCCGGCTCCGTCTCAGAGAGAACCCGGGCGGGATTTATCCTGCTGTGCAATGTGTGGTGTCCAGTCCGCTGAAGCGCTGCATCCGGACTGCCGGGCTCATCTACCCCGGACAGGAGCCTGTGATCGAACCTATGCTCAGGGAATGTGATTTTGGGGAGTATGAGGGAAAGACATACGAAGAACTGAAAGACAGACCGGAGTACATCCGCTGGCTGGAGTCCGGCGGCATGACGGCATTTCCCGGCGGGGAGGAACAGACGGACTTCCGCAGGCGGTGCGCCTGCGGCGTGGAAAATCAGATCGACAGGCTGATCGATGAGGGCGCGGAAAGCGCGGCGTTTGTCGTCCACGGGGGCACGATCATGGCGGCGCTTTCCGGGCTGGCAGAGCATCCCTGTGATTTCTACCGCTGGCAGGCGGAAAACGGAGGAGGCTACACGGCAGAAGTGTCGGAAAAAGAGTGGAAAAGCGGCGGGAAAATACTCCGCAACATAAAGAAAATATTTTAATCTGTATTCGATCCGCGATTTTTTACTTTGCAGATGAGCTGTGTCATCGTTCCCATCGGGCAGCAGACACACCAGCTGCGGGGCTTAAACAGTACCATTGTGATCATGCCAAGCACGGTGGAGGTGAGCATTACACTGTAAAAACCGAAAGCAAACTGAGCGACGCCGGGGTGAAACAGCGTGCCGTGATAAGCCCACTGCCACGGTACTTGAAACGTCCACAGAAGCGTTACAGCCTGCCCCGGATCCTGAACTTCTGCAAATACAAGATACGTATTCCAGAGCATCAGGAAGAACATCGCGAAAAAGAAAATCAAAAACCCGTACCGGAACCATTTGCTTTTCATCCACTTTGGGATATCTTTCCGTCGGGAAAGCCCAAAGCGTCCGCCCAGCAGCCCGAACAACTGACCTCTGCCGCAGTAGCGATTGCAATATCCTTTCGTCCCCTTTATCAGCGAGATGAACAGAGGGACAAAAAAGCAGATCAGACCAAGCCATGCGAACAGGATATTGAAAAATCCCAAAACCAGATATGTGAGAGAAAAAATCCATAAGTAATCATACCATTGTTTTTTCATGCGTCCACCTCCTGAATCAGGATCACGCTTGCCGGACATTCCTTCGCGCATTTCCCGCATCCCACACATTTTTCCATATTCACCTGAGCGGTGATCCCGCTGATGATCTGAATTGCCCCCAGGGGACAGACCTTCACGCAGCAGCCGCATGCCACGCAGTCTGACTGCTCCACGAAGGCTTTTCTTTTTTTACGAATTGCAGCCATGACAAGTTCTCCTTCTAATTGAATTTACCGCCTCATTATACACCGGGAATTCCTCTCGTTCTGTGATGAAATCACAAAAAGCAGCAGCCTGGAAATGGCATGCCGCCACAGGAAAAAGATTGAAAATCAGACGCTTTTATGGTACAAGTATACATGTAGAGTTGTGTTCTGAGAAAAGGATTGACAAAAATGATAAAAGAAAATAGCCTTAGACAGACAGGCAGACTCTGTATAAATAAATATTGAAAAATTTCATATGTATTTTCAAGGGGCTATCGGGTAATACCGAATTTTAACCCCTAACACGCAGG
>DXEY01000028.1 GCA_019114745.1 Candidatus Mediterraneibacter colneyensis | reverse complement strand
CGCACATACACTGATGCAGGGGGAAAACGGATGGTATGACGCCGCGAGACCTTCCTTCCGGGAGTGGAGAGATACGATATTTGACAGCCAGAAGAAAGTGCAGGGAATCGGATTTGAGGCAAATATTATTGAGAACCACGATGAACCGAGAGGAGCCAGCCGTTTTCTGCCGGAATATGCGCAGAATGAAGCCGGCAAGAAGATGCTCGCCACAACGTCGCTTCTGCTGTACGGTATTCCGTTTATTTATCAGGGGCAGGAGATTGGCATGACAAACTGCCGGAGAAATGATATCTCAGAGTATGATGATATCAGTACAAAAGATCAGTATCTTGAAGCGCTGAAAGCCGGATGCAGCAGGGAACAGGCTCTGGAATGCTGTTATGAGAACAGCAGGGATAATGCCAGGACGCCCATGCAGTGGAGCGCGGAAGAAGGCGCGGGATTTACAGAGGGTACTCCATGGATCGCACTCAATCCGAACTACAGGGAAATCAACGTGGCTGAACAGGAAACGCGCGCGGATTCGGTGCTGTCATATTATAAGGCGCTGATTGCTCTCAGAAAATCACCGGAGTATAAAGAGACGTTCACGTACGGCAGTTTTGTCCCCGCATATGAGGAGGAAGACGGCATCTTTGCATTCCACAGGATCTCAGAAGAGACGGGTCAGGATATCCTCGTTGCAGCCAACTACGGGACAGAACCGTGTACGCTGAATCTGGATCTTTCAGGGGAGAATGATCCCAAAGTGCTTTTGTCAAATGTGGGGGAAGCGTGTGAAATAGAAGAAGAGGCAAAGAAGAAAGGAAGTATTACCCTTGCAGGCTGCGAGTCTGTTGTGCTGTGTCTCTGATCTGGCAGCAAAGGAAGAAGCACACAGAGGAGGAACATAACATGATACATTTACTGCTGGCGGTCATTTATCTTGCGTTTATCAGTCTGGGGCTTCCGGACGCCCTGCTGGGATCGGCATGGCCGACGATGTATTCAGAATTTGGCGTGCCGGTCTCTTATGCCGGTATCATATCTATGATCATTGCGCTCGGCACGATCCTTTCCAGCCTGATGAGTGACCGCATGACGCGGAAACTGGGAACCGGAAAAGTTACCGCAGTGAGTGTGGCGATGACTGCCGCGGCATTGTTTGGTTTTTCATTCAGCCATTCATTCTGGCTTCTGTGTCTCTGGGCTGTTCCCTATGGGCTGGGGGCGGGGAGTGTGGATGCGTCGCTCAATAATTATGTGGCGCTCCACTACGAGAGCCATCATATGAGCTGGCTTCACTGCATGTGGGGCGTCGGAGCTACGCTTGGACCGTATATCATGGGATTTGCACTTACAGGGGGACAAAGCTGGAACCAGGGATATCTGTATATTGCTCTGATACAGGTCGTTCTGACGGGGATTCTCATTTTCAGCCTTCCGCTGTGGAATGGCAGAGGGCGAAGAGAACATGAAGAAGAAAGGCGCACGGGCAGAGCACTCTCGCCTGCTGAGATTATACGGATCCCGGGGGCAAAAGAAGTGATGCTCTGTTTCTTTTGTTACTGTGCGATCGAACAGACCTCGGGACTGTGGGCGAGCAGCTATCTTACTCTGTATAAAGGTGTTCCGGCAGAGACAGCGGCGCGCTTTGCAGGTATGTTTTTCATTGGCATTACGGTGGGGAGGGCGGTAAACGGGTTTATCGCAATGAAACTGAATGACAGGCAGATGATACGAATGGGACAGGTGATCATTCTGGCAGGAATCGCTGTTATGCTCATCCCGGGGCCGGATATGATTCCGCTGGCGGGACTGATCCTGACCGGACTTGGATGCGCCCCGATATATCCATGCATTATCCATTCTACGCCGGCGCATTTTGGAGCGGAGCGCTCCCAGGCGCTTATCGGCATACAGATGGCGAGCGCCTATGTGGGAACATGCCTGATGCCGCCGGTCTTTGGGTTTGTTGCAGAACATATCACTATCGCGCTGTTTCCTGCCTATCTGCTGGTTCTGCTCATACTCATGGCAGTCATGCATGAACTTCTGGACATAAAGACAGCACATGCCGTGATGGAAAAGAATTAGAGGAAATGTGACATAAAATTACTGCCGGATGTCCCTGGGAGGGGGACACCCGGCAGTATGTATTACAGCAGGTTCACGCCGTGCGCTGCCGCTTCATTTACGACTTCTTCCGGCCACAGGGAGGACTGGACTTCCCCGATGTGCGCCTTTCGCAGATAATACATGCAGATGCGCGACTGACCGATGCCTCCGCCTACTGTGTAGGGGAGCTCCTGATTCAGGAGAGACTTCTGGAACGGCAGCTCCGCGCGTTCCTCACAGCCGGCAGCCTTTAACTGGCTTCTCAGGGAATCTTCGTCAACGCGGATCCCCATGGAGGAAAGCTCCAGTCCGATGTCAAGGACAGGATAGTAGACGATGATGTCCCCGTTCAGCTCCCAGTCGTCGTAGTCCGGCGCGCGTCCGTCGTGCTTCTCGCCAGAGGCAAGCACTTTGCCGATCTGCGAGATGAACACTGCGCCTTTGGCTTTTGCAATGCGCTGTTCCCTCTCCTTGGGTGTGCAGTCCGGGAACATGTCCTCGAGCTCCTGGGAGGTGATAAAGAAGATATCGTCCGGCAGCAGCGGTTCGATATAATTATATCTGCGTGAAATGTAGTCTTCCGTATCCTTCAGCGCACTGTAAACTTTGCGGACTGTGTACTCAAGTGTTTCCATATTCCGCTCTTCTTTGGAGATGATCTTCTCCCAGTCCCACTGGTCCACATAGAGAGAGTGGATATTATCCGTGTCCTCGTCACGGCGGATCGCACTCATATCTGTATAAAGGCCTTCGCCGGAGTGAAAGCCGTATTTTTTCAGCGCATAGCGCTTCCATTTTGCGAGCGAGTGGACGATCTCTGCCGCGGCATCATCCTGCTCTCTGATGCCGAAAGACACAGGGCGTTCTACTCCGTTCAAATTATCGTTCATTCCCGTTTCCGGGCGCACGAACAGGGGCGCAGAGACGCGTGTGAGGTGCAGCGATTTTGCAAGTGCTCTTTCAAAATGGTCTTTTACTTCCTTAATGGCGACTTCTGTCTCGCGGATCGTGAGAGGAGAAGAATAGCCTTCTGGTATCTTTAAATTTTCCATCTGCGTAACTCCTTTAAAATAATATCGGTAATTCTGACAATACCATTCTATTTTAATTGGATGTAGTATAGAAGTCAACCGGACAGTTTTTCAAAAATGTATGATATGG
>DXEY01000027.1 GCA_019114745.1 Candidatus Mediterraneibacter colneyensis | reverse complement strand
CGATACAGTATAATTAAAGCAATTTTTACGCTATAATATATAAGAGGTGCGAAAATGGATATGAAAAGAACAGTTACGTCAAAATATTTCACTCACAGATCAGACTTATTCTTCTTTTTCTGCGGGATCCTTATGGCCATAAGCGAGATATGGAAGCAGTTTACCCTGACATTTACACTTGGACACGGACAGTACAACTGGTGGTATTTTCCTTTCCAGCTCTGCAGCATCCCCATGTATGTTCTGGTCATTTATCCGTTTATCCGAAGGGAAGCCCTGCGCCGCATGATCCTTGTCTTTCTTATGACCTACTGCCTCATGGCGGGGATCGCAGTGTTTGCCGACACGAGCGGACTCCACTATCCGATCGCCGCGCTCACAGCCCACTCATATCTGTGGCACATCCTCCTTATCATACTGGGCGTCTGTGCCGGAATTACTTATACCGGCATCATTAATTCCGACAGAAAAAAGACGCTGTTTTCCCGCGCGGCATCCCGCGCGTTCCCACTGCGTCCTTTTATATACAGTACCTTCTTTTACCTCGCCTGCTGCCTGGCAGCCGAGCTTCTGAACCTGTCGCTCGACCGCTTCGGCACGATCAATATGTTTTACATCAATCCTGACTACAACATGCAGCAGGTCGTATTCCGGGATCTTGTCCCGGTTGCCGGCAACAGCGCCGCCATCCTGCTATATATCGCCGCCTCGGTTCTCGGCGCCTTCCTCTTCTTCGGGATCTGGCACCTGATCTTCCGCGCCGCGCGGCGCCGTTGAGCTGTTTTCCCCCTCCCGTGCAATCTTGAGAAAATCCCGGTCTGCCGCCTTTCTCCGCGGGATAAATTTTCCTGCAAAAATCCCTTTTCCGCGATTTTTAACATAGAAATAACCGATTACAGAGAATACCAGGGCCCCGATAAAGTTGACGATCAGATCCTGCATCGTATCGATCAGGCCGATATCCAGATATCCGCCAAGCCCGAGTTCCGCTCCGTTCACCGCCGTTTCTTTAATATGGTTTATGACATAGGGGACATTGCGCCCCGCAGGATCAAGAGCCACGGAACGGATCGTATGGATGACTGTATCCTTCTGCATATCATAGCCGCCGATCTGATCCATCCCGAACTCGAAGAACTCCCACACAACTCCGATCGTCATAGAAAAACAGAACGCAACGATCGCTGTAAATACCGGGGAAAGATTAAACACCGTCCGCTCGCTCCGGTTCAGCAGATCCACAAGCGAAAATCCGATCGCCGCCAGGAATCCGTTCAGCGTGTGCAGCACCGAGTCCCAGAAAGGAAATACCAGGTAGAACTCGCTGATCTCCCCCAATATCTCCGCCGCAAAGATGAACAGCAGTATGATGATCTCCAGAGTCGTCGGCAGTTCCACCTTGAATGTGATCTGCACCAGGCTGGGCATGATCAGGAGCAGCAGGGTAAGCGCACACAGGAACACGTTTTCATAATTCCGGTTCAGGAGCTGGAGAACCATCATCACGATCACCAGCACCCGGAGCGTAACGTATACAAGAAAGGAGCTCCTGTGTTCCCGGAGCTCCATACGCAGCGCCTTGCTCAGGTTTCGCAGCCTGCCTTTCCCGCGCTTTTGATTCTTTTGATTCTTATTCATAGGTTGTAACTCCCTGTATAAAAATGTCTGCGTAGTTAAGCCATATTGTATCATTATACGGCGGGCACTGTCTACATTTTTTCTAATACTCCCTCAGTCTCTCCACCAGTGTCCGCTTCTGGAACCGTTTCACCATATATTCTGTTATCAATACCGGAACTAATACAATAAACAGTGCATATCCCAGGAAAAACCAGACCGGAAATACGAAATGCATATAATCCGCCCCAAAATATCTGAGGATCCAGATCATCACATACCCTGCCGCCGTCCCCAGTACAAATGTTATGAACAGGTTCCCACCGGCGAGGATGAGTCCCTCTGTGCGGAGCATCCCGGAAAGCTGCCTCTTCGTCATTCCCACGGACTGTAACATGGCGAACTCATGGTCTCTTGTCAGGATATTGGTAATGAGCGTATTCAGCAGATTGATAAGGGCAAACGCGATGATAAACAGGCTCAGCCCCACCAGCACAGAGAACAGGAGCATGAACATGGACTCTGTATAGAGCATCTGCTCGCGCAGCGTGTCAAGCGAAAGGTACGGATATTGTTCTAGCAGGAGGTTCAGGGCATCCTCAATCTCATCCTCCTTTTCCATATCCGTCTTTACCACAAGAGTCTCTGTCAGATCTGTACTCCCCGCCATCTCCCGGAGAACTGTGTCCGGGAGCAGAAAGAAGAACGCACGGTTGTTCGGAGCTCCCAGGATGTTTTCCGCATTAAAAGCACGGCGGTCAAGCACAGCCGTCACAGTAAATTCCCGTTCCCGCTCCTGCTGCCCGTCATACCATATCAGCTTCATCTCGTCTCCCGCCTGTATCTTCCATCCGTAGATCTCCTCCCACGTTTCTCCGTCAGTACATACTATCCCGTCATTCTGCACCATATCCGAATAAGAGACTGTTCCCTGGGATGTTACCCTGTTGAGTTCTTCCTCCTTTTCCTCCGGGAACTCCCCGACAGTCACTCTCCCGCCGTCGCCGTTTGCTTCCAGATCAGCTGCCAGCGCCCTGCCCGGAACGACCTCTTCCACCCCGTCTATCGCTTCGATTTCCCTGATCAGTTTCTCGTCCATAGGATGCTCTGCCTGCAATTCCATCTGGCCGTGTTCCGCCGTTGCTGACATATTGTAGGAGTAATCGATCACAAATTCTCCGTATTCAAATTCACCGGATCTGGCATACCCTTCCAGGTCTGTAGAACTTACCCAGAACGCAGCCAGCATGAACAGCACGCCGCCGATCCCAAGAGATGCAAATGTCATAGCGGTTTTCTTTTTATTCCTGGCACTACTGATCACAGCCAGACTTACCGCAGTGAGCCTGCGTGCCATCTTCCCCCGCTTTTTTCTTCCCGGTTTCTCCTGCTTTTCGGAGGTATATCCTCCGTATTTCGCCGCCTCCACAGGTGAGACGGACGCCGCTGTCTTTGCCGGCCTGCGCACGGAAAACAGCACCGTAACCACGCTCGCCGCGGCGACAATGGCAGAGATTGCCAGTGTGTTCTTCCAGCTCCATCCCGCCGGTCGGATAAAATAGCTGACAACTCCTCCGATCAGCAGACCGATGGGGATCCCCGCCGCGCATAAAAACATGCCCTCTATCCTCACCATGCGCCGGATCTGCCGCTGCGTCATCCCGATCGTCCGAAGCTGCCCGAACTGCCTGATGCGGCCCACAACAGACAGATAAAACACGCTGTATATCACGAGAACGCTTACGAACAGGAGCCCGGCTCCCACGCCCGCGATCACAACCGTCTCCTGCGCCTGTTTCTCGCCTCCGGGAAGCGCATCAAGGAAATTGTTGTTGATATTGATATTTCTCCTGACCACGCCAAACGCTTCCCCAAAAGAATAAACCGCATCCTCAAACTCCGTCTGGGTCATCTCCCCCGCCCCGTCCAGGCAGACAACGCCCTGCCACGGGATATCTTTCATCTGGCTGCCGTTTTGGGCATACGCCTCTGAAAATACTACATTGTAAAACGGCTGGTTCTCCTGCGCCTGGTATACTCCCGAGAGGATATACGTCTCTTCTGTGCCGTCGAGCCAGGTAAAGGATACTTCCGTTCCCGGCTCTTCATCGATCCCCGCCAGCTCGCAGTAGACATCCGCCAGCAGTATCTCATTTTCACCCCGGGGCGCCTCTCCTTTTGACGGCGTGAGGATTTCCATATTCACGCCTTCGTCTTTTAACGCTTCGCTCCCGTAAGCCACCGGAGACACCATGATCCCATCAATTTCGATGCCCTGTCCCTGTTTCATGCCAAGCACGTAAGCGCTTTTCTCATCTTCTGCCATACCGGACAGTTGTTTCAGGGTAAGTCCGCTGTAAATCGCGTGCTGCATGTGCTCTGTCTGCCGTTTCTCCGCAGTGTTCATCCCGGCATAAAACAGCGCTATTACCATGAGCAGGCTGACAGACAGCACGATCGTCAGTATGACAAAAACATTTCTCATCCCGCTGCTCTTAATGCTTTTCCACGCAAGCTGCCGGATGCTGCTCCCATTGTTGTTGCGAGGTGCTCTCCCCTTCATGCGCCCCACCTGCTTTCCGCTATTTTCCCGTCCTCGATGCGGATGATACGGTCTGCCATCTGGGCGATCTCCTCATTGTGCGTGATCATGACCACCGTCTGGTTAAACTGGCGGCTCGATCTTTTGATCAGTCCGAGCACATCCTGACTTGTCCGGGAATCCAGATTTCCGGTAGGTTCGTCGCATAAAAGGATCGCAGGTTTTGCCGCCAGAGCCCTGGCGATCGCCACTCTCTGCTGCTGTCCTCCCGACAGATTGTTCGGCATTTCCAGGAGCTTTTCCCGGATCCCCAGCAGGCGTATCACCTGTTTGATATATGCATCATCCGGCTGATCCCCGTCCAGTGAGACGGGAAGGATGATATTTTCGTAGACGTTTAGCATCGGAACGAGATTGTAATTCTGAAATACAAACCCGATCCTCCGCCTGCGGAACACCGTCAGCCTCTCGTCATTCAGACCGGAAAGATTCTGTCCGGCGATGACGACCTTCCCCTCCGTCGGCGTGTCCAGACCGCCCAGCATATTGAGCAGCGTAGACTTCCCGCTCCCGCTCGTCCCCACGACAGCGACAAATTCGCCCTCCTCTACCCGCAGGGAGACGCCGTCGAGCGCCCGGACGATATTGGGCTGTTTCCCATAATATTTTTTCAGATTTTCCGCGATCAAAATACTCATTTTCTGTCCTCCTGTCCGTTCTTACACTTACAGCCTCATATTCGGAAGCTGTATTCGAGTCAGATAAAGGATAACAGACAATTGTTTCAAAAAAGTCTCAGAAAGAAAAAGCCCGGCAAAAAGAAACTAAGCTCCTTTTGCCGGACATATCCGTCACCCTTCTGTTTCCGCTGCATTTGGCAGATACACGGAAACCGTCGTCCCCTGCTCCCTCACAGAATGTATCTTCAGATAACTGCTTTCTTTTTCCAGTATCTCCCGGGTCAGATAAAGACCGATTCCCAGGCCTTCCACCTTCGCCGCTCTCTCCTCACGGAAGAAACGCTTGCACACATCCGCCGCATGCTCCGGCAATATCCCCATGCCTTCATCCGTGATCTGTATCTTCGTATAGCTCTCCAGACGCTCGGAACAAATCGTGATGCGGCTCCCTGCGGGAGAATATTTCACGCTGTTGTCCAGTATATTGAGCAGCGCCTCAGCCGTCCACTTCTCGTCACAATAAAGAAACGAATCTTTCCCGCACTCCACCTCCACGGTGATGTCTTTCGCCTCAGCCTCAGCACGGATATCCCCCTCCGCCCTGCGCAGCAGTTCCGAACTCCTCACTCTGTCCGGGTGGAGCACGATCATATTCTGTTCCAGCCTCGCCATGCGTATCATCGCCTGTACGAGAAAATCCAGCTTTTCCACCTGACCTTTCAGGATTTCCATACAGCGGGCACGCTCAGCCTCCGACAGAGCCGGGTTCATCGCCGTATCGCAGTACATCATCACATTAGAAACCGGTGTTTTCAACTGATGGGACAGATCGGAGAGGATCCCCTGCACCTCCTGTTTGCTCCTCTCGCTGTCCGCCGCAAGAGCAGCGGTGATCTCCTCCAGCCTCTTCAGCTTCATCTGGACTTTTGACAGGAGTGTATCTTCATCCACATCAAACAATTCCACGCCTCTGCCTGCCAGTATACCGTCAATACTCCGGCATACTGCCTCTGTGTAAGACACGAATCTCTTTCTCATAAAAAGCCAGATGCCGGTCCCTGTTATCACGATCAGCAGCAGACATGCGGCTGCCGTCAGAAGCACTGTCCTTTGTTCCATTTTATTCTCCTATCCACTGGTAACCTGTGCCGTATATGGTTTTAATATACGCATGGTTCTCATCCTCTATTTTCGTGCGAAGCCTGCTGATGAATATCGTCAATGTATGTTCATCTACAAAATGACCGTCCTTATCCCACAATTCCTCCAGCAGCGCATCCCTCGTCAGGACAATCCCGGGGTTTGCACAAAACTTTCGGAGCAGGCGAAATTCCGTCGGAGTAAGGGCGATCTCCCTGCCGTCTTTCCTGAGCTGCCACGACTGGAAATCGATCTCCAGATTCCCCGTCTTTACCCGGGCTTTTTTCTCACTGCCCGCACGGTATCTTTTCAGCACGGCTCTCACTCTCTGGAGCAGGATCTGGATATGGAACGGTTTTGTAACGTAGTCGTCCGCCCCTGCTTCAAATCCCCGCATAATATCCTGATCCATATCTTTCGCCGTCAGAAAAATAATGGGGATGTCCTTCGTCTTCCGCACTTTTTCAGCAAATCCGACCCCGCTTCCATCCGGAAGATTCACATCCAGGAGCATCAGCGCCCAGTCCTCCTGTTCAATCCTGTTTTGCGCTTCCTTCAGAGCCGGCGCAACTGCCGCGGAAAATCCGGCCAGTTCCAGATTGAGCTTTACTCCCTCCGCCAGCACATCATCGTCCTCTATGATCAAAATCCGCTCCGCTAAAATCTGCTCCACCACCGAGCCCCCTTCCTCTGAGTTTTCCTTCCCTTGTCAGCCCCGTATGCTTCCTGCTACAATAGAGAAACAGGAGGAAATAACGTCATGAACCACTCATTCGACTATGAGATCATATACAGCAGCCGTCGCACCATTGCGATCCAGGTGACGCGCGATGGTCATGTGATCGTTCGCTCTCCCAAAAACTGCACCCGGTCGTACATCGACTCTTTTGTCTCCAAAAATGAAGCGTGGATCCAAAAACATCTCGCCCGGGCCGAAGAGCTGGAGGAACAGCGCAGGCAAGCCCCTGCCCGCCCTCCTCTCACCCAAAAAGACCGCGCCCGCTACATCGAAACCGCACGGGATATCTTCACATGCAAGACCGCTTACTATGCCCGTATCATGAAGGTCTCCTACGGCCGCATCTCCATCCGGGAGCAAAAGACCCGGTGGGGGAGCTGCAGCAGCAAGGGTAATCTGAATTTTAACTGGCGTCTCATCCTCGCCCCGGAAAAAGTCCTGGACTATGTCGTCGTCCACGAACTCGCCCACCGCAGGGAGATGAACCACTCGAAGGCATTCTACGCGATCGTCGAATCTGTACTTCCCGATTACCGAAAGGCGAAGAAATGGCTGCGGGATAACGGCCAGAGTCTCTGGGAAATGGTATGATCCCTAGTTGGCGCCGATCTCTTTCAGCGTCCGGTACACCCTGGACACCGGCAGGCCGACCACATTATAGTAATCTCCGTCGATCCGGTCGATATACGCGGCAAACCTGCCCTGTATCCCGTAGGATCCGGCTTTATCCAGCGGATCTTTTGTCGCCGCATAAGCCCGGATCTCTTCTTCTGTCATTGCATTTACATACACCTTGGTCCCCACGGAGTAATTGATCACATTTTTCTCTCCATCCGCGCCGAAATCCAGCACCGAGACACCGGTGTATACAAAGTGCGCCCTCCCCTGCAGCCTGGTAAGCATGCGGACTGCGTCCTCTTCATCTTCCGGTTTGCCCAGGATCTCATCGTCCAGGACGACGATCGTATCCGCTCCGATCACTGCCGTATCCCGCACCATGTCTCCATCAGAATCTGCGGCAAGCTCCTCTGCCACATTTTCCGCTTTTGCAAGAGAAAGCTCTTTTACGATCTCCTCCGGCACGCTGCTTTTATAGACCTCGTCTTTCCCGCTGACACGCACTTCAAAATCCACGCCGATCTGGGCGAGCAGTTCCCTTCTCCGGGGAGACGCCGAGCCCAGGATGATTCGCTTTTTCATACACAAATTTCTCCTTTCTTACCATACTTCCTGAAAATATGCCGGAGCATGATCACCGAACATATGCTCAGGATCAGTTCTGCCGCAAACTGTGCATACGAGAGCCCGTAAAGCGGGAACAGACAGTTCAGGATAAACAGCGCCGGGATCTCCAGCACGATTTTTCTCATAACCGCAAACACCAGCGCGTATCTGCCCAGTCCCAGCGCCTGGAACACGCCCACCGCCAGGAAATCGACACTGAGAAATACAATCCCCAGGGAGAATCCTCTTAAAAATGCAGATCCGTATCCTATGATCGCCTCATGTTTCATAAACAGACTGATCAGCGCATCCGCCCCTGCGTAATATCCGACTGTTACTGCGATCAGAACCGGAATAATGATCTTCAATGCGAACAGGATCGTGTCTTTCATCCTCCGTATATTTCCCGCCGCAAATGTATAGCTGACCAGGGGCATGATCCCCTGAGAAAATCCAAGCGCCACCTGCATCGGCACCATGTATATCTTGTATGCGATCCCCATTGCCGCCACAGCGTCAGCGCCATAAGCGGAAGTAAAATTATTCAGGATCGTCATTCCCGTGACGTTGAGAAGGTTCTGGATGGACGCGGGGATCCCCACTCCGCACACTTCTATGATGACTCTCTTTTTCAGCCGGAATTTTCTCGGGTCAATACAGACAAATGTATTTCCTCTCTTTACGTACAGGAGCACAAAGAAATACAGGCATGCCGCGCAGTTCGAGAGAAATGTTGCAAACCCCGCGCCTGCCGCGCCCATATCCAGTCCCCATGGAAGGATAAACACCGGGTCTAAAATGATGTTGAGCAGACAGCCGCTCATCGTTCCGATGCTCGCGTGCATAGCGGAGCCCTCCGAACGCACGAGATACGCCATGACCACGTTAAGGATGGCTGGCGCAGCTCCAAGACAGACTGTCCAGAACATATACCCCTGCGTCGCCGCCCGGGTCGTCCCGTCCGCCCCGATGAGCGTCAGCAGCGGACTGTTCAGCATCCCGCAGAGAAGCCCGAAGAGCACGCCGCTGATCAGGGAACAGTAAAATCCGAAGGCAGAGCTCTCCGACACGGTCCTGTAATCTTTCCGGCCAAGCGCCCGGCTCATCATGCTGGACGTTCCGACTCCGAACAGGTTATTCACCGCATTGAACGCCAGAAGCACCGGCGCTGCCAGCGATACCGCCGCGTTTTCCACAGGATCGTTTAGCATCCCTACAAAATAGGTGTCCGCCATATTGTAGAGCACCATCACAAGGGAGCTGAATATCATGGGGACGGCGAGTTTTGCTACCGCGCCCGGTATAGGCTCTTTTTCAAATAATTGTATTTTTTCATTTTCTTTCATAGGCTCTCATCTCTTTCCACGCCTGATCGATCAGCTCCGGCTCTTTCACCAGCCGGTACGCCCCTGCCGCCATACATTCTGCGGCATAGAGCATCCCTTTCTGTCCGATGCTCATCCCCGCCTGCGCCGCAGCCGCCCAGTGATGAAGGGGTGTCCCCTTGCACATTGCCGCCGCGCTCAGCATAACCGTAGGAACTGTATGGCTCACATCTGACACATCTGTGCCGATAGAAAGGGGAACCGGCTCATCCTCCAGAGGCTCCAGTCCGGTAAAATATTCCCCTCCGTTATCAAATCCCGCCGCCTCGGATATCTCCCGCGCGAACCGGATCTCCTCCGGGGTATAAGACGGCGCCGGTATCTTTGCCATCTCCTCATAGAATACTTCCGCCAGCGTCCGGTTGACTTTCATCTCTTTGTTGCATGTCACCCGCTCGATCTCCACCCGGGTGCCTGTCATGAGCGCCGCGCCCCTGGCGCAGTTGTCCACCCGCTCCGAGGCGTCTTTTGTCCGCTCCCACTGGTTCGACCGGATAAAATAGTTGGTGGAGGCATAAGCCGGCACGATATTGGCGGGCCCATCGGTATTTGTGTAGGTGTAGTGCATCCGCACGTCGTCAGACACATGCTCTCTCAGATAATTGACTCCCACATTCATCAGTTCCGCGGCGTCCAGCGCGCTCCGCCCCATCTCAGGATGCTTCGAGGCATGGGCTGCCGTGCCGTAGAACTTATAATTTTTGATATCCTGCGCCTGCCAGATGTCGTAACTCACCCGGTTCCGGTCAAAGGGATGCCAGGTAACTGCCACGGACAGATCGTCAAACACACCCTCTTCATTCATGCGGATCTTCCCGACCACGATCTCTTCCGCCGGGCATCCGTACACACGGATCGTACCGGACAGATGCTCTGCCTCCATCTTCTCTTTCAGGTCACACGCGGCTCCCGCGCAGGCAGCGCCAAGCAGGTTATGCCCGCAGCCATGCCCCGGTCCGCCGTCCTGCTTCTGCTCCGGCACCGGCTCCTGTCCCAGTCCGGGGAGCGCGTCGTATTCCGCCAGAAAGCCGATGACAGGACTTTTTATCACACCTGGTCCGGCGTCATCCGGATCCGCCGCGCTGCTCCACCGGGCTTCAAACGCAGTCTCAAATCCCGCCGTCCCCCACGTCACCTCGAATCCTTCTTTTTCCAGAAATTCCGCCAGAGCACGGGAAGACCTGCGTTCTTCTAATGACAGCTCCGGATGCCGGAAAATATAATCTGCCGTCTCTTTCATATGATGGATCAGTTGTTCTCTCATAACTCACACATTCTTTCTATAACTGTCAGATTTTACGATACCTGTCTCTCAGGGTCTGCTCCCGTATGTATCAGTTCATAAACAGGGCAAAGGCTTTTGACCCCGGCACCAGTTCTATTATTATAGCATTCATTTTTCCCCTGCTCAATCTTTCGACTGTCTGTTCTGCTGATAAACGAAAATTTTTCCTCCTGTTCCATAAAGGATACATATGCGTTAAGCTATTCTTCCATGTTGACTGTTTCCATATCCATTTTCAGATTTGTGTGGTTTTTTGTGGTTTTTGTTTTTGTTTGTTGTGGTTTCCTGCCACATTTTGAGATTATTCTGTTGCTATTTTCCTGTGATTATAGTATAATTAGCCTTAGAAATGTCCGCTTGCGCAAATATAGCATCCGGACCTGCGATAACACCAATATATGGGGGCTCAGGCACACCTGATATCTGTCGTGTGCCGGCCAGACCGCAAGGAGAGAAATCAATATGAAACGTTCAAAACGAATTGAAGCACTGGATGCCCGTCCGGTCAATCTGGACGGCTACATCAACGAGTGGCCGGAGATGGGATTTGTCGCAATGAGCAGTCCCTATGACCCGAAACCCTCGGTAAAAGTCGAAGATGGAAAGATCGTGGAACTGGACGGCAAACGCCGTGAAGACTTCGACTTTATTGATCAGTTCATCGCTGATTATGCGATCAATATCGAGAGGACCGAGCAGTCCATGTCCGTATCTTCTCTTGAGATCGCGCGAATGATCGTAGACATCCACGTATCGAGAAAGGAGATCCTGGAGCTCATCTCCGGCATCACGCCGGCGAAAATGGCAGAAGTCATGAACCATCTGAATGTCGTGGAACTCATGATGGGGATGCAGAAGATCCGTGCCAGAAGGACTCCCGGCAACCAGGCACATATCACAAACCTGAAAGACGATCCGGTACAGATCGCGGCTGACGCTGCGGAAGGCGCTCTCAGAGGATTCGCCGAAGAAGAGACAACGATGGGCGTTGCCCGTTATGCTCCGCTGAGCGCCATGGCGCTCCTGATCGGATCCCAGGTCGGACGTCCGGGCGTACTCACCCAGTGTTCTGCGGAAGAGGCTACGGAGCTGGAACTGGGTATCCGCGGTCTGACGACTTATGCGGAGACGCTCTCCGTATACGGGACGGAAAAAGTATTTATCGACGGAGACGACACTCCGTATTCAAAGGCATTCCTGAACTCTGCATACGCTTCCCGCGGTCTGAAAGTCCGCTTTACTTCAGGCTCCGGTTCTGAAGTTCTTATGGGAAGCAGCGAGAAGAAATCCATGCTCTATCTGGAGTGCCGCTGCCTGTTCGTCACAAAAGGCGCGGGAAGCCAGGGAATCCAGAACGGTTCTGTGAGCTGTATCGGCGTGACCGGATCTGTGCCGGCAGGCATCAGGGAAGTCATCGCTGAGAACCTTGTCGCAGCGCTTCTTGGTCTGGAATGTGCTTCTTCCAACGACCAGAGCTTCTCGAACTCGGATATGCGCCGCACCGCGAGGACGATGCTCGAATTTCTCCCCGGGACGGACTTCATTTTCTCGGGGTATGCGGCAGAGCCGAACTACGACAATATGTTCGCCGGATCGAATTTCGATGCAGAGGACTTTGATGATTACAATGTGCTCCAGAGAGATATGCAGGTAGACGGAGGTCTGAAGCCTGTTACAGAGGAGCAGGTCATCCATGTAAGAAATAAGGCTGCGCGCGCAGTGCAGGCTGTATTCCGCAACCTGAACCTGGCGCCTGTCTCGGACGAGCAGGTGGAAGCCGTGACATATGCCCACGGCAGTAAAGACACGCTCCCCCGCGATGTTACCGCCGACCTTGCTGCGGCAGAGGACGTGCTGAAGCGGGGCATCACAGGAATCGATGTAGTAAAAGCACTGGCGGAGACCGGATTTGAAGATGTGGCAGGAAGCGTGCTGAATATGCTCAAGCAGCGCGTTGCCGGAGATTACATGCAGACTGCAGCCATCCTGGATAAAGATTTCCACGTATTGTCCGGAGTCAATACTCCGAATGATTATATGGGCCCGGGAACCGGCTACCGCGTAGACGGCGAACGCTGGGAAGAGATCAAACAGATCCCGCACATCATCAACCCGTATGATATATAGGAAAGGAGGAGAATATCATGCAGATCAGTGAAGAATTAGTAAAACAGATCACAAACGCAGTGTTAAGCCAGATGTCACAGTCCGGCAGCTCCTCCGCAGGAGACTACACAGCGGCTCCCGCCGCAGGACATATGCCGTCCCTGGCAGGAAGGGAGCGCATCAATGACGAAAAGACTTCCTACGCGGATTACCCGCGCGCAGTAAAGGGAACCGATCCGAAAGAGGTCGTGATCGGCGTAGGCGCCGCTTTCCAGAAAGAGATCCGGAAGACCATCTGCGGTATTCCGCTGGATGACGTACTGCGCAATGTCAAGGCAGGCATCGAGGAGGAGGGAATGATTCCCCGCGTCGTAAAGATCCTCGATACATCAGACGTATGTTTTATGGCGCTGGAGGCTGCCAGGCTCTCCGGTTCCGGAATCGGCGTCGGGATCCAGTCCAAAGGGACTACGGTCATCCATCAGAAAGACCTGTATCCGCTCTCAAACCTGGAGCTCTTCCCGCAGGCACCGCTGATGACTCTTGAGACATACCGCCAGATCGGGCAGAACGCCGCGAAATATGTGAAAGGCGAACAGGTAGTTCCGATTCCCTGTACCAACGACCCGATGTCCAGGCCGAAGTACCAGGTAAAGGCAGCGATCATGCACATCGCCGAGACGGAACAGCTTGATCCCGAGGTCGGCGCTGTTGAATGGGAGGAGAAATAAATGAGATATCCTTTAGCAGAACATGAAAAAGAAAATATCACATCCAAAACAGGAAAGAAATTTACTGATATCACTTTGGATGAAGTTATGAAAGACCACGTTGCGCCGGACGACATCAAGATCTCCAAAGAGATCCTGAAGGCTCAGGGACAGGTTGCCATGGAAGCGGACAACGCTCCCATGGAGAAAAATTTTGAGCGTGCCGCAGAGCTTGTCGACGTGCCGGACGAAGTGATCCTGAAGATGTATGACAAACTGCGCCCGAACCGTTCCACGAAACTGGAACTTGTCATGATGGCGCAGGAGCTTCTTGAGAAATACAATGCAAAGAACTGTGCACGCCTTGTCATGGAGGCGGCTGAAGTGTATGAAAAGAGAGGAATATTGCTTTGAGTTATATTGCCGGAGTTGACATTGGAAATTCCACAACTGAAGTATGTGTCGGGGAAGTAACGGATAAAGGAAACGTCACTTTCCTGACCAGTGCCTCCTGCCCTACTACAGGCACAAAAGGCACGATTGAAAATGTCTATTCTGTCAGGAACGCGCTCAAGCTGGCGATGAGCCGGATCGGGCGTGAGACTTCCGATATCGATCTCGTCCGCCTGAACGAGGCTGCGCCTGTCATTGGCGACACCGCCATGGAGACGCTCACCGAGACTGTGATCACGGATTCCTCTATGATCGGGCACAACCCTTCCACTCCCGCCGGAGCCGGCCAGGCTGTAGGCGAGATCCTGCTGATCGGGAATATCTCCCGGGCAGTCCCCGGTACTCCGTATATTCTCGCCGCATCGGCAGAACACAGTTATGAGGAAGTGGCTGCCGTTGTCAATCAGCACGAGGATATCGATATCGTGGGGATCATCCTCCAGGCAGATGAGGCAGTCCTCGTGGAAAACCGTATCCACAGGGAAATCCCGATCATCGACGAAGTGCGAAGGATCGACCGCCTCCCGGACAGCGTTCCCGCTGCCATTGAAGTGGCGCTTCCCGGACAGACGATCCGTATGCTGTCCAACCCGTACGGCATTGCCACGCTTCTCGGGCTGACCGCGGAAGAGACGCGGACGATCACGCCCATAGCCAAGAGCCTGATCGGGAAACGCAGCGCGGTTGTCCTCAAGACGCCGGGCGGCAATATCCACGAAAATGTTCTTCCCGCAGGGGAGATTTATTTCTATGGAGACAAAAACATTACTATAAGCCTGGATGAAGGCGCTGACAAGATCATGGAGGCCACCATGGAAGCCGGCGATATCCGCGACATCAGCGGACAGCCGGATACAAATGTCGGAAATATGCTCTCCCGCATCCGTACCGGAATGAGCGAACTGGACAAGAGCGATGAGGCAGATATCCGGATCACGGATATCCTCGCGGTCGATACACTCGCCCCCGTCCTGATCTCCGGTGCTCTGGCTGGCGAGACCTGTCTGGAGAAAGCGGTCGGGATCGCCGCCATGGTCAAAACCCAGAAACTGCCGATGCAGGAGATTGCCGCACGTCTCACCACCGAACTTGGTACGGATGTCAGAGTTGCCGGCGTGGAGGCCGTAATGGCAAGCCTTGGCGCCCTGACCACCCCGGGGACAAAGCTCCCCCTCGCGATCCTTGACATGGGCGGAGGTTCTACAGACGCCGCGATCATCTCGGATGACGGCAGGGTGACACTGACGCATCAGGCGGGAGCCGGAGAACTGGTGTCCATGCTGATCCAGACGGAGCTCGGCTTAAGCGACCGCCACATTGCAGAGGAGATCAAAAAATATCCTCTTGCAAAAGTGGAAAGTCTCTTCCATATGAGAATGGAAAACGGACAGATGACATTTGTAGACGAATCCATCGATCCCCGCTTCTTCGGACGGGTCGTCCTGCTCACAGAAAGCGGGCTCATCCGCATCGAGGAAGAAATCCCGATGGAAAAGATCGTCCAGGTGCGCCGCGAGGCAAAACGGAAAGTCTTTGTGACAAATGCATTCCGTGCGCTTAAAAAAGTTGCGCCTGACCATAATCTGAGAAATATATCCACTGTCGTCCTCGTAGGCGGTTCGGCAGAGGATTTCGAGATACCGGAGATGCTCATGGAAGCATTTACGGACTACCGCATCGTATGCGGACGCGGTAATATCCGCGGCAGCGAAGGGCCGCGAAACGCCGTTGCCACCGGACTCGTGCTCTCCTATATCGGAGAAATGCAGTAAGGATCCCTCACACCGGCATAACTGCCGCGCTGGGGACAAGGAGGACTGAAATTGATCATCAAAAGACCTTCGATATTTATCTATACACATGAAGCTGACCCGGCAGTTTTGAAAGAGGTCTGTGCCGGCATCGAAGAAGAAGGCGTTTTCTACGATACTACGGAAATGCCGGATGAATGTATGGAGAAGCTGGCGTATAAAGCTGCAAGAGACTCCATGCTGGGCTCCGGGGTAGGAATCTTCGGGACAGCAGTATGCCTGAAGATGCGCGGACTGGAAAAAGGACGCAATATTGAGAGCCACCTCGCACCGAACCGGGCACAGTGCCGGAATATCGGCGCGAACAGCGCCCGGGCTATCAAGAAACTGCCTTTTAAGGAGGAATATGGGATATGAAGATCTACACAAAGACCGGAGACAGGGGAACCACTTCCCTGATGAACGGCATCAGCGTTTCCAAATCCGACGACCGGATCGAGCTGGTGGGGACGATCGATGAGCTCAACAGCCATATCGGTCTTGCGAAAGTGCTCGCCGACGCCCAGCTCAAAGAACAGCTCTCCCATATCCAGAGAAACCTCATGCAGATCATGGCAGGAGTCGCTGATCCGAGAAACCTGGACTATCGCTTTTCTGCCGATGAGACCGCCGCACTTGAAGAAGAGATCGACCGGCTTGAAAATTCTTTTCCCAGGGTAAAGGACTTCGTGCTTTACGGCGGATGCGAACAGTCCGCAAGGCTGGATGTGGCAAGGGCGGTAGCCAGACGCGCCGAACGCCGTTTCCGCAAGGTAGAGCAGAATTACGGGGCGGATGCCAAAGCCGTCCAGTATATCAACCGCCTGTCGGATTACCTCTATATGTGCGCACGGTATGCTGATCACAGAGTGAAAAGCGGGAAAGCCGACGGGATACAGGATCAGGTCGTCCGCAATATACTAAAAGACATGTAAGATATGGAAATACAGTCAAAAGTGCATGGCATCCGCCATGCACTTTCTGTTCCGTTCCTCCTCCATGTGCCTGCGCCTTATCTCCCCTGCGCCGCATCTATAATCTCTCTCGGGAACCCCGCATATTCCAGCAATTTCACAGCATTCTGCGAGGTCGCCGGTCCGTCCATCAGCCGGTAGCTGAACACCACGTCGTCTTCCCCGATCTCCTCACTGAAATGGTAGTTTTTGTAGCTCTCGCCCAACAGCTCTGTCAGCTCCTTGTCATGGGTCGCCACGAGGGCAATACATTTCTTATCCCGCAGGTATTCCAATATCGCTTTTGACGCCCGGAGCCGTTCTCCCGTGTTCGTGCCCCTGAGGATCTCATCCACCGCACAGATCATCATCCTTCCATCATTCAGTCCGTCGAGGATCCGTTTCAGATATCTGATCTCCCGTATAAAATAACTCTCGCCTGCCAGAATGTCATCCGTCACAGCCATGGACGTAAGAACCTCTGCATGGGGCATCACAAGCCGTTTTGCCGCGCAGGTATTCAATGACTGTGCCAGGATCGCATTTACCACAACTGCTTTGATAAACGTAGATTTTCCTGATGCATTTGATCCGGTGATCAGGCATCCCCTGTCCAGTTCCAGGTCATTTGCCACCGGATTTTTCAGGAGAGGATGAAAGAGTTCCTCAGCTTCCAGTCTCTTCTCACCGGTAAATTCCGGAGTACAGTACCCGGAAAGCGCTTTCCTGAAAGACGCGGTGCTGACAGCCGCGTCCAGGAGCCCGATACAGCGGTATACTGTCAGATACTCGTCTATATGACCTCTCAGCCGCTTCATCACCTTATTGTATGTGGTAAGCCGCCACAGAGTTGCTCCCATAATATAATCGCTGAGCATCCCCAATGCATCTCCCGAATCGCTTCCTTCCCGCTGCGCCCGCAGGATCCTCTCTCCTCTCAGTACCCCTCGAAGCCCTGACAGAGCTTCCCTTAATTCGGGGAACCACTCTCCGGTCTCATCCTGCCGCGCGATCTGCTTTGCGTTTCTCAGAAGACTCACTGCCGTCCCTATCATAGACAACGCGGTCTCATTCTTCATTTTCAGTAACGCATAGAGTACGATATTAACCACGCACACTCCCAGAAATCCATATGCCGCCCGGTCGTTCTGCCACATGATCATGACAGCCGCCGAAACAGCCAGTACACCCTGCAGCACCCGGTATATCCACGGATATTGGAGCATGTATTCTTCGATCGAATCCAGGTAAGACGGGATATAATAAGAGGATCTGCTCTTTCCGATGTCACATAAAAGCATTTCTATTTTTTTCCGCGCCTTTTCATTTCTGCCGTAAAAGTCTGTACACTCTTCAAAAACCCTTCTCTCTTCATCAGACATATCATTCCTGCGCAGCTTCCAGTAGAGGATTTCCTCCCCGGCTGACGTATCGCACTGATTGATCCGCTGGAACACCTCGTTCATGGACAGGTCGTTCCATGTGATATCATCGATCCCATTCTCGCAGCGCGTCATCTCATAATAGTTGCTTACTGCATCGTTCCACTCTTTTTCCCTGGGCAGAGAGCCGAACTTTTCATGTATATACGTCTTTCTCCTGCGCTTCAGGTCATAGCTTGAAATCAGCCATATAACCTGTATGAATAACAGAACCCCAACTATGACAATTACTGTCTCGAGCATGGAAACACCGCCTCTCTATTGTATTATTTGATTAATACAATAGAACATTTTTGAAGTCTTGTCAAGCCTTCGGCATCTTTCTTGGCATTGTCACACATGCCTTGAACTGGTCGCAGTCGATCTTTATATCAAACTCCCCTCCAAGCGCCCTGGCATATGTGCTCACGATCGCAAGCCCCAGGCCGTTCCCGTCGCTCGACCGCGCCTTATCGCCCCGGGCGAACCGTTCCACGATATCTTCTTTTGTAAAATCCATGGGATATCCCGAAGTGTTTGTGATCTCCAGGCAAAGGTCTCCCTGCTGCGGGGTATCTTGCGAATCCACCGTCTTGACATACGTGCTCACGAACACTCTTGTCCCTCTGGCAGAATATTTCAATGCGTTTTCCATCAGGTTCTGGCAGATCCTGTAGAAATATGAGTTATCCGAAATAAGCTCTGTATCCTCCTGCGTCAGCCGGGTCACAAATTCCATGCCGCTGCCCCGGATCTGGTCGTCCATATCCGCAAAAATCTGTTCGATCATGCGGTTCAGTTCAAACTTCTCAGGGTGCAGCTCCACGTTCCCGCTGCTCGCCTTCGCAAGGCTGAAGAGGCTGTTGACCATCTCCTTGAGTTTTTCCGCGCGTTCCGAGATCACTTCCACATAATCGCGCACCACGTCGCTCAGCTCTTCTTTCCGGATCAGTTCCAGATATCCTACCATGGAGGTAAGAGGCGTCTTTAAGTCATGGGACACATTCGTGATCAGGTCGATCCTAAGCTGGTCGCTGCGGGATACTTTTTCCAGGCTCTTTTTCTCAATCTCCAGCGCCACATCAAGCCTGCGCTGGTTCAACTGCTCCATCTGATCCATGAGAAGTTCCAGCTTCTGGTTTTTGAAGCGGTTCAGCACAGTCTGGCAGAGTATGAACTGGAGGAGTACCGTAAAGACCATCATGTATCCTGCCGCATAATTCCAATACCAGTTGCCGTAGTTATAGGAGTTGATCAGGAGCATCAGATATCCGTAAGCCGCCAGAGTCCCGGCAGCGCCCGCGATAATAAAGATCCGGTCCAGCTTCTTTCCGGTTTCTTTCCACTGTTCATAAAAATTTTCATCCTCCGGCACCCAGTTCTCGTATTTCACCTGCAGCGTCTTCCAGACTACGATCACCATCCCCGGCGCCAGGCAGAGATTGCCTATGATCCCGATTAAAATGGATTCCCCTGTGGGGCGGTATCCCTGATAAGCCAGCATACCGTAAATGATGAGCAGCGCGCTTATGATCATCGCCGCCCCGGGAATCAACTGCCAGTTTCTCTTCAGAAAAGGCACGATCTGCCTAATCATATTTTTCCATTTTGTATCCAATTCCCCACACCACCTTTACATATCTTGGTTTTTTGCTGTCAATCTCGATTTTCTCCCGGATATGGCGGATATGCACCATAACTGTATTTTCCACCGCATAGCTGGCGGAATCCTGCCACACATTCTCGTAGATCTGCTCCGCCGAAAACACCTGTCCCGGATGTTCCATCAGAAGCTCCAGTATCTTATATTCCGTAGCGGTCAGCCTTACGTCCTCTCCCTCTACCACGGCGAGCCTCTGTTTCCTGTCAAGCACCAGCCCGCCATTCACGATCCTGTCTTCTGCTTTCTCCGGGGCTTTTCCACCCCATGTCCGGTACCGCCGCAGATGCGCCTTCACCCGCGCCATCAGTTCTGACGGATTATACGGTTTTTCCACATAGTCATCGGCGCCCATAATCAAGCCGGACACCTTGTCACTCTCCTCTGTCTTTGCGGACAGGATGATCACCGGGATCTTGTGTTTTTCTCTCAGTTTCATAAGAGCGGAAAGACCGTTCATCTTCGGCATCATCACATCCAGCAGGATCAGGTCGGCCGGATGTTTCTCCAAAGCGGCAAGCGCCTCCATGCCGTCATATGCTTTCACCACCTGATACCCTTCGTATTTCAGCAATTCACTGATTGAATAGACAATTTCCTTATTGTCATCAACAACCAATATTGTCTCTCCCTCCATAGTTACCTCCTGCTCATTTCTTTTGTCTGTATAGTCAATATAGATCACCCGGCTTAAAAAAGTCCCGATGTAAATCTTAAAAATATCTTATTGTCTTTCCTCAATTCCATTGTAAATTAACGA
>DXEY01000026.1 GCA_019114745.1 Candidatus Mediterraneibacter colneyensis | reverse complement strand
TTCTATCAGAGAGAGAAAATCACCGGCTGCAAGTTTTCTTTAGTTCAGATGGGGATCGAATTTCCCACGGGAGCTGTATTTCTGAAATGAGTAGGAAATACCGTAGATTGTACGTTACACAGACTTGAGTGCCCGCGCATATGTGCGGGAAACAGGGTGGTACCGCGAGTATTCTATGCCTCGTCCCTTTCAGGGACGGGGCATTTTTCGCGAAAACAAGTCCTGCATGCGCCGTCTGCTTTTGCCGCCATGTTGTGCTTGCACAAAAGATGGCGGCAAAAGCAGACGGCATAGGCAGGATGTCCGCGACCGAGATGAAGCGAAGCGGAATCGAGGTTCGGGCAGACTGGCAGTCAGGATGTCAGGAGCATACCGAAAGGAGTAAGAGAGAAAATGAAAGAAAAACTGGAACAGATCAAAGCCGAAGCAGTCGCGCAGATCCAGGCGGCGGATATCCCGGAAAAACTGAATGACGTGCGCGTGAAGTTCCTCGGGAAAAAGGGCGAACTCACAGCCGTTTTAAAGGGAATGAAAGACGTGGCTCCGGAGGACCGTCCGAAAGTCGGACAGATGGTAAATGACACGAGGGCAGCCATTGAGGCTCTTCTGGAGGAGTCTAAGACAAAGATGGAGCGCGCCATCCGTGAGCGCAGGATGAAAGAGGAAGTCATCGACGTGACTCTTCCGTCAAAGAAGAATATCATGGGACACCGTCACCCGAATACGATCGCGCTGGAAGAAGTGGAGCGTATCTTCGTAGGAATGGGCTATGAAGTCGTAGAGGGACCGGAAGTAGAGTACGACGAGTACAACTTTGAAAAACTGAACATTCCGGCAGACCATCCGGCAAAGGATGAACAGGATACATTCTATATCAATAAAGAGATCGTGCTGAGGACCCAGACTTCGCCGGTACAGGCGCGCGTCATGGAGCAGGGAAAGCTTCCTATCCGTATGATCGCACCGGGAAGGGTGTTCCGCTCAGACGAAGTGGATGCGACACATTCTCCGTCCTTCCACCAGATCGAGGGTCTTGTGATCGATAAGAATATCTCCTTTGCAGACCTGAAGGGAACTCTCGAAGTGTTTGCAAAAGAGCTGTTCGGGCCGGAGACAAAGACGAAGTTCCGTCCCCATCATTTCCCGTTCACAGAGCCAAGCGCGGAGGTGGACGTGAGCTGCTTCAAATGTGGCGGCAAGGGCTGCCGTTTCTGCAAGGGATCCGGATGGATCGAGATCCTTGGCTGCGGTATGGTACATCCTCATGTGCTCGAGATGTGCGGCATCGATCCGGAAGAGTACGGCGGATTTGCATTCGGCGTGGGACTTGAGCGTATCGCTCTTCTGAAATACGAGATCGACGACATGAGACTTCTGTATGAGAACGACATCCGTTTCTTAAAACAGTTCTAGGTAAAAGCGATTTTGGAAATATGAGGAAGGAAAGGTTATAGAGATGAATACTTCATTATCATGGATTAAAGCATATGTTCCGGATCTTGACGTGACACCGCAGGAGTATACAGACGCGATGACGCTCTCCGGGACGAAAGTAGAAGGATACGAGAAACTGGATGCAGATCTTGACAGGATCGTGATCGGTCAGATCGATAAGATCGAGAAACATCCGGATGCGGATAAACTGATCATCTGCCAGGTAAATATCGGAACCGGGACAATCCAGATCGTAACGGGCGCGCCGAATGTGAAAGAGGGAGACAAGATCCCGGTCGTATTAGACGGCGGACGAGTGGCTGGCGGACATGAGCCGGGGCAGAAGACCCCGGGCGGAATCAAGATCAAGAAAGGGAAACTGCGCGGTGTGGAGAGCTGCGGCATGATGTGTTCCATCGAGGAGCTGGGATCGACCCGTGAGATGTATCCTGAGGCGCCGGAGTACGGCATCTACATTTTCCCGGAGGATGCTGTCGTAGGCGAGAGCGCCATCAAAGCCCTTGGGCTGGATGACGCGATCTTCGAGTATGAGATCACATCCAACCGTGTGGACTGCTTCAGCGTAATCGGTATCGCGAGAGAGGCGGCTGCCACATTCCGCAAGGAGTTTAAGCCTCCGGTCGTAACGCCGACAGGAAATGATGAGGATGTCAATGACTATGTAAAAGTCACAGTGGAAAATACAGACCTCTGTCCGCGCTACTGTGCGAGAGTTGTTAAGAATATCAAGATCGGCCCGTCTCCGAAGTGGATGCAGAGAAGACTGGCGTCCGTGGGAATCCGCCCGATCAACAACCTGGTGGATATCACAAACTATGTGATGGAAGAGTACGGACAGCCGATGCATGCATATGATCTGGATACTATCGCAGACCACCACATTATCGTAAAAACTGCGAACGACGGGGATAAATTCACGACTCTGGACGGACAGGAGCGGACGATGGATGAGGATGTCCTCATGATCTGCGACGGTGAGAAAGAGATCGGTATCGCCGGCGTAATGGGCGGTGAGAACTCCATGATCACAGATGACGTGAAGACAATGCTCTTCGAGGCGGCATGCTTCGACGGCGTGAACATCCGCAAGTCCAGCAAGAGGATCGGTCTGAGGACAGACGCCTCCGCGAAATTCGAGAAAGGACTGGATCCGAACAATGCCCAGGCGGCGATCGACCGCGCGTGCCAGCTCGTGGAAGAGATGGGCGCAGGCGAAGTCGTAGGAGGCATGGTGGATGTCTACGGAAAGAAGAAAGAGCCGGTAAGAGTGCCGTTTGATGCGGATAAAGTCAACGCGCTTCTCGGAACGGACATTTCAGAGGAGGAGATGCTCGGTTACTTTAAGATGATCGACCTTGAGTATGACGCGGCAACAAAAACAGTGATCGCGCCCACATTCCGTCACGATCTGTTCCGTCTGGCAGACCTTGCGGAGGAAGTGGCGAGATTCTATGGATATGACAATATCCCGACGACCCTGCCGGCAGGAGAGTCCACGACAGGCAAGCTCTCCTTCAAACTGAGGATCGAGCAGGTGGCAAGAGATATCGCGGAGTTCTGCGGATTCAGCCAGGGTATGACCTACTCTTTCGAGAGCCCGAAAGTATTTGACAGGCTGCTCCTGCCCGCAGATTCTGAGCTCAGGAAAGCGATCGAGATCAGCAACCCGCTGGGCGAGGATTACAGCATCATGAGGACAACTTCCTTAAACGGTATGCTCACTTCTCTTGCGACAAACTATAACAGAAGAAATAAAGACGTGCGTCTGTATGAACTGGGCAACATCTATATCCCGAAGGCGCTGCCGCTCAGCGAGCTGCCGGATGAGAGGATGCAGTTTACTCTCGGTATGTACGGCGGCGGAGACTTCTTCACGATGAAAGGCGTTGTGGAAGAGTTCTTCGAGAAGATCGGCATGAGGGACAGAGAGAAATACGATCCGAATGCTGGAAAGACTTATCTCCATCCGGGCCGCCAGGCGAACATCATCTATGACGGAAAAGTCGTCGGATATCTGGGAGAAGTACATCCGGAGGTTGCCGACACTTATGGGATCGGCACACGCGCATACATTGCTGTGATCGATATGCCGTCGATCCTGCCGTATGCGACATTTGACAGAAAATATACGGGAGTTGCAAAATATCCGTCTGTGACAAGAGATATCAGTATGGTCGTTCCGAAATCCGTCCTTGTAGGCCAGATCGAGGAAGTGATCGAGAAGAAAGGCGGAGCGAACCTTGAGAGCTTCCAGTTGTTTGATATCTACGAGGGGGCACAGATCAAAGCCGGATTTAAGTCCGTGGCGTATTCCATCGTGTTCCGTGCAAAGGACAGGACGCTCGAGGAGAGCGATGTTGCTTCTGCGATGAAGAAGATCCTTTCCGGGCTGGAAGAACTGGGGATTGAATTACGTCAGTAATTGTTGTAAGATACTGATGCACCGCATGGTTTATGCCGTGCGGTGCATTTGCGTTATGACAAAGATTAGGATAAAGACAGGAAAGGAAGATACGCTTGAAGACAAGTGATTTTTATTATGAACTGCCCGGGGAGCTGATCGCACAGGATCCGCTCGAAGACCGCTCAGCTTCCAGACTCATGGTGCTGGATAAAGAGACGGGAGAGATACAGCATCACGTGTTCCGGGATATTCTCGGTTACCTGAACCCGGGGGACTGCCTGGTCATCAATGATACGAAAGTGATCCCGGCAAGACTCATCGGCGCGAAAGAGGAGACCGGCGCGAAGATCGAAGTGCTGCTCCTGAAAAGAGGCGCCGGGGATGTGTGGGAGACGCTCGTAAAGCCCGGGCGCAAGGCAAAGCCGGGGACGCGGATCAGCTTTGGGGACGGCCTGCTCACAGGTGAGGTCGTGGATATCGTGGACGAGGGAAACCGACTGATACGGTTTGAGTATGAAGGGATTTTTGAGGAAATCCTGGACCGGCTCGGACAGATGCCCCTGCCACCGTATATCACCCATCAGTTAAAAGACAAAGACCGCTATAATACGGTGTATGCGGAACATTCCGGATCTGCGGCGGCGCCCACGGCAGGGCTCCACTTTACGCCGGAGCTTTTAAAGGAGATCGAAGAGAAAGGAGTGGACGTTGCCCGGGTGACGCTCCATGTGGGGCTGGGTACCTTCCGTCCCGTCAAGGTGGACGATGTGGAAAACCACCACATGCACTCCGAATTTTATATGATCAGCCAGGAGGCGTCTGATACAGTCAACCGCACCAAAGACCGGGGCGGGCGGGTGATCTGTGTGGGTACTACGAGCTGCCGTACCGTCGAGTCTGCCGCGGATGAGAACGGGCGGCTGAAAGCCTGCAGCGGCTGGACGGAGATCTTTATCTACCCGGGATATCAGTTTAAGATCCTGGACTGCCTGATCACCAATTTCCACCTTCCGGAATCTACGCTCATTATGCTTGTGTCCGCGCTGGCAGGAAAGGAGCATGTACTGGCAGCCTATGAGGAAGCTGTGCGGCAGAGATACAGATTCTTCAGCTTCGGCGACGCCATGTTTATAAAATGAGAGAGAAACTTCGGAAAAGGAACAGCTTGACATTATGAGGGAATGGAAAAGATTTTTTGCGTATGTGATCCCCGCTGTCCTGGCGTTTGCCCTGTCCGGGGTCTATGCGATCGTAGACGGATATTTTGTGGGAAACCGTGTGGGCGATATCGGCATTTCGACGATCAATATCGCCTATCCGATCACGGCGCTGATCCAGGCAGCAGGAACAGGGATCGGTATGGGAGGCGCGGTCCACTATTCGATCAGCAGAGCCGAGGGCAAAGAAGAAAAAGCGCGGGAGTTTACGGCGTCTACCCTGTGGATGCTTCTGATCGCAAGCGTGCTTCTGACCGTAGGTGTATTCCTTTTTATGACCCCGCTTCTGAAAGCGCTTGGAGCAGAGGGAGAGATTCTGAAACTGGGCGAAGAATACATCAGGATCATAGCGCTGGGAGCAGGGCTTCAGCTGATCGGAACCGGGCTTGTGCCGCTGATACGGAATAACGGCGGCTCCCTGGTTGCCATGATCGCCATGGTGACAGGGTTTGTGACGAACATCATACTGGATTATCTCTTTGTGTGGGTCTGTAACGGGAGCACCGCCGGGGCGGCATGGGCAACAGTGGCAGGGCAGGGAGCAGCAATGTGCATAGGGATCGGCTATCTATTATATAAGAAGCAGATCACGTTTCGGATTTCGGCAGAGAAAATGGGAAGAGCGGCGAAAACGATCATAAAGATCGGGCTGGCTCCGTTCGGGCTGGCGCTTACCCCTAACTTTTCCCTGATCCTGATCAACCGTTTTTCTGTCATGTACGGCGGTGAGCAGGCGGTTGCAGTCTATGCCTGTATTTCTTATATCATTACGATCGTATATCTGATCCTGCAGGGAGTAGGAGACGGGATCCAGCCTCTTATGAGCGAATATTACGGTGCAAAGAAAACGAGAGAACTGCACATGGCAAACAGTTTTGCCTATGGCTTTGCTGTGATTTTATCGGCGGTGAGCATGGTGCTTCTGTACATGTTCCGGGAGGAGACGGGAGTGCTCTTTGGGGCTTCCGGTCCGGTGATCCGGGAAACAGCGGAAGTATTCCCGATCTTTCTGCTGGCAGTTCCCTTTATTGCGGTAAACCGTGTCGCCACTGCAAGTTTCTACGCCACGGAACGGAGCGCATTTTCTTATATACTGACCTATGCCGAACCGGTATTGATGCTGATCCTTATGCTGATCCTTCCACCGCTGTCTGGCGGACAGATGATGATCTGGTGGAGCGCGGCGCTGGCGAGGATCTTATCGGCGGTGGCGGCGGTCATCCTGAAATACTATACAGTAAAATGCGGATCTCTATAACAGCCAGTTTGCATAATGATGTCATAACCCTCTGAGAGTAAGCATATGCTTATTCGCAGGGGGTGATTTTATGATTTACGTAGTAAAAGAGGGAGATACGTTAGAGGAAATTTCCCGTGAAACTCTGATACCTGTGAGTAAGATCATATCTGATAATCAGTTAAAATATGCCGGCAGGCTTGTGCCGGGGCAGTCGCTTCTGCTGCTGGAGGAAGGCGAGACAGGAGGGCTTGGGGACGGGCTTGTCACGGGCGGCTATGCCTATCCGTTTATTGAACCGCCGGTTCTTGAAGAAGCACTGACGGCGCTGGACGAAATGCTGCTGTTTTCTTACGGATTTACCTTTGAAGGCAGTCTTGTCTCCCCGGAAGAGGAAGAACAGTGGATGATCGCGAGGACGCAGGAGAGCGGAGCGGAGCCCTGGATGGTGCTGACCCCGTTTTCTTCAGAGGGCGCTTTTAACAATCAGCTCATCAAGGTGCTGGTAGAGAATCCGGAGCTGCAGGATAAGCTGATCGGGCAGATGCTGGAGAAATTTGCTGAGAAAGGCTACGTGGGAGTGGATATTGACTTTGAATATATCCTTCCGGAAAACAGGGTTCAGTATGCAGAGTTTGCCGGAAAAGTCAGGAAGGTGATGAATGAGAACGGATATCTGGTGACTGTAGCGGCAGCACCGAAAACATCCACAAATCAGAGAGGGATTCTTGTAGAGGGTGTGGATTACGCCATGTTAGGTGAAAATTCAGATGCGGTATTTCTCATGACTTATGAATGGGGATACACTTACGGACCGCCCATGGCTGTCGCGCCTTTAGATAAAGTGCGGGAGGTGGTGGAATATGCCCTTACCCAGATCCCGAAGGAGAAACTGATCCTCGGTATTCCAAATTACGGATATGACTGGCCGCTCCCTTATGAGAGGGGGATTACCCGGGCAAGGACGATAGGAAATGTGGAAGCTGTGGATATCGCGGTGGAAAACGGAGTGCCCATCGAGTATGCACAGATCTCCCAGAGCCCGTGGTTTACCTACCGTCAGAACGGGATGGAGCATGTGGTGTGGTTTGAGGATGTCCGCAGCATTACCGCAAAGTGGGAGCTGGTGCGGGAATACGGCCTTCGGGGCGCGCGGTACTGGAATCTGATGCGTACGTTTCGGGCGAACTGGCTGCTGGTCAGATGAAATGCGCTGCCGGGAGAGGATTTATGTACGCGGCGGTGATCCCTGCCCGGACAGCCGTGCGCGGTATCTGGCGAGATAGTACCCGATTCCGAGGGCATCAGCAAGGAACCAGCCGATGGGAATAGACCACCAGATACCGGATGTCCCAAAGACAGAAAAAGAGGAGAGTGCATAGGCAAGCGCTACGCGGATTCCAAGGGACATAATAGTCAGTATCACCGACATTCCGGGATTTTCGAGCGCGCGGTACAGGCTGTAGAGCAGGAACAGGATACCGATCAGTGCATAAAAGCTTCCTTCGATGCGGAGATACCGCACGCCTTCGGAAATAACGGCGGTTTCGCCCGGATCAATAAACAGGGACATAAGCGGGCCGGCAGCCAGAAAAATGAGCAGGGAGACGGTAAGGCTGAATGTGACGGATGCCAGGACGGCCGTGCGGATCCCTTTCCGGATCCTGTCCGTCTTTTTTGCCCCGTAGTTCTGGGCAATGAATATGGAGAATGCATTTCCGAAATCCTGGACCGGAAGATAGGCGAAGGCGTCGATCTTTACGGCGGCGGCAAAGGCTGCCATGACCGTCGTGCCGAAGCTGTTGACCAGTCCCTGGACTGCCAGAATGCCCAGGTTCATGATGGACTGCTGCAGGCAGGTCAGTGCCGAGAACCCTGCGATCTCGCGGATGCGGGATTTCCGCAGCCTGACGGAACGGTCTTTTTGAAACAGATGAGGGAACCGGATCCGTGTATAAACTGTGATACCGATACCCGATACATACTGTGAGATCACAGTTGCCTCAGCCGCGCCCGACACACCCCGGCCGAGCCCCGCGACAAACCACAGATCCAGAAAGATGTTCAGGAATGCGGAGACCGCCAGAAAAGCGAGGGGGACGACGGAATTTCCGAGAGAGCGCAGCAGCGACGCAAAGAAGTTGTAGAGAAAGATGCCTGCCAGTCCTGCAAATATGACGAGCAGATAGTCTTTCATCATGCCGGACAATTCCCCGGGAGTGCGGAGAAACCAGATGATCCCGTCGATGCCCGCATAGACCAGGAGATTCAGGATAACCGTCACCACGCCGAGAAGGGCGAACGAAGCCAGGATCCCCTCCTTAAGCCCGGTCTCATCTTTCTGTCCGAAACGGATGGAAAATACCGTTCCGCTGCCCATCGCAAGCCCGAGCAGGATCGAGGTGAGAAATGTCATCAGGGAAAAGGAAGATCCCACGGCGGCAAGGGCGTCTGCTCCGAGAAAACGTCCTACGATCAGTGTATCTGCAATATTATAGCACTGCTGCAGAAGATTTCCCAGGATCATGGGGACCGCGAACTGCACCATTGTTTTCATAACGGGACCTTGTGTCAGATCAGTTTCTGTTTTCACTTCGCATTTCCTTTCGTAATCATAAAATTAACATCTGTAATATATAATAATTCTGAACCAACGTATTGTCAACAGGACAATACAAAACGGCAGGTCATCAAACTGAGAAAGGCTGTTCCTGCTTGACGGCTATTTTTGCCGCATAGTATAATGTCTCAGAAGAATAAAGCAGGGACTGCGAAATAATAAGGAGGCGGAGCCTATGTTTCTGGACGGGCTTGACGAGCTGGATCAGAAGATCATGGAACTGCTCATACAAAACGCCCGGATGTCATACTCTGAGATCGGGCAGCAGGTCGGAATCTCCCGGGTGGCGGTAAAGATGCGGGTGCAGGCGCTTGAGGAGAAGGGCATTATAGAAGAGTATACAACGATCGTAAATCCGCAGAAGATCAGCGGTGCAATATCCTGTTATTTTGAAATCGAGACGAAGCCGGAGTCACTTTCGGAAGTGGCGGATATCCTCTTTCAGAATGATACTGTCACTCAGATCTACCGGGTCACAGGGAAGAGCAGGCTGCATGTACATGCAGTGGCCTCCTCAAACGAAGAGATGGAAGACCTGATCTGCCATACGATAGACAGGCTGCCGGGCATTATTGACTGCACCTGTAATATGATACTTTCAAGGATCAAGGATATCAAAGGGCTGAGGCTCTGATGGAAAAGGAACGTTTATGGAACGCAGGATCGTGATACTGAGCTTTACCCGGGCGGGAACCGGATTAAACAGAATATTGTGCGGGACACTGCAGAAGAACGGGAGGACATGCCGCGGATATGCGGTGGAAAAATATGCGGGCGGTGACATCCTTCCCCTTCCAAAAGACAGGCAGGATCTGTTCCGGGAGGGATGGGGCAGAGACGCCTTTCTCTTTGTGGGCGCGGCGGGGATCGCTGTCCGGTATATCGCTCCGTGGGTGAAGGATAAGTATACCGACTCTCCGGTGCTGGTGATCGACGAAACGGGCAGGTATGTCATTCCCCTGCTCTCAGGACACGTGGGCGGGGCCGCCGCCCTTGCGGATGAGATCGCCGGGCTGACCGGGGCTGTCTCTGTGCATACGACAGCCACGGATGTCAGAGGGAAGTTCGCGGTGGACGTATTTGCCCGGAAGAATGATCTGCTGATCACAGACAGGGAAATGGCAAAGGCGATCTCTTCAGCAGTGCTGGAAGGGGAGCGGGTCGCCCTGTATGTTGACTGCCCGGGCTGTACCGTCAAAGGGGACGCCCCGGCGGAGGCCGCGGTGTGCTCCGGTCCGGAAGAGGCAGAGCGGTACCGATACCGGATCCTGATCGGGGACGCCTGCCCGGAAGATAAGAAAGCGGGCACCCTGCTCTTAAAACCCCGCAATATCGCGGCGGGGATCGGCTGCCGGAAAGCGGTAAGCCCGGAACTTCTGGAAAAAGGATTCCGTGAGATACTCGGGGGAAACGGACTGGAAATGGGGCAGGTGAAAATGATCGCAAGCATCGACCTGAAAAAAGAGGAACCTGCGCTGTTACATCTTTCGGAAACTTATGGGATCCCCTTTGTGACCTACACTGCGGAAGAACTGCGCCGGGTGGCGGAAGTAACGTCGGCGTCCGGGTTCGTGGAGAAGGTGACGGGGGTGGATAATGTGTGCGAGCGGGCGGCGCTCCTGTGCGGGAGCGGCGGAACGCTGATACAGGGGAAGTGCGTCCGGGAATCTATGACAGCGGCGCTTGTGAGATGCCCGGCGGAACTGGAATTTTAATGACGGACAATTTACAAAGAGCCGGATCCTTTCTTACGAAAGTCCGGCTCTTTACATGAGGTTGATAAGAATGTATATATGGTAAAGCGGCAATGTCTAATCCAGCTGAGACTGGAGCGCGTCATATCCGGTTTCTTTTGTGCGGATCTTAAGCGCGTTTCTGATCTCATAGCTGAAGATCTTGCCGTCTCCCATATCTCCGGTGTAAGCGGCAGCCTGAATGGCGTCGATCACTTTTTTCTCCCATTCTTCGGAAGATACGACGATCTCGAACTTCACCTTCGGCTGAAGGACGACATCGACCTTTGATCCACGGACGACTTCTTTATAGCCTCTCTGGGCGCCGCAGCCCATGACCTGGGATACGGTGATGCCGTTGACTTCTATCTGATTGAGCGCGTCCTTGACGTCCTCGAATTTCTCTTCCCTGACGATTGCGTCGATTTTGATTAACATAGTCTGTTCCTCCTATCCTTTCGCTTCCTATATTTCATAACTCTGCTCCGGTTTAGTCAAAGCCGTTAAAGGACGGGTAAGCCTGTTCACCGTGCTGGGTAATATCAAGCCCGCGTACTTCATCTTTTTCTTCGACACGGAGTTTTGTGAAGATACGGATAATACCGATACAGATCAGGGAACCGGCGACGGCAACTGCGATCGTCACGAGAATGCTGATGACCTGGGCAGCGAAAAGCCGGGTCTCACCGAATACAAGACCGTCCCACTGTGCGACGGAGTTGATAGAACTCTGTCCGAACAGTCCGGTTGCGATACCGCCCCAGATGCCGCCGATGCCGTGACATCCGAATGCGTCCAGTGAATCGTCGATTTTCAGTTTATGTTTGATAAGATTCATCATACAATAGCAGATCGGGCTGACCAGGGCGCCGATGATGAAGGATGCCCAGACCGGTACGAAGCCGGCGCCCGGGGTGATCGCCACAAGTCCGACTACCAGACCGGTAGACGCGCCGACCAGCGTCGGCTTTCCGTCTTTGACGGTATCGATCAGCATCCAGGAAAGGAGCGCTGTGGCAGCGGAGATCGATGTAGTCATAAACGCATGTGCCGCAAGTCCGTCTGCCGCAAGCGCGCTTCCTGCGTTAAAGCCGTACCAGCCAAACCACAGAAGAGCGGCTCCGAGAACAACGAAAGGAATATTGTGAATGCGGTAAGAAGTCTTCTCGTAACCGCGTCTTCTGCCAAGATAGATGGCGAGTACAAGGGCGCTCACGCCGGAACTGATATGTACGACGTTTCCGCCGGCAAAGTCAACGGAGCCGATCGAGGCGAGAAATCCGCCCTGACCCCATACCATATGCGCCATCGGATAATAAACGATCACAGACCAGAGGGCGATAAATGCAAATAATGCCTTGAATTTCATCCTTCCCACAACAGCCCCTGTGATCAGCGCAGGAGTGATCATTGCAAACATCATCTGAAATGCGGCGTATACAAGGTGGGGAATGGTGTCTGAGTAGGGTCCTGCGTCCCAGCCGACTCCGCTTAATCCAAGCCATTCAAAGCTTCCGATCACCCCGCCGTGGTCGGTACCAAATGCGAGGGAATACCCGAACAGCGCCCACATAAATACAGAGAGTCCCATGATCGCCACGCATGCCATCATAGTGTTCACTACATTTTTTCTCCGGACAAGCCCTCCGTAGAAGAAAGCCAGCCCCGGCGTCATGATAAACACGAGCGCCGCGCAGATCATTATAAATCCTGTGTTTCCAGTGTCCATAGAAATACCTCCCGTTTCCAATAGAGCTAACAGATTTTCATGATTCCCCGGGTACTTCGCCACAAAAAAGAGTTAAACTGCTTTGTGATAATAAGAAAAGACGCCTGATCGGTGAGGGTTTTTCTGCCTCATCATCAGACGTCTTTGTCTTGTGGCTAAGTCTAGC
>DXEY01000025.1 GCA_019114745.1 Candidatus Mediterraneibacter colneyensis | reverse complement strand
TATGATCTGTATTCATTTTTTCCGAATTGTTCTGCAATGTAACTTTTTCCCACACGCCGTGCTCCATCGATTAAAATCGCAGTCCGGTCAGCTCCGTCTTTTTTCCATTCCAAGAGTTTGTTGTAAATTTTTCTTCTCATTCTCTCTTTTCTCACGTTTTCAAGATTTTTTATAATTTATTATATCACGTTTTCAAGATTTTTATACATCGTATTTATCACATTTTCTAAGTTTTAGTTGCACGGCGGTCGCCCTCGCACTCGGGGAGGGGAAGATTCTTTCCCCTCCCCGCTCACCGCGATACTTCGCTCATCTCGCGGCATTGCCGCTCGATGACCGTTGCCCGTCGGATGCCCGCTCGTACAGGCACGGCGGTCGCCCTCCGGGCGTATCGCGCAAAAAAGGAAGAACCCCAAAACTGGAATCCTTCCCATTTCCTATCCTTTCATCTCAATCGCTTTCTTCGGGCACGCACCTGCGCAGATCCCACACTCCACGCATTTTTCCTCATCCAGCTCCCAGGTCTTTTCCTTCCGGTCTACCCTGATCGCCTCCTGAGGACATTTCCTGGCGCACAGCGTACAGTAAACGCATTTCTCCGCGTCAAGCGTCGGCTTGCCGCCAGCGGCAGCCTCCTCTTTTTTCTCTTCCTGCGGTTTTGTGACCGTCTCGCTTCTCTTCATGATATCCGGCTCTGTATACCCCTTCTCCATGAACAGACATTTCTTCGGACACGCCAGTACACAGCTTCCGCACTGCACACAGTCAAACCGGTCGATCGTCCACGTTCCCTCCTTGCGATCCACTTTGATCGCCTGGGACGGGCAGGATCTCATGCACAGCCCGCAGGTGATGCAGTCCTCGATCTTAATCTCCACATGTCCCCTCATTCTCTCCGGGTACTCGACAGGCTGAAAAGGATACTGCGTCGTCGCCGGCTTCCGGAAGAGATTCTTCAGCACCCTTCCTGCCAATGTAAACATTCTCGCATTTCTCATAACCATTGCTCCATTCCGCCGATTAAAATCAGGCTTCTCTCTGTCACTACCGTTCTGTACAGCTCACACACGGGTCGATCGTCAGGATCATGACCGGCACATCCGCGAGCTGGCATCCTTTGAGCATCTCCACCATCGGCGGGATATTGCTCGTGGTAGGCGTGCGCAGGCGGAACCGGTCGAGATGTTTCGTCCCGTTTCCTTTTACATAATAGATCGCCTCTCCTCTCGGCTGCTCGATCCGCACGAAATACTCTCCCGAGGGATTGCCCTTGACCGGAACGCTGACCGGGCCGTCCGGTATTTTTCCGATCGCTTCGCGGATCAGGTCAAATGACTGGAACAGCTCCATAAGCCTTACCTCACAGCGCCCGTAACAGTCGCCGTCTTTCGATATGATCGGCTTTACCGTAAGGTCTTTGTACGCGCCGTATCCGATCATACGCACATCATAATCAACTCCGCTCGCCCTGAGCATCGGCCCTACCGCGCCTAATGCGATGGCATCCTCTTTCTTCAGGATTCCCGTGCCTTTCAGACGGCTCTGGACGGTATAGTCAAGAAGGAATGTATCAACTATCGGTTTCAGATCTTTTTCGATATCTTCAATCGCGCGGAGAATGTTGTTCAGCATGGTGCTGTCCATATCTCTCTGTACGCCGCCCACCTGATTCACAGAGTGGATGATCCTGCCGCCCGCCGTCTCGTCGAACATATCCAGGATCTTCTCGCGGAGTCTCCAGCTCTCCATAAAAAGGCTCTCAAAGCCAAGCGCGTCCGCCAGCAGCCCCAGCCAGAGCAGGTGGCTGTGGATACGGCTCATTTCCACCCAGATCACGCGCAGATAATTAGCCCGGTCGGGCACTTCGATCCCCATGACCTCTTCCACTGCCATACAGTAGCCCAGCCCGTGGCCGCAGCTGCAGATGCCGCAGATCCGCTCCGCGATATAGGCGTACTGTTTATAATCTCTCATATCAACTAATTTCTCAAGGCCCCTGTGAATGTATCCGATACTCGGAACCGCCTGTACTACAGTCTCATCCTCCAGCACCAGATCCAGATGAACCGGCTCCGGAAGCACAGGATGCTGAGGACCAAAAGGTACTATACTTCTCTTTGCCATCTTTCCCTACTCCTTTTTCTTAAACGGTGTCTCTTCATCGATCCGGTAGAGCTTGTCCTTATAGTCCGGCTTGATCGTCCTGATCTTCACGCCGAACAGCTCTTCCGCCTCATTCTCCTGCAGGAAAGCGCAGGGATAGATCTGTGTGATACTTGCCACTTCTTCGTCCTCCCCGACTTCGAGCCGGAGCGTAACCATATCATATCTCAGACAGAAGGAATAGCTCATCTCATATCCGCCCTCGATGCAGGATGCACAGATCTGGACCAGACGCCAGTTCTCTGTCTTCATATGCACGATGGCGGGAAAAAATTCTGCCGCTGTGATCTTTCTGATCTCGTTCTTACATTCCATCTCTGTCACCTCCCGTCCCCGGCCATTGAAGCCTGTTTCGCATCTAATATTTTCAGGGCTTTGACAACGCCGTCGATGATCGACTCGGGTCTCGCCGCGCAGCCCGGCACATACACGTCCACCGGGATCACCGTATCGATCCCGCCTTTGATATTGTAACACTCTTTGAATACGCCTCCGGTGCAGGCACAGATCCCCACTGCCACAACCACCTTCGGTTCGGGCATCTGGCTGTAGATCTGTTTTACCACACTCTCGGTCTGGCTGTTCACTCCTCCGGTGATCAGCAGGATATCCGCCTGAAACGGGTCTCCCGTATTGATGATCCCGAAACGTTCAATATCATATCTCGGGGTGAGACAGTCAAGTACCTCAATGTCGCACCCATTGCAGCTGCTGGCGTCATAGTGGAGCAGCCACGGTGATTTTGATACTTTGTTCATAGTTCTTCCCTCCTGCTCACTTATCCAACATCAGAATCAGTATATTTACTCCGCCCGCTACCAGAGTTACAATCCAACAGCTATAGAGCAGTGTTTTCCATTTCACGCGGGCGCTTACATTGTCCCAGAGCGTCTCCGCAAAGAAGATCACCATGCAGACCACGACCGCAACGATCCAGCTCCACCACGTACTGTTCACAAAGAACAGACAGAAGATTCCGAGAAGCAGGACCATCTCATAGTATTCCGCAATATTCATGATCGCCAGCGTCGTCCCTGACATTTCTGTCGTCAGGCCTTTGACCATCTCCTGATGGGCATGATGGCTGGTCGAAAGGTCAAACGGCGATTTTCTGAACTTGATCGCCGCAGTAAACATAAATCCGATCAGAAGCCCCGGCATCCACAGAACTGCACTCACATCCTCCCGGATGATGTCCGATACCTGGAAAGATCCCGTTGTCAGATAAAATCCTACCGCGATCAGCAGAGTCAGGGGCTCATACGCCATCATCTGGAGCATTTCCCTGCTCGCTCCCATATTCGCGTAAGGCGAGGAATCACTCGACGCCGCCATAATGAGGAACATATCCGCTGTACTCAGGATGAAGAGCACCATCAGAAGATCCGCACCGGCAAAAAGCATCGCTCCTGCGATCATCAGGATCACGAGGTAACTGAGGTTCAAAAGAAGCTGTACATTATTTACCGCGATCATCTCTTTGGAGAAAAGTTTTCCCAGGTCATAGAACGGCTGAAGAATGCCCGGCCCTTTTCTCCGCTGCATCCTCGCGCTGATGATCCGGTCGATCCCGTCAAGAAGCCCTCCCAGGAGGGGCGCCAGTATCAGATAAGCCAGAACAAAAACTACTTTTACCATGACACACCTCCTATTACAAGACAGAATCCGATGACAAGCACCGCAGCCGCCATGATGATCGACGGGATCCGCAGGTGCCTCCGTCCGAACTCAAAACGCAGATACCAGTTGCTTAAGTAGAGGTGTTCCTTCTTGCCGTAACTGTTCATAAAGAAACGGTTGTCTCCCTCGTTGATACCGTTCATATAGATCGGCACGATCTCTCTGTGAGACCTTCTGCTGATAAAGAACATAACCGCGGGTACGATGAAGATGGATACGAGCATGATCGCCATCGTTGTGAGCACGCTCATGGAGAGTACGTCTGTGGAATTTCCAAACAGCTCTCTCACGATCGGGTTCACCATCCAAACCGCCACCAGAGGAAGCATGAGACAGAGCAGGAGCATCGTCGCCGCATGGAAAAACATAGATACGTATTCGTCCCTGCGGGTCACGTCGTTCACTGTATCTCTCGGTATATGGAAACAGAGAAGCTTCGCCAGCCATTTCGTCCAGTAGAACATCGTTGTGGCACTGCCGTATGCGATAAAGAGCACCAGGATAACGTTGCCGGAATCCACGAACGCCTTGAGCGCCACCCATTTGGAGATCAGCATGCCGAAAGGCGCCAGGTACATGCCTGCGATTCCGATTCCCATAATGTAGGCGAGACGCGGAACCGTTATGATCAGTCCGTGCATATCTTCGATGTCGCGGGAGCCCAGCGTATTCTCTGTGGCGCCCACAGACTGGAACAGCATTGATTTGCTGACCGCATGGAAGATCATAAGGAAGATCGCCGCCCAGACGGTTTCCTCCACACCGATCCCTGTACACCCGACGATCAGACCCAGGTTTGATATCGTCGAAAATGCCAGAACTTTCTTGGCATCGTTCTGTGCGATCGCCATCATACTTGCCATTATGAAAGTAAGTCCTCCGATACTGGAGACGATGATCCCCACCAGATTTCCCTCAAGCGCGGGGGAAATGCGGATCAGCAGATAAACGCCTGCCTTGACCATCGTAGCGCTGTGGAGAAGGGCGCTTGACGGAGTCGGCGCCACCATGGCTCCCAGAAGCCAGGTCGAGAACGGAAGCTGGGCGGATTTTGTCAGCCCGGCAAGAGACAGGCACATCAGCGGGAGCAATGCTCCGGTGTTGACCACCTGGAGAAGCTGCAGCGATCCGTGCATCTGTGCCATCAGAGCGATCGCCACTGCGAAGCCGAGACCTCCGAGAAGGTTCATCCACAGTGCGCAGAAACTGTTATTTACCGCTTCATCCGTGCGGGTATATCCGATCATCAGAAATGAGATCACGCTGGTAATCTCCCAGAAGAAATAGATCCAGACCAGATTCTGTGAAAGCACCAGACCGAACATTGCCGCCAGGAACAGAAACAGCATCGAGAAAAAGAAAGGCTGCCGGTCCTTCACCTCTTTGTGGTGGGAATGGTATCCCTTCATATATCCCACAGTATAGATACAGATAAATCCTCCGATGAACGCGATGATGATACACATCAGTATCGTCAGCCAGTCCACCATCATGTGGGGGCCTTCGATGACTTCCGCTGTAAATTCCGTGTACAGCACCAGCGCCGTCTGCAGGATCGTCAGGATGATCGGCAGCACTTTACCGTATTTGATGCTCAGATAGATGATCAGGCACATAAGGAAAATATCCCCCGCTGTCATCAGATGGTCGATAAGCTCTGTGGACTGATAGAGCATCAGCGTCCGTGCGCCGCCCATGATCCAGTCGGCGATAAAGATCACTGTTGTGAGCATAATAATACCGGCACCTGCATAGACGATGTAACCTCTGGCCTTTTCATTGCGTACGAACTGAAATAACACCGCCAGCACTGCCGGGATTCCGATCAGTAATGGTATCATTATCATAATCCTCCTTCCACTCACTTCCTTTTGTATGTAAACGGATTTACACCGGAAAATAATAAAAAATATCTACCCTATTATTTATAATCCTGATTCGTTTTTTTTACAATAGTTGAACGCGAATTTTGTGTTTTAATACATAAAAAATGTGCTAAAATGTAGTATATTGTTTTATATGGCATCCCCCCTGCCAGAAGGGGAAAGGACGCCATTCGGCCAGGAGGTTTTACTATGCATGAACTGAGCATCACGGAGCATCTTCTCGAGGACTGTATCAACAGCGCCAGAGGGCAGAATGTATCCCGGATCCGCACGATCCGTCTGTGCATCGGACAGTTGAGAGGGATCGTCCCCGAGTGCATCCAGGTCTATCTGGACATGCTCTCAAAAGGCACCATCGCGGAGGGCGCGCGCATAGAGGCTGAGTTTCCGCCCGTGAAAGTCCGCTGCCGCGACTGCGGCATGGAAGGCGAGATCACGCCCCGCCGCCTGGAATGTCCCCACTGCGGGAGTCTCAGGCTGGAGCTTCTGTCCGGAAAAGAATTTTATATCAAAAGCATGGAGGTAGACATCGATGGAGATCAAAGTACTGCATCAGATCATGGACTGGAATGAAGACGTAAGTGATGAGGTGAAATCCACTCTGGCGGATCACCGCATCTGTATGATAAATGTCATGGGAAGCCCGGGCGCCGGAAAGACGTCCCTGATCACTTCCCTGATCGAAAAACTGAGGGCAGATTACCGCGTCGGCGTCATCGAGGGAGATATCGCCGGGCAGGTGGACGCTGAGAAGATCGCGGCTCTGGGCATCCCGGCAGTCCAGCTCAACACGGACGGCGCCTGCCACATCGAGGCGATGAGCATCCGGCACATCCTGCCGGAACTTCCGCTGGACGATCTGGATGTGATCTTTGTGGAAAATATCGGAAATCTCGTCTGCCCGGCAGAGTTCCGCATCGGCGAATCCTTAAGGATCACTATCTTAAGCATTCCCGAAGGCGACGACAAGGTTGAAAAATATCCGCTCATGTTTACGGACACCGACTGCCTCATACTGAATAAATATGATATGATGCCATATTTTGATTTCGATGAAAACAGAGTCCTGGCAAATTACGAAACCGTGAATCCGGGGGCGCCCCTCTTCCGCGTCAGCAGCCGGAGCGGCGAGGGGATCGGGGAACTCGTCTCATTCATCGCAGAACAGATCAGGAAAGCCGGGGCATGAACATGCCGGACAACAACAGGTCAGAGACAAAAACAGCCATCCACATCAAAGTAGAAGGGATCGTACAGGGCGTGGGATTCCGCCCTTTCCTCCACCGGCTTGCCAGAAAATACAAGACCGGCGGCTGGGTGCGGAACACCTCCTACGGACTGGAAGGGTATCTCACGGCAGAGACGGCGGCGCTGAAATGTTTTCTCGCAGAGCTTGAAAACTCCCC
>DXEY01000024.1 GCA_019114745.1 Candidatus Mediterraneibacter colneyensis | reverse complement strand
CTCTGGCAGTGGATGCTCACGCCGATCTCCTGTCCCAGCTTCTCCATCTCGTCACAGAGAACAGTAAAATCCTTCTCCAGCCCTGTCACGTCAGCGATCACCATCATATTGAAATATCCCTGAACGATCGTCTGGGAGATATCAAGGATATTGATCTTGTTCTCCGCAAGATATGTACATACTTTTGCGACAATCCCTACAGTATCTTTTCCCAATACTGTGACAATACATTTCTTCATAGTTATAGTTCCTCCTCAATCAGACACTGATAATATCCGAAACAGTATCGCGGTTTGCCACGAACATATCCAGATCGTCTCCCCGGTAATCATTGTCGGCAAGCGTCACTTCCAGTTTCACCGTTTCGTATGCAAGTCTGGCATAATTATTTTCTTTGCTCAGATGCCCGAGTATGATATGTTTCAGATTATCATGTAGTATATCACAAAGCAGACGCCCTGACAATTCATTTGACAAATGGCCTTTATCCCCCAGGATGCGCTGCTTCAGGTAATAGGGATATCCCCCCACCTCCAGCATATGTATGTCGTGGTTCGCCTCCAGGAGCACGGCGTCAAGCCCGCTCAGGCAGTCCACGGTATAGGAATCATATTTTCCCAGATCAGTGGCAACGGCGACAGATTTTCCGCCGCACTCCAGGCGGTATCCCGCCGGTTCGTTTGCATCATGGGATATGGAAAAGGGATGCACTTCCACATCTCCCAGCGTGAATGGTTCGTCTGTGTGGATCGGATGGAGGAGTCCCCCGGGCATACGCCCAAGCCCGGAATAGCCCATGATCCCGTCGATCGTTCCAGGAGTGGCGTAGACCGGCACCTCATATTTTCTGCTGAACACCCCCAGGCCCTGGATATGATCCGAATGCTCATGGGTGATCAGGATCCCGTCCAGTTCCTCCCCTTTGATCTCCAGCGCTTTCAGTCCTTCTTCGATCCGTTTCCTGCTGATCCCTGTATCGACGAGAAGATGTGTATGATCGCTCCCCACATAAATACAGTTCCCGCTGCTGCCGCTCGCTATGCTGCACATTCTCATAACTTTAGTTTCTCTCCTATCTGCCTTTTTGTATCTTCAAATGAACCGCTGTTGTCGATCACAGCGCTGCATACTGTCCGAAACCGCTCCTCATCCGGCTGCGAAGCGATCATCCGGCTGATCTGTCCGTCCGTATATCCCCGGGAAGCCTTCAGGCGCTCCCGCCGGACAGGTTCTGCCGCGTAAACATACCAGAGCTCGTCACAGAGCTCCTTGCCCACATCCGGGAGAAGGGCTGCCTCCACCACAAAGAGCCGGATCCCCTCGCGTTTCTTCTCCCCGATTTCCTGTTTTACGCGCTCGACGACCGCCGGGTGGACGATCGCGTTCAGCTCTTCGAGCTTTGCTCTGTCCCGGAATACGAGTTTCCCTAATTCCCGGCGGTCTAATTCTCCGCTGCTGTCTATGACGGAAGTTCCGAATGTTCTGACGATCCTGTCGAAACAGTCCCCTCCTTTTTTCTGGAGTTCTTTTGCCGTTTCATCCATCTGGCACACCCAGGCGCCGTAAGCATCTTTCAGGTATCTGAGCACCTCGCTCTTGCCGGAGCCCACGCCGCCTGTAATCCCAAGGACTTTCATTTTCAATGACATCCTTTCTCTTCTCTATTTCGCCTCATACCACGTCTTACCAGTATGCATGTCCGCGATCAGGGGCACGGAAAGCTCCGCCGCATGTTCCATCTTTTCCTTGAGGATAGCCTTAACTTCCTCCACCTCTGATTCATCCGCCTCGATCAGGAGCTCGTCATGCACCTGGAGGATCAGACGGGACTTCATTCCCCGTTTCTTCAGCTCGTTTCCGACGCCCACCATGGCGATCTTAATGATATCCGCGGCAGTGCCCTGGATCGGCGCGTTCATCGCTACCCGTTCCCCGAAACTGCGCTGCATGAAATTGCCGGATTTAAGTTCAGGCACCGGGCGTCTGCGCCCGAAAAGCGTCACCGCATACCCTTTTTCTTTCGCATGTGCCACCGAGTCATCCAGAAACTGTTTGATGCCCGGATACGTCTCAAAATAGTGGTCGATATACTCCGAAGCCTCTTTTCTCGTGATACTCAAGTCCTGGCTCAGGCCGAACGAACTGATCCCGTACACGATCCCGAAATTTACCGCTTTGGCATTGCGCCTCTGCAGATCCGTCACTTCGTCAAAAGGCGTGTGGAACACCTGGGACGCCGTCATCCTGTGGATATCCCGCGCCTCCCTGTAAGCCCGGATCAGATGCTCATCGCCGGAACAGTGTGCCAGTATCCGAAGTTCGATCTGAGAGTAATCGGCGTCGACAAAGACGCATCCCTCTTTTGCCACAAATACCTTCCGGATCAGGCGTCCCAGCTCCATCCTGACCGGAATATTCTGGAGGTTCGGCTCGGTACTGCTCAGCCTTCCGGTGGCGGTCACTGTCTGGTTGAACTTCCCGTGTATACGCCCGTCCTCCCTGATAAACACAGCCAGCCCGTCCGCATACGTGGATTTCAGTTTTGCCAGCTGTCGGTATTCCAGGATTTTCGCCACGACCGGATAATCCGGGGCAAGTTTGTCGAGTACATCTGCCGCCGTGGAGTATCCCGTCTTCGTCTTTTTGGCATGGGGCATACCCAGTTTATCAAAAAGGATCACCCCGAGCTGTTTGGGCGAATTGATGTTAAACTCTTCTCCCGCCATCTCGTAGATCTCTTTTTCCAGCTCCGCGATCCGCTCTCCCAGCTGATCCCCGTACGCCTTCAGCGCTTCAGCCTCCACTTTGACGCCTGCCTGCTCCATGTCAAAGAGCGTAAATACCAGCGGCATTTCTATTTCAGAATAAAGCCTGTCCATCCCTTCCGACTCTAACTTTTCTTTCAGGACAGGTACAGAAGCATATGCAGTATACGCTTCATAACACGCCTTTTCCGCATCGCTTTTCTTTTCATCGATCAGGATGCCAAGATGCTCCCGCGCCACATCTTCATAGTCATAATCGCTCTTGAGCGGATTGAGAAGATATGCCGCCACGACCGCATCGAAACAGGTCTCAGCTTTTGCCCCGGGAAGGAAAGAAAGATATTCTTTCAGCCCGCACATGGAGAAACACTCCGCCTTTTCTGCCAGACGGGAAAGCCGCCCGGCCAGTTTTTTCAGATCCGTCTCCATATCGCATGGAATAGACACGATCTTGTCCTTTCCCCATGCAAGCGCGATCCTGCCATACCCGGACGGATGGGCAAACAGGGGAAGCACATTGCCCGGATCCTTTGAAAAAGCCGCTCCCACGCGGCCGGACTGCTCTGCCTCGGCAAAGACAGCGTCGATCTGCGCCGGATCCGTCACTTCCCGGAACGCATCCTCCACATCGTTCACAGAGGCATCCACATCAAATCTGCTGAGCATGTTTTTAAACTGCAGTCTCTGGAACATCCTGTGGGCTTCCTCAGTATAAGGATTTCCGAGGCGGGCATGCTCCAGGTCAAACTCGATCTCCGCATGGGTATCGATCGTCGCCAGCGCCTTGCTCATCTGCGCCTGCTCCCAGTATTCTTTCAGGTTTTTGCTGGCGCGCGGAGGCTTCAGCTCATCTGCGTGCTCATACGCATTTTCAATACATTTGTATTCCTGAATGATCTTTGTAGCAGTCTTTTCGCCTACTCCGGGGACTCCCGGTATATTGTCAGAAGCGTCTCCCATCAGCGCTTTCACATCAATAAACTCACCGGGAGTCACTCCGTACCGCTCCTCCACTTCCGCCGCATTATAATCCTCTACTTCCGTCCTGCCCTGCTTCGTTTTCGGGATGCGGATCTTCACATGTTCTGTCGCAAGCTGGAGGGTATCCCGGTCTCCCGAGATAATCGAGACATCCATCCCTTTTTCTTCACAGATCCGGGAGATCGTACCGAGCAGGTCGTCCGCCTCAAGCCCTTCTTTTTCTATGATCTCAATGTCCATCGCCCTGAGGACTTCCTTGATCACAGGCACCTGCTGCCTGAGCTCCTCAGCCATCGGCTTTCTCGTCCCTTTATACTGTGCATACATCTTATGGCGGAACGTGGGCGCATGCACATCGAACGTAACCGTAAGGTATTCCGGCTGTTCTTCATCCAGAATTTTAAACATGATATTTAAGAATCCGTAGATGGCATTCGTATGCAGTCCCTCTGAATTCGTCAGATCAGGCACTCCGTAAAACGCCCGGTTTAAAATGCTGTGTCCGTCTATCAGAAGAATTTTTTCCTTCATTCCTGTTCTCCTTGTCTGTCTTTTTCTGTTCCCATTTCTGCGATAGCTTC
>DXEY01000023.1 GCA_019114745.1 Candidatus Mediterraneibacter colneyensis | reverse complement strand
TCAGCTTTACATCAGCTTCACGGAGTACCTGCTCTGCCTGGTCATAATCATCCGTATGAAATACCATGACCGGGGCTTTACCTTCACGGATGACAAAAGAATAAATATAGTTTACGTTGATCTTTCCGTCTGCGAGAATCTTCAGCATTTGATTGAGGTTTCCCTTCTCGTCTTTGAGTTCCACGCCGATCACGTCACTGACTCTCGTAACGAAACCTTTTTCTGTCAGACTGTTTTTTGCCTTCACCGGATCGTCAACAACAAGGCGCATAATGCCGAACTCCGGCGTATCGAACGTCGAGATCGCCCGGATATTGACCTTAGATTCTGTCAGTACCGAAGTCACTTTCATCATGCTGCCCGGCTGATTTTCCACAAATACAGATATCTGCCTGATCATTGCTATCACCGCCTTTCACTGCCAAATTCAATTTATTTGCCTTTCGGCATCTATTTCAGTCCGTAGCCTACGTCAAAGGCTTTCCTGTTGATCTCTATTGTCTTCGGAGGAACTGTTTTTCCGATCACTTCGTACCACTGTTCCTTTGTAAAATCCATGTGCTGCGCCGCAACTCCGAGTACGATCAGATTAAACACCTTCGGATTACCGAGTTTTTTGGATTCTTCTGTGGCATCTACTTTGTACACTTTATATTCTTTCTCCAGATCCTCAAGGATATGTTCCGGATACTCGGCATTTCCGATCACAACCGGCATGGGATCGATCCTCCAGTCATTGACGATCAGCACGCCGTCCTTTTTCAGGAAATGTGCGTACCGGAGTGCCTCCAGTCTTTCAAAGGCGATGATCACGTCTGCCTGTCCTTCCTCTACGATCGGCTCTGCCACTTTGTCCCCATAGCGGACAAATGTGACCACGCTTCCGCCTCTCTGCGCCATACCGTGGACTTCGGACAGCTTTACGTCATATCCCCCCGCGATCGTCAGTCCGCCAAGGATGCGGCTGGTGAGCAGAGTGCCCTGTCCGCCCACGCCGACGATCATGATATTTTTCACTGCCATATCTACTCACCTTCCTTTACAAGCTCTATCGCGTCAAATTTACACAGGTCTTTGCACAGTCCGCAGCCGGTGCACATCGTATCGTCGATGTGGATCGTCCCGTCAGGGTTCTTTGTCATGGCAGGACATCCCGGTTTCATACACATTCCGCACTTTTTGCACTTATCTGTATGAGCGGTATATAGCGGTTTCTTTCTCTTATCCAGAAGCACGCACGGTGTCTTCGTGATGATGACAGAGACTTCGTCTTTAGCCGCTTCCTCTTTGATCGTTTTCTCCAGAAGCGGAAGATCAAACGCATTGATCTCATACACATTCTTTATCCCCATCGCTTTACAGATCCCCGGAATGCTGATCGCATAGGTTGTATCTCCCTGCAGGGTCTTTCCTGTCGCGGCATGATCCTGATGGCCTGTCATGCCTGTAGTGGAATTGTCAAGGATCAGGACAGTTCCTGTGGCATTATTGTACACCATGTTCATCAGGGAGTTCACGCCCGTGTGCATAAAGGTGGAGTCGCCGATCACAGCCACCCAGTTCTTTATGTAATCTTTTCCTTTCGCCTTCTCCATCCCGTGAAGGGTAGAAATGCTTGAGCCCATGCACATCGTTGTGTCGATCACGCTCAGCGGAGCTACTGCTCCCAGGGTATAGCAGCCGATATCTCCTGCCGCATGGAATTTCAGTTTGTTCAGCGTATAGAACACGCTTCTGTGAGGGCATCCCGGACAGAGGATCGGAGGCCGTCCCGGCGCTGCTGCCGGCTGCTTCAGATCCAGATCCTGCTTCAGGATCTCTTTTCTCAGCATGTTGGCGCTGTACTCTCCCTGTACCGTAAAGATCTCTTTCCCGATCGCGGAAATCCCCCAGGATTTCACCTGCTCCTCGATCACCGGATCGAGTTCTTCCACGATATACAGTGTATCTACTTTAGATGCGAACTCCTCGATCAGCTTTCTCGGCAGCGGATTGACCATCCCAAGCTTCAGCACCGATGCTTCCGGCAGTGCTTCTTTCACATACTGGTACGGGATCCCGCTTGTGATCACACCGATCTTTGTATCATTCATTTCCACCCGGTTGATGGGAAGGGTATTTGCCGCCTCAGCAAGTTCCAGATTGCGCTTCTCGATCTCGATATGGCGCAGCTTGGCATTCCCCGGCATCATAACGTTTTTCTGGATGTTCTTTTCATAGGGCCTGTCTTCCGGGACAACGCGCTCCTGAAGCTCTACCAGTCCCTGGGAGTGTGCGAGCCTTGTGGTCGTCCGGAAGATAAAAGGACGGTCAAACTGCTCGCTGAGTTCAAATGCTGTCTTAAAGAAATCTTTTGCCTCGGCGCTGTCGGAGGGCTCGATCACCGGGATCTGCGCCGCTCTCGCCACCATTCTCGTATCCTGCTCGTTCTGTGAGCTGTATAATCCCGGATCATCGGCGACTACGATGACAAGACCGCCGTTGACGCCCATATAGGACACGGAGTACAGCGGATCTGCCGCCACGTTAAGACCTACATGTTTCATACATGCCATGGCGCGCGCACCCGCAAGGCTGGCGCCTACCGCGACCTCAGTCGCCACTTTCTCGTTAGGCGCCCACTCTTCATATACATTATCTCTGTACTGAACAAGGTACTCGCTGATCTCCGTGCTCGGAGTTCCCGGGTATGCGGATGAGACTTTTACCCCCGCCTCATAAGCTCCGCGGGCGATCGCTTCGTTGCCCAGCATGATCACTTTCTCTGCCATATCATAAACCATCCTTTCGTAAATCTGTCACTCTTCTTGCTTTTCCCTCAAACCGCTTCAGGGAATTAGGCGCCACAAGGCGTATCTGCGTCGCAAGCCCTAACTGGGACTTCAGGGCTTTCTTCACCCTTGCCTCAAGCTCGCTGAGTTTTGCATAACTGTCGAGCAGCCGGTCGTCGATCAGCTCTACCGTGATCGTCATCACATCCAGCCTGTTTTTGCGCTCTACAAGAATCTCGTAATGAGGTCCGATCTCTTCGATCTTCAGGAGCACTTCCTCGATCTGAGTCGGGAACACATTTACGCCACGGATCACAAGCATATCGTCCGCTCTGCCGGAAATATTCTCCATCCTGCACGTCGTACGCCCGCACTTACACGGTTCGTACATCAGCCTGGTCAGATCGCCGGTGCGGTACCTGACCAGAGGAAGCGCCTCTTTTCCGAGGCACGTCACCACGAGCTCTCCCGGCTCTCCCGGCGGCAGCACTTCTTCTGTTTCCGGATTGATCACTTCCGGGATGAACCAGTCCTCATTGATATGCATCCCGCACAGTTCCGTACATTCGCCTGCCACGCCCGGGCCGCACAATTCGCTCATGCCGTAATTCTGGGTGCAGATAAACTGGTCTCCCCACACTTTATGCATCTCGTCGCGCATCGGCTCGGTCATTCCCTCTCCGCCGAACAGTCCGATATGCAGTTTCAGGTCTTTCGCAGGATCAAGTCCCCGCTTTCGGATCTCCTCGCCGAGATGGAGCGCATAAGACGGCGTAGCGACAAGCAGCGTTACTCCCATATCCTGCAGGAACATGATCTGCTTGTTTGTATTGCCCGAAGACATGGGGATCACAGACGCCCCGATCTTCTCAAGCCCTCCGTGGAGGCCGAGCGCCCCGGTAAACGTGCCGTACCCGAATGAAATCTGCGCTACATCGTCCGCGGAAGCACCGCCCATGCAGGCGAGCCTCGCCACATTGTTGAGCCACATATCCAGGTCATGCCTCGTATATCCTACCACCGTCGGCTTTCCCGTCGTGCCGGAACTTGCGTGATAACGCACGATATCCTTTTTATCTACGGCAAAAAGCCCGTCCGGATAGTGATCCCTGAAATCCGACTTATATGTAAACGGCAGCCGCTTCAGGTCATCCAGAGTCTGTATATCCTCCGGCCTGACGCCCGCCTTATCCATCTTGTCACGGTACGGTTTCACCCGGTCGTAAATATAGCGCACCGTATCCTTCAACCTGGCAAGCTGGATGGCTTCGATCTCTTCCCTTGGAAGAGTCTCCTCCTTATCCCATATCATGGTGTATATCCTCCTTCAATTAAACATTCGCCTTGTTTCAGTATAACACAATACTTTTACGAATTAAAGTGAAAAATTCAGCCGGAAGGCAGGATGCCGCTTCTACTCCTCTGGAAATTCTGGTTTTTTGGAGAAGGAAAACTAAAGAATCAGCAAAAAAGTACTGTCTGGAATGATCTTTCTGAAACGGCAGAGGGATGGATTTATGACTTCGGAGTAATCTGATGGTACAATATAGAGGAACCGGGTATCTGGCGTTGATCTTTCTTCCGGACTTGTCTGAGCGCTTGCGCGAGTTGTCCGGAAGGAAGATCCGATTTTAGCCAGATCCCGGTTCCTCTATATTGTACCCAGATTATGGAGCGGAATAAAGACATTCCTCTGCCGTTTCAGAAAACCTTTTTATCCGGGCAGTACTGTCATATGAACTGTTTCGTTTTCCTTGCAAACCAGAACTTAACAGAGCGGATATTTCTGCGTCAGCTCACCCGCCATTTTCTTCGCAGCCTCCACATTTTCCCCGCTCTCGATGACCATGGCGATGATCTCTGCGATCTTGTCCATGTCTTCCTCGTTCATCCCTCTTGTCGTCACTGCCGGAGTTCCAAGCCTTACGCCGCTTGTGACAAACGGGGAGCGCGGATCGTTGGGAATCGTGTTCTTATTGCAGGTGATATGGGCGTCGTCCAGGCGCTTCTCCAGCTCTTTTCCGCTGACATCCTTTCCTGTCAGGTCTACGAGCATCAGATGGTTGTCCGTATCGCCGGATACGATCTTTACGCCGCGCTTTTTGAGTCCTTCACAGAGCGCCTTTGCATTTTTCACAACCTGTTTCTGGTACTCTTTGAACTCCGGGGTAAGCGCTTCTTTAAAGCAGACTGCTTTCGCAGCGATCACGTGCATCAGCGGACCGCCCTGGATACCCGGGAACACCGCTTTATTGAAGTTGAACTTCTCATTGACCTCGTTGCTTGAAAGGATCATGCCTCCGCGGGGCCCTCTCAGCGTCTTATGTGTCGTTGTCGTGGTCACATGTGCGTACGGGATCGGGCTCGGATGCAGTCCTGCTGCCACAAGTCCCGCAATATGCGCCATATCTACCATAAGATATGCACCGACTTCGTCTGCGATCTCACGGAAACGCCTGAAATCGATCGTGCGGGCATATGCGCTTGCTCCGGCAACGATCAGTTTCGGCTTACATTCTTTCGCGATCCTGAGCACTTCGTCGTAATCGATCACGCCCTCGTCATTGACGCCGTAAGGTACGACATGGAAATATTTTCCGGACATATTGACCGGAGAGCCGTGCGTCAGATGACCGCCGTGGTCCAGGTTCATCCCCATATATGTGTCGCCCGGCTGAAGCATCGCGAAGAATACCGCCATATTCGCCTGTGCGCCTGAATGGGGCTGGACGTTGGCATACTCGCAGCCGAACAGTTCCTTCGCCCGCTCTCTCGCCACCTCTTCCACAACGTCAACACACTGGCATCCGCCGTAGTACCTTCTTCCCGGATAGCCTTCTGCGTATTTGTTCGTAAGAGGGCTTCCCATGGCTGCCATTACCGCCTTGCTCACCCAGTTCTCGGAAGCGATCAGCTCGATGTGAGAATTTTGTCTCTCCATCTCTGCCCTGATCGCATCCGCGATCTGAGGGTCTGTTGTCATGATCTCATCGAAGTCGTACATTCTTTTTGTCCTCCATCATCTATTATTTGCATCGACATGCTTATGGCACATTATAGCATACCGAAAATATATCGTGCAACAAGTTGCTTTGCATGAATCTCTACAGATCAAACAGAGATAACTGGTTGCTCTGGGGAAGATTGCCGAACAGCCCCAGTTCCTGCATCAGGTCAATCACTGTCTTGCTGACTTTGGTCCGCTGCCGGAAATCGTCAAGGGACAGGTAAGGACCGTCTTTCGACGCTTCCTCCACCGCTTCAGCCGCCCTGTCTCCCATTCCCTCGATGCTCGCGAAGGAAGGCATCAGCTTCCCGTCGACAATCTGGAACATTTTCGCCTTTGCACGGTACAGGTCAATGGGAACAAATTCAAATCCTCTGGCGTACATCTCCTGGACGATCTTCATGTCTTTCATAACATCCTGCTCTTTTTTGCTCAGTGTGTCGCTGCGCTTCTTGTAATCCTGTATATAGTAGTTCAGCCTGTCTTTTCCCTGGCACATGATCTCATAGGAAAACGCGTCCGCGCGGATACTGAAATATGCCGCATAATATGCCAGCGGGTAATTGATCTTACAGTAAGCGATGCGGTATGCCATCATAACGTACGCCGCTGCATGCGCTTTCGGAAACATATAACTGATCTTCTTACATGACCAGATATACCAGTCCGGCACATCCTGCGCCTTCATCGCTTCCTCCCACTCCGGTTTCAGGCCTTTGCCCTTTCGTACGCTCTCCATGATCGTAAACGCCAGAGCACTCTCCACCCCTTTGTTGATGAGATAGATCATAATATCGTCGCGGGTACAGATCGCGGTGGAAATCGTTGCCTTCCCGGATTTTACCAGCTCCTGCGCATTACCGAGCCATACATTCGTCCCGTGGGACAGACCGGAAATACGGATCAGATCGGAAAGCGTCTGAGGCTTTGTGTCCTCCACCATCTGGATAACGAAGTCCGTACCAAACTCCGGGATACCCAGGCATCCCAGCCGGCACCCGCCAATATCCTCCGGTTTGATCCCCAGTATCTCGGTGCCGTGGAAGAGTTCGATCACTTCCTTGTCGTCCAGCGGGATCTCGGTCGCGATAAAAGGATGGTCCTCGTTATATTCATTTTCCATCGCATCCGATGTAATATAATCTTCCAGGGTACGGATCATCGTCGGATCATCGTGTCCCAGGATATCCAGCTTCAGCAGGTTGTGGTCGATGGAATGGTAGTCGAAATGCGTGGTGATGATCCCGCATTCCATATCATTTGCCGGATGCTGAACCGGGGTAAATTCGTTGATATCGTGTCCGTGGGGAAGCACAACGATCCCGCCCGGATGCTGTCCGGTACTCCGCCGGATCCCGGTGCATCCCACGGTGATCCGCTCGATCTCGCAGCGGCGCTTTCTCTGCTCCCGTTCTTCATAGTAATTCTTTACGAATCCATAGGCAGTCTTATCCGCCAGCGTGCCGATCGTGCCCGCCTTGAACGTATGTCCCTCCCCGAAGAGGACTTCCGTATATTTGTGCGCTTTCGCCTGATAGTCGCCAGAGAAGTTCAGGTCGATATCAGGCTCTTTGTCTCCCTTAAACCCGAGGAATGTCTCGAAGGGGATATCAAATCCCGCTTTCACAAGAGGCTCCCCGCACACCGGGCAGTTCCTGTCCGGCATGTCAAATCCACAGCCTCCGGCATAGGAGCGCACCTCATCAGACTCAAAATCACTGTAATGGCATTTCGCACAGTAGTAATGGGGACTCAGCGGGTTTACTTCTGTGATCCCCGCCATCGTCGCCACAAAGGAGGATCCGACCGATCCCCTGGAACCCACCAGATACCCGTCGGCATTGGATTTCCACACCAGCTTCTGGGCGATGATATACATAACGGCATACCCGTTGGATATGATCGAGTTGAGCTCCTTTTCCAGACGCCCGGACACCTGTACCGGAAGATCCTCCCCGTACATTTCATGGGCTTTCCGGTAACAGATATTTCTCAGCTCCTGATCGGAATTTTCGATCACAGGCGGGCATTTGTTCGGATTCACCGGGGAAATCTTCTCGATCATCCCGGCGATCTTTACCGGGTTATCGATCACGATCTCCCTCGCCTTTGCCGCGCCCAGATAGGAGAACTCCTCGAGCATTTCTTCTGTCGTGCGCAGGAACAGGGGCGCCTGATTGTCCGCGTCGTCGAATCCTTTTCCTGCCATGATGATGCGCCTGTATACCTCATCTTCCGGATCCAGGAAATGCACGTCGCAGGTAGCGACGACCGGCTTTCCGAACTTCTCGCCGAGCGCTGCGATCTCCCGGTTGATCTCCCGGAGATCCTCCTCCGATGTCACATCCGGCGTCCGGTCGCTTGCGATCATAAACCGGTTATTTCCAAGCGGCTGGATCTCATAATAATCATAGAAATCCGCCAGGCGCGCGATCTGCTGTGCCGACCGCTTCTCAAGTACAGCCTGGTACAGTTCGCCCGCCTCACAGGCACTTCCGATCAGCAGCCCTTCCCGGTATTCGTTCAGCAGGCTTTTCGGTATCCTTGGGCGCCTCGAATAATATGTCAGGTGAGATTCCGTGATCAGGCGGTACAGGTTATATCTCCCGATATCATTTTTCGCAAGGATGATGATATGATGGGTCGGCATCTTACGGATCGCATTCACATTGCGGTCTCCGAAATGGTTGACCTGCCTGAGCGTAGTAATATTGTCTTTCTTTAACATTTCTACGAATTTCACAAAGATCTCTGCCGTCGCCCCGGCGTCGTCCACTGCCCGGTGATGGTTTTCCAGAGAAATATTCAGGGCTTTTGCCACGATATTCAGCTTATATTTGGACAGAGTGGGAAGGAGCACCCTCGCAAGCGCCACAGTATCCACATATACGAAATGGTCGTCAAGCCCCAGTTCCCGGCAGTTCTGTTCGATAAATCCCACATCAAACCCGGCATTATGCGCGACAAGCACTCCCCCGCCCACAAATTCGAGGAACTTCGGAAGTATGGCTTCTATTTCCGGAGCGTCCATGACCATCTCGTCCGTGATGCCGGTCAGGTTTGTGATCTCGAATGGGATGGGACGCTTCGGATTTACAAAGGTACTGAAGCGGTCCACGATCTTCCCGTCCGTCACTTTCACTGCCCCTATCTCAATGATCCGGTCGCGGATCGAACTGAAACCGGTGGTCTCAATGTCAAACACGATGTATGTATCATCGAGGGTCTCGTCGCCGGCGTTCACTGCGATGTCCGTGAGGTCGTCCACCACATACCCCTCCACGCCGTAGATCACTTTAAAGGGATCGTCTTTATCCAGTGTCTCGATATAGTGGTTGGCGTCCGGGAACGCCTGGGCAACACCGTGATCCGTGATCGCGATCGCCGGGTGTCCCCAGTCATGGGCGCGCTTTACGATATCTTTCACCTCTGACACACCGTCCATATCGCTCATCTTCGTATGGCAGTGCAGCTCCACACGTTTTACCGGGCTCAGATCCTCCCTCGCCACAGTAAAGTCGCCGATCTTTTTGATGCCGGTAACGGAGCCGATGGTCAGCTCCCCGTCGAACTTGTCGATCGTCGTGATCCCTTTGATCTTAACGAACGCACCTTTTTTCAGCTCTCCGAGGATCTCAGGGAGCTGGTCGTTGCGGGTAAACATCTTGACCCCGATAGTATCGGTAAAGTCGGTAACGGCAAACATGACGATCGTCTTTTCATTGCGGATCTCCCGGGTATCGAAGTTAATGATCTTTCCATGGATCGTGATCTCACCCATCTCGCCCACTACCTGGTCAAGGGTGATCGGTTCATCATCAAAGTTCCTGCCGTAGATCAGATTCGGATCGTCCCCGGTCTTAACCGGACGGTAAAATTCCTTTTTCTTAAAGCCTTCCTTTTTTCTTCCCTTTCTACCGCTGTCACTTTTCCCGGCAGCCGAAGCACCGGAAGCGCCTGACATCTGTCCCTGCCTGCTTTCCTTCTTTTCTCCGTCCGGGGCTTTGGCAGCGTCTGCAGATTCTTTGTGCTTCATGCTGCGCTCAAAAATGGCATTGATCTCATGCTGAACCCTCTGCTCGTCATATGTAAGTGTCCCCTCACCTTCCGGCTTACGGTATGTAACACGGATATCCGCATGGATGCGGAACCGCTCTGCAAAAATCTTCTCCAGGAGATTTAATATTTCTTCTCTTCTGCCCTCAGACACGATCGTGTCCAGAAGCTCCAGGCAGACAACGTTGCCGTTCTCATAGTGGATGTCCGCGCGGGCAAACATATTGGAGGCAAGTATGCTCTTCTCCTTAAGCTCAAGGATAATACTCTCCCTGTATTCATTGATCAGGGCTTCCGGGGTATACTGCCCCGAAAGGGCATACTCCTCCTCAATGTGGACGGCGACCGGCACATTTCCAAACAGCTGATCTTTGATTCTCTGTTCCATCTTCATGATCTGCATCTTCTGGATGAGATGCCTGCTGAAAATGTGTACGCGGAGAAAATCACGCCTGGAATTTGTCGTGATCTTTTTTACCTCCACATCTGCAAAGAGTATGCGGATATCATCTTCTACCTTTAAAGTAGGGAAAACATAGAAAAATGCTTTCTCATTCTTTGTCTGTTCCAATGTAAAAACTCCTGTCTTATCCCTTCCAGTTCAGCAGCTCCTGCCGCAGTGTCTCCAACAGTTCCTCTTCTTTCACCTTTCTGACGACCTCGCCTTTTCTGATCAGAAGTCCCTCTCCGATGCCTCCGGCGATACCGATATCTGCTTCCTTCGCCTCTCCCGGACCGTTTACCACACATCCCATCACTGCGACTTTCAGATCCAGGGGGATATCTGCCACCATACGTTCCACCTCGTTGGCAAGTCCGATCAGATCGATCTTTGTTCTGCCGCAGGTAGGACAGGAAACAACTTCAATGCCGCCTTTCCTGAGTCCCAGCGTCTTCAGGATCAGCTTTGCCGTGCGGATCTCTTCCACCGGGTCTCCGGTCAGGGAGACGCGGATCGTATTGCCGATCCCCTCATGCAGAATGATCCCGAGCCCCACGGAGGACTTCACATTTCCGGAATACACAGTACCGGACTCTGTAATCCCTACATGGAGAGGGTACGGGCATTGTCTGGCGATCAGTTCATGGGCTTTTACACACATCAGGACATCAGATGATTTAATGCTGACCACCAGATTGTCATATCCCATATCCTCGATCACATGCACCTTATCCAGAGCGCTCTCCACGATCCCCTCAGCGGTAACGCCGCCGTATTTTTCTACAAGATGCTTCTCAAGAGATCCGCTGTTCACCCCCACGCGGATCGGAATCTGGTATTCCTTTGCCTTGTCTGCCACAGCCCTTACCTTTTCTTCAGAACCGATGTTGCCCGGGTTGATCCGGATCTTATCCGCGCCGTTTTCGATCGCCGCGATGGCGAGCCGGTAGTCAAAATGAATATCCGCCACCAGAGGGATATGGATCTGCTTTTTGATCTCCTTAAGCGCCACGGCAGCTTCCATCGCAGGCACCGCACAGCGGATGATCTCGCAGCCCGCAGCCTCAAGTTTTAAAATCTGTTCTACCGTAGAAGCGACATCCTCCGTCCTTGTATTTGTCATAGACTGGATCGCCACCGGATGGTTCCCTCCGATCACAACGCCTCCGATGCTGACTTCTTTTGTGTCATTCCTTAACATCTGCCTTCTCCTTTTCCCTTCTTATTCACAACAGGAGAGTTCCATAAATGGAACTCTCCTGCTTCGTCCTACTGACGTACAAATACTATCTGATCCCCGTACTCGCGTTCCGTGAGCGTCAGCGTATCCTGCTCCACGTTATACGTGTATGTCCCTGTCAGGTCTCCCGCTCCGTCCGACGCGCCAGCCGTCTGGACAGTCAGAACCTTGGTTTTCGTATCCACACTGTACTCCAGCGTGTATCCTTCTCCCTCAGCCGGATCCACTGTCAGCTGTCCGTTGTCCCGGATCTCTACGACCTCACCGCTGTCCTCGCTGACCCAGCTTCCTTCGAGCGGATTCGCAGTAAAAAGCTTTACGACAAAGAAAACGGCGATAATGATAATAAGAACAGAAGACACAGTCAGAACAGTCCGCCAGACCGTACTTCTCTTTTCTTCATTATTCTCAAATAACATATGATATTTCCTTTCTTTTACTGTCTTTCATTATACGGAATTTCCCCGGAACTGTCAACGCTGCTGACGCCGGGGAAACACATTCTGTACGCTTTATTTTGCTGTCTTTTTTCTGAGAGATTCCAGCAGGATCCGCATTTCTTCATCAGTTCCGACCGTGATCCTGAGGTAATCTCTGATCCTCGGATCATCCCAGTGCCTGACATAAATTCCTTCCGATCTGAGTTCCTCAAACAGACGTTTTCCGTCATAGTCCGGGTGTCTCGTAAAAATAAAATTAGCCTTTGAATCCGTAAAGACAAAACCGAGGTTTTTTAACTGATCCTTCACCCATTCTCTTGTCTCTACTATTTTACGGACATTTTCCTCAAAATATTCCCTGTCACTCACAGAAGCAGCTCCGCACACGAGTGCGGCACGGCTCATCGTATAGGAATTGAAAGAATATTTCACATCATTCAGGCAGCGGATCAGCTCCGGGTTCGAGACTGCATATCCGATCCTCATGCCCGCCATGCTGCGTGACTTTGAGAACGTCTGGGTAACGATCAGGTTGTCATACCTTCCGATCAGTTCCGTCGCTGATCTTCCCGCGAAATCAACGTACGCCTCATCTACGATCACAATGGAGTCCCGGTTGTGTTCCAGGATATCTTCCACAAAGCCGAGGTCTTCATAGATTGCCGTCGGCGCATTCGGATTCGGGAAAATAACTCCTCCGTTCTCCCGGTAGTAATCCTCTTTCACGATCCGGAAATCACTGTCCAGCCCGGGGCATACACAGGGGATCCGGTACAACTGCGCCCACACTTTGTAAAACGAATAGGTAATGTCCGGAAACAGGATCGGCTTGTCAGAGTTAAAAAATGTCATAAAACACAGGGAGAGCACATCATCGGACCCAACGCCTGCAAAGATCTGGTCTTCTCCCACCTGGCACTCCTCTGCCAGCGCTTTGACCAGCACACTCGACGCCGGATCGGGATACAGGCGGAAATCAGCGGTATCCAGATCTTCAAGCGCCTGTTTTACAGCCGGCGACGGGGGATACGGGTTCTCGTTCGTATTCAGTTTTATCACCTTATTCTGAGGCTGTTCGCCCGGCACATAAGGTTCCACCCTTCGGATGTTTTTCAGAAGTTCCTCGCGAATCGTCATCTTTTCTTCTCCATTGTCATTTACAGTGTGCCGAAGTCTGTTACTGGTACTGAGCGGCAAGTTCGGCAAACTTCGGAAGGGAGTTTACGATCGTCTCATATGCCACACAGTATGCGATACGCACATATCCCGGACATCCGAAAGAGCTGCCCGGCACGATCAGGATGTTGTACTTCTTTGCTTCCGCGCAGAACGCTTTTTCATCTTCCACCGGAGACTTGACAAAAAGGTAGAACGCCCCTTCCGGTTTGATGCACTCAAATCCCAGCTCTTTCAAGCCGTTATAGAGAGCCTCCCTGTTCCTGTTGTAGAAGGAAAGATCTGTCTTCTCATTTAAACATGCTTTCACGACTTTCTGCTGGAGCGTCGGGGCATTCACGAACCCGAGGATGCGCGTCGCTACATTTGCTGCGGCGATCAGGTTCTCGCTGTCTGCCGCCTCATCCGGTATGACAAGATAACCGATCCGCTCTCCCGGAAGAGACAGAGACTTGCTGTATGAGTATCCGACAACCGTATTGTCATAGTATTTTGTGAGATATGGCACCTCGGCGCCGTCATAAGCCAGTTCCCTGTACGGCTCGTCTGAGATCAGATAGATATCTGTGCCGTACTCCGCCTGCTTATTCTCAAGGATCTTTGCCATTTTCCGGATCGTCTCCTCAGAATAGATGACGCCTGTCGGATTATTCGGAGTGTTTACGATCACTGCGCGGGTCTTCGGCGTGATCTTCGTCTCAAATTCATCGAGCTTTGGCTGGAATGTCTCAGTATTCGGGGATACTTCGACCAAAACACCGTCATAGTTGTTTACATAACTCCTGTATTCACCGAAATACGGGGCAAATACGATCACCTCGTCTCCCGGGTTGAGCAGCGCTTTCAGGATCACGTTCAGTCCGCCTGCCGCGCCCACTGTCATCGTGATATTCTTTGCGGAAAAACAGGTGCCGAATCTCTGATTCAGCGACTCCGCCACTGCCTGGCGGACATCTTCGTATCCGGCATTGCTGTTCGTATACCCGTGGAGCACCACAGGATCCTCTTCATCGAGCAGATCGATGATCGCCTTTTTTACCGATTCCGGCGCCGGCACGTTCGGGTTTCCGAGACTGAAGTCAAACACATTTTCCGCTCCGTAGAGCTTTGCCAGACGGTTTCCCTCCTCAAACATTGCCCGGATCGCTGAACTGTTTGCAACCATGTTTTCCATTTTTTTTGATATCATTGCCGTCACTCCATTTCTTTTACAATTCCTTTGTCTTCCAGAAATACCGGCCTATATGACAGTTTTGCCTTGCGGAGTCCTTCCGCTCCGGTATCTTCCTCTCTGTTTACATATTTATAATCAATACATTCATGCTGTACAAACTGCTGGTTGATCATCGGGTAAGCGCCTTCCACATCCGGGAATGCCTTCTCAATGTGCACGACGAACGTATCGTCACAGAGCGGTTCTCCCACGGTAAATGCAACGATCCTTCCCCCTGCCTTCAGCACGCCCCCGGTCAGATCCAGCTCTTTGTAAAGCCGCAGGGAATTGAGCGTCACGCACATCTCCGCGTTCTTTTCCGGGTCGTCCTCGCACCCGTTCTGGTTCCTCCACTGAAGCGCCATCTGGAAACAGTCCTCAACGTTGTCGTCGCTGAGCTTCTCGTAAGACCAGTCCTCATACAATGACTTAAACTTGTTGATATGGTTCCGCTTGCCGTGCAGCTTCTTACCGGCAAGGGTCGCCAGCTTCTCCGTCTCATAGACATAATCTGCGATATCGCGGTTATACTCCACCTGAAAGCGTCCCGGATACCAGTTCTCAAGCTGTGCAAACATCTCGGGAGTCACATTGTAGAATACCAGCGGACACCCCTGCTCACTGCAATACTCTGTCAGATAGTCCACTGCCTTTTTTATATTTTCAGCCTCGCCCGCAGGATAAGCAAAAGCAAGTCCATTGTCGTCGCTTCGGAACACAAGCGCGTCTTCGATCACTGCATACTTTACTTTATAGTGCCTTGACCAGAGATATACGTTTACAAAAGTACGCTCGCAGCTCCGGCTTGGCGACAGACCGAAATAATGGGAAATAATTTCTTTATCCTCGAGTTCCGGCCGCTTAAAATCTGGTTCTGTCATCTCCATCAGTCCTCCATTTTTGCCAGTTTTGCAGTCTGGTCCGCCGCGATAAGACTGTCTATGATCTCGTCCAGATCCCCGTTCAGCACAGAATCTAATTTGTGGAGCGTCAGTTTGATCCGGTGGTCTGTTACACGCCCCTGCGGGAAATTGTATGTGCGGATCTTCTCGGAACGGTCTCCGGTACCGATCTGGCTCCTTCTTGCCTCCGCCTCGGAAGCCTGCTGTTTCTCCAGTTCCAGGTCGTACAGTTTCGACCGCAGGAGACGGAATGCCTTCTCTTTATTCTGAAGCTGTGATTTTTCTGTCTGGCTGTAGATCACGATCCCGGTCGGATAGTGGGTCAGACGGACTGCGGAATCCGTTGTGTTGACGCACTGACCGCCGTTTCCGGATGCGCGCATCACATCGATACGGATATCTTTCTCATCAATCACAACATCCACTTCCTCAGCCTCCGGCATGATCGCCACTGTGATCGTGGAGGTATGGATCCTTCCGCCGCTCTCCGTCTCGGGAACCCTCTGTACACGGTGTACGCCGCTCTCGTACTTGAGCCTTGAATACGCCCCGTTTCCCGTGATCATAAATACACATTCCTTGAAACCGCCGATCCCGTTCTCATTCAGGGAGATCAGTTCTGTCTTCCAGCCCCTTCCGTCGGCATAGTGGACGTACATCCGGTAGATCTCTGCCGCAAAAAGGGCAGCTTCATCTCCTCCCGCACCGGCACGGATCTCTACGATTACGTTCTTGTCGTCATTCGGGTCTTTCGGAAGCAGCAGGATCTTCAGCTCCTGCTCCAGTTCCTCCACCCGCTTTCTGGATTCCCCCAGCTCTTCCTTTGCCAGCTCGCGCATCTCCTCGTCGGACTCTTCTTCGAGCATCGCCAGGCTGTCGTCTATGTTCTGCTTACATTTCTTATACTCCTGGTATGCTTCTACGATGGGCGCAAGTTCGCTCTGCTCTTTCATCAGTTTCCGGAACCGCTCCTGGTCGTCCGCCACGCCCGGCTCCTGCAGCTCTCCCATCACTTCTTCATACCGGATCAGCAAATCATCTAATCTGTCAAACATTTTCCATTCGTCCTTTACTATAAAATCAAAATCTGTCTTATTAACTATTTCTCTTCCTGTCTAATATATCGCCCGTACACGACGCGGTCAAGTCCCGCCAGATCCCTTTTCACAGTGATCCCGCAGAATCCTGCCCGTCTCATCATATCTGTTACCGCCTCTGCCTGGCTGCACCCGGTCTCGAACATGAGATATCCTCCCTGTTCCAGATGTTCCCTGCTCTCATCCGTGATCTTCCGGTAAAACGTAAGACCGTCCGGGCCTCCGTCCAGAGCGCTGAGCGGATCGTGGAGCCTGACCTCTTCCTGGAGCTTTCCGATCGCACTGCTCTCAATGTATGGCGGATTTGACAGGATCATGGAGTAACGTTCCTTAAGGTTCTCGAACAGATCACTCTCGGTAAAACGGGCTTCGATCCCGAGCCGCGCCGCGTTTTCCCGTGCTGTCTGAAGGGCGCTCCCCGAGAGGTCGCTTCCCTCACCGTCTATATCCTGCCCCGCATAGCGCAGCACGCTAAGAAGGATACATCCGGAACCGGTACAGAGATCGAGCACTCTCAGCCTGCCGCCTGTCTTCGGTACGCTTCCGTCCTTCAACAGCTTCAGCGCCTCCTCCACAAGCGTCTCCGTATCCTGCCGGGGGATCAGTACATCCCTGTTTACAAGGAACTCAAGTCCCATAAACTCCTGTCTGCCTGTAATATGCTGGAGCGGGACTCTCCCTTCGCGGATCGCAAGATACCGGTCATACTGTTCCATCTGTTCCTCCGGGACTTCCTTCTCCGGATCCGCATAATACGCTGCGTGTCCGATCCCCGTCACATATTCCAGAAGATACCAGGCATCAAGCTCCGGCTCCGGCACACGGGCGCTTCGGAGTCTCTCGATGCCCTGCTGATATGCACATTTCAGAGTCATAAGTTCTCCTTCTGCCAGGCACGCCAGTCGAAAACCTCTTCCACTGCCCGGATCCCCACTTCGATCATGCTGTCGTCCGGCTCTTTTGTCGTCATATTCTGAACCCACATTCCGGGACGGCTGAGCAGGTTGATGATCACATTGTCACTGTTCCCCGCCAGACGGATGATCTCGTAGGAGACCCCGGCGATCAGAGGCAGGAGCGCGATGCGCAGCAGCACTCTTACCACCTGGGATTCAGCGGTGATAAAGAAGCAGAAGACAATACTCACGACCATAACAAAAAACAGGAAGCTCGTCCCGCAGCGTTTATGCTGTTTGGAGCTCTTTCTCACATTCTCAACATTGAGTTCCAGACCGTGCTCAATACAGTTGATGCACTTGTGTTCTGCCCCGTGGTACATAAAAGTACGTTTGATATCTTTTGTCCTGGAGATCAGGAAGATATAGACCAGAAAGATCACCACACGGATCACGCCCTCGAAGATGGTCATAGCCGTCCGGGAGGATGTGTATCTCTCAACGAAACTGCTCAGAAAATACGGAAGCACCATGAAAAGGGCCGCCGCGATCACCACAGCCAGTACGACCGTCAGGTTCATAAAGAACTTTTCCTGTTTCTCCTGCTTTGCCGCCTGTTCCTCTGTCAGTACCTCTTCCTCATCCTCCTCAAAAAAGGAAGCGGAATACATCAGCGTCTTCATGCCGAGCACAAGGGAATCTACAAAATTAAAGATGCCTCTGATAAAAGGGATCTTCAGCGGCAGTTTCCATGGGATCACACTGTGATAATCCTGCACGTCCACGGCGATCCCGCCGTCTGTCCTGCGGACTGCCACAGAATATTTCCCGCCGTTTCTCATCATGATGCCTTCTAACACTGCCTGGCCGCCTATATTTGATGATTTCATAGTTCCTCCTGTCATCGTAAAGTTTCATAAAGTAATCACCGGAAGTGCCAAAAGGCACATTCCGGGATTGCAAGCGGTCGCCAGGGTCTCGGGCAAGCCCGGACTTTGGCTCGTCGCCAGCGCAAACAAAGAGGCTGAGATGATTCCACCTCAGCCTGCTGTCTCTGTTTCCTATTTAATACCGTATTTCTTGTTGAACTTATCAACACGGCCGCGTGCCTGCGCTGCTTTCTGCTGTCCTGTGTAGAACGGATGGCACTTGGAGCAGATCTCAACGTGGATATTCTCCTTTGTAGAACCTGTCACAAATGTATTTCCACAGTTGCAGGTTACAGTAGCCTGATGATATTCTGGATGGATTCCTTCACGCATGATTTTCACCTCTCTATTTTAAAATACTTATTATACTCTCTAAACAGCTTTCTAATTGTAGCATAAGATGATCTTATTTGCAACTGTTTTTTATATAAACTTCTGACGGATCACCTGATGCACGAGTTCCGCATTTGTCTTTGTCCTTGAGAACATATTCAGAAGGTTGTCAGCCGCCTCGTCTGCTTTCATGCCGTTCAGCGCTCTTCGCATGATGTAGACCGCCTCCTGCTCTTCCTTATTTAACAGCAGATCCTCGCGTCTCGTTCCTGATTTCGCGATATCGATCGCCGGGAACACCCTCTTCTCCTGGAGTTTGCGGTCAAGGATCAGCTCCATGTTTCCGGTTCCTTTAAACTCTTCATAGATCACGTCGTCCATCTTGCTTCCGGTATCCACAAGCGCGGTTGCCAGTACGGTAAGGCTTCCGCCTTCCCTCATATTTCTCGCGGCGCCGAAGAAACGCTTCGGACTGTATAGCGCAGCCGGGTCAAGTCCGCCGGAAAGCGTCCTTCCTGACGGCGGAACGATCAGGTTATAGGCGCGGGACAGCCTTGTAATACTGTCTAACAGGATCATAACGTCCTTCCCGTGTTCAACAAGACGTTTCGCCCTGGAAATCACCATCTCCGATACCCTTTTGTGGTGTTCCGGCAGTTCGTCGAATGTGGAGTGGATCACCTCTACATTAGGCCCTGATATCGCTTCCTTGATATCCGTCACCTCTTCCGGCCGCTCATCGATCAGCAGGATCAGCAGATGCATCCGGGGCTCCGTCCTCAGGACAGACAGTGCCACTTCTTTCAGCAGCGTTGTCTTTCCCGCTTTCGGAGGCGATACGATCATTCCTCTCTGTCCTTTTCCGATCGGGGAGATCAGATCCATCACCCGCATCGCCGTCGTGCTGCCCGGCGTCTCAAGCCGGATCCGCTGATTCGGAAAGATCGGCGTCAGATCCTCAAAGTTCTTGCGCTTCATCGCCTCAGCCGGACGCATGCCGTTTATCGTAGATACATAGAGGAGCGCGCTGAACTTTTCGCTCTGTGTCTTTACCCTTGTATTGCCCGTCAGGATATCACCGGTCTTCAGGCCGAATCTTCTGATCTGCGCCGGAGAGACATAGACGTCATTCTCCCCCGGAAGATAGTTGTCGCTGCGGATAAATCCGAAACCGTCCTGCATGACCTCGAGAATACCGTTTGCTGTATATCCGCTGTCAAGCTGCTCGATATCCGTCTCCGCCTTCTTCTCCCTCATCTCTTCCTTTACTTCTTCTTTTGCCTCTGAGGCAGCTTCCCGCTGCTCCTCCTGCTCGTCTAATGCAAGCATCGCGTCGATAAGCTCTCCTTTTTTCAGGGCAGAAACTCCCTTCATCTTCCTCGCTTTCGCAAGTTCACGCAGAGTTGCAAGCGGCAGTGATTCATACCTTTCTCTAGTCATAATACGATCCTTTCTTAATTTTTTCATACTTTAAAATGCTCCGGGAAATGTCGTCTGAATTGACACAAATACGATAATCTGCATTAAATATGCAATAATTATACATTTGTTACATGCCCTTGTCAAGTCAGAAGGGAAGTGCTATGATATGCAATAAAGCGGAGGAGGCTGACATATGGCGGTACAGGTCCGGTGGGGAGAAAAGCGCTATCATTCTCTGGACTGGGAACTCCAGAATCTGTTTGGAGAAAAGGTATATAAGATCACATTGAACGGAGGCATGACCTGTCCGAACCGTGACGGGCGCGCGGGATATGGCGGATGCATCTTCTGCAGCGCGCAGGGTTCCGGAGATTTTGCCGGGGACGCAGCGCAGTCCATATCAGAACAGCTCGCCCGGGGAAAAGCTCAGCTTCTGAAAAAACGTCCTGTACGCTCTTACATCGCATACTTTCAGGCATTCACGAACACCTATGCGCCTGTGGATTATCTGGATGAGATCTTTATGGAAGCGATCCGAGACCCGGAGGTAAAGATCCTCTCGATCGCAACCAGGCCGGACTGTCTCGGGGACGATGTACTCCGGCTCCTGTCCCGTCTGAACAAGATCAAACCTGTATGGGTGGAACTGGGACTGCAGACGATCCATCCGGATACCGTGCGGCTGATCCGCCGGGGATATCCCACAGAGGTCTTTGACAACGCGGTACGCGCGCTCCGCAGGATCGGCATCACGGTCATCGTACACGTCATCCTGTATCTTCCGGGGGAGACAGAGCAGATGATGCTCGAGACTCTGCGTTATCTGAACGGATGTGATATCCAGGGGATCAAGCTCCAGTTACTGCATGTGCTCAAAGGCACCGATCTCGACGCACTTTACAGGGCAGAGCCGTTCCACCTCCCCGATCTGGAGGAATATGTCCGGTTTCTCGGGACATGCATTACTGTCCTCCGCCCCGACATCACCATACACAGACTGACCGGCGACGGGCCGAAGGATCTGCTCACAGCGCCCTTATGGACAAGCGCCAAGCGGACGGTCTTAAACCGCTTTCACCAATATATAAAAGAAACGGATCTCTGGCAGGGAAAGGAGTATCATGGCTGCGACGTTCACACTCTACAAACTGATCATACTATACATGCTGAATAAGGTGGACTTCCCTCTGACCACATCTCAGATATCAGAGTTTGTCCTTGATAAAGGTTACACAACTTATTTTAAACTGCAGGAAGCGCTCTCCGAGCTTACGGACTCCGGTCTCATAAGGGCGGAGACAACCCACAACCGGACTCTGTATCACCTGACGGAAAACGGAGCTGAGACTATCCTCTACTTTGACAGGAAGATCTCCCGCGCGATCCGCAATGACATTGATGATTTTCTGAAGGAAAAGCAGTACGACTTAAAGGAAGAGGCATCTGTAAAAGCGGATTACTATATGAACGCGCACCGGGAGTTTGAAGTAAGGTGCCGCATCGAAGAAAACGGCTCCAACCTCATCGATCTGAAACTTACCGTTCCGACCGAACAGGAGGCTGAAGCCATCGCCAACCGCTGGAATACAAAGAGTCAGGAGATCTATGCGCTACTCCTCTCGAATCTTCTTTAAATAGTCTCCGATCTGTTTTTCATAGCCTAACACGCCGGGTTCATAGAACCTGGCGTCTTTTATTTCATCCGGGAGATACTGCTGCTTTACATAATGTCCCGGATAATCGTGGGCATATTTGTAGCCGATGCCATGCCCCATCTTTGCGGCGCCTTTATAATGAGAATCCTGCAGATGCACCGGCACTGTCGTCCTGTATTTCCTCACCGCTTCATTTGCCGCAAATATGGCGTTGCATGCCGCGTTGCTCTTCGGCGCGCACGCCACATAAGTCACTGCCTGGGACAGGATGATCTGAGATTCCGGCATTCCGACCCGCTCTACAGCCTGAGCCGCAGATACCGCCACAGTCAGCGCCATGGGATCCGCGTTGCCCACATCTTCTGACGCACAGATCATGATCCTCCGGGCGATAAATTTAACGTCCTCCCCGGCATAGAGCATTTTTGCCAGATAGTAGACAGCCGCATCCGGGTCTGAACCTCTCATGCTCTTGATAAATGCAGAGATAATGTCATAGTGGTTGTCTCCGCGCTTGTCATAGTTTACCACACGCTTCTGGATGCATTCGGATGCGGTCTCAGCAGTAATATGGATGATCCCGTCCGCGCTCCGCTCTGTTGTCAGGATCCCCAGCTCGATGGCATTGAGCGCATTCCGCGCGTCCCCTCCTGCCATATCCGCCAGAAATTCCAGGGCGTCCTCGTCGATCTGGGCGTGAAAACTGCCCATCCCTTTCTCTGTATCTTCCACCGCTCTTCTCAGAAGGATCCTGATATCGTCTTTTTCAAGCGGCCTGAGCTCAAAAATGCTGGATCTGGATATCAGAGCCCCGTTCACCTCAAAGTAGGGATTTTCTGTCGTCGCGCCGATCAGGATCACCGTGCCGTCCTCCACAAAGGGAAGGAGGTAATCCTGCTGTCCCTTGTTAAATCTGTGTATCTCATCGATAAACAGGATCGTCCGCTTTCCGTACATCCCCATCAGGTCTTTCGCCTCTTTTACGACCTCTTCCATATCCTTTTTTCCCGCAACTGTTGCGTTGATCTGCTTAAATTCCGCGCTGGTCGTATTGGCGATCACTTTGGCAAGCGTCGTCTTTCCGGTGCCCGGAGGGCCGTAAAAGATCACCGAGCTGAGCTTGTCTGCCCTGATCGCCCGGTAGAGGAGCTTGTCCTTTCCTATGATATGCTGCTGCCCTACCACTTCATCCAGTGTCGTCGGCCGCATCCTGGACGCCAGAGGCGACTCTTTCTCCCTGTTGTTTTCCCTCATATAATCAAATAGATCCATTCTAACCGTCCTTTCTTATGAAATCTGCGCCAGTTCCCGGATGACTTCCCCTGCCAGCAAAAGCCCCGCTGCCGGGGGAACAAATGAGATACTGCCCGGGACTGACCGGCGCTGTCCCGGATCTTCCCCGGTGGAGCGTCCGCTCACATCGTTGGGCTGCTCTTTGGAGTACACTACCTTCAGGCGCGTAATACCCCTGTTTTTCAGCTCCCTTCTCATCACGCGGCACAGAGGACATACGCTCGTCCGGAACAGGTCGTCCACCTCAAACAGTTCCGGGTGGAGTTTATTCCCCGTACCCATGCTGCTGATGATCGGTATGCCCCGCTTCTGCGCCTCCTCTGCCAGCGCGATTTTCGCGCTCACCGTATCTACCGCGTCGATTATATAGTCCGGTTTTCCTTCCCGGTCCAGAAGTTCCGGTAGATTATCCGGGAGGACGAATGTCTCGCAGGTACTCACCCGGATCTCCGGGTCGATGTCCCGGATCCGCTCCTGCATCACCTTTGTTTTCAGCTGTCCCACCGTGCTGTGATACGCGATGGACTGCCGGTTGATATTCGTCAGGGAGACTCTGTCATTGTCCACCAGGCACAGCCTGCCGACACCGCTCCTCGCCAGAGCCTCGATACAGTGGGAACCCACGCCGCCTACGCCGAACACCATGACCGACGCGCGCCTGATCCTGCGAAGCCCCTCTTCCCCTACCAAAAGTTCCGTTCTGGAATATTCATTTATCATCTGATTCACTCTCCTGCTCTTCCTGATCTTCTGTATTCAGAGGGGCTTACCCCCTTCTGCTTCCGAAAGGCTTTGGAGAAATAAAGGTTGTTCTCAAAGCCCACTGAGTAGGCGATCGCCGAGACAGACAGATCCGTCTCTCTCAGCAGATGACACGCCTGCTTGATCCTGTATCCGGTCAGAAAGTCTTTCGGCGACTTATTCATATCATTCTGGAAAGACCGGAACAGATGGCTCCTGCTGATTCCCACATAGGACGCGATGTCTTCCACAGTCACAGGATAAGAGTAATTTGTCTCAATATAGCTGACCGCTTTTTCCACATACATGACATGGGAGTCCTTTTCCGGCTCCGGACGCTCTGCATAGTGCATGAACAGTGCCAGGAGGCTGTACAGCTTCCCTGTCATCGCCACAGCAGATTCATACGTGTTCCCTTTGAGCATATAGATCTGCTCCATCCCGCTCCGGATCTCGTCCGCAGGCACCCTGCCCTTCCGGATATATGGGGTCTCTTTCCCGAAGTCCGTATTCCGTATGATCGAAGCCGCGTCCGCCCCCATAAAGCCTGCCCAGCAGTATTCCCATGGTTCGTCTCTGTCCGCCTGGTACTGCAGCTCAACTCCGGGGAAAAGGATAAAGGTATCCCCCTCTCTCAGACGGACTGATACTTTTCCGGTGGAGTACACGC
>DXEY01000180.1 GCA_019114745.1 Candidatus Mediterraneibacter colneyensis | reverse complement strand
TATAATAGAATCGGATTGAGAAAGCCAATGCAATGAACAGGACAGGGCTTCTCGGGCAGACGTGTTTTCAGAGAGTTTCCGGGTGGTGTGAGGAAACAGCATGGCCGGGGAGGTTATCTCCTGCGAGCAGTCGGGGTGAACAGATCTGTAAAATGACATGCCTGTTTTAGTATGGATCTGCAGATGCTAATTAGCCCGGACCGGGATTCCCCCGTTATAGGGAAATCTGTTAAACCGCAGAAATGATCCGGATTCCGGAGGTGAAAGGCGGGAGACAGAACTGAGAGACCGGGATATCCGGTAACAGAAGTGGTAACGCGGAGGAACATGCTTCGTCTTCTGACAGAGTGATCTGTCTGAAGGCGATTTTTTATTGTACAGGGCAGTCCCAGGGACTGACGCCTATATGGCTTTGATCCGAAGGTGCCGTGAAAGGTACTTCCTAACTTGCAACACTTTTACGAATCAAAAAAGGAGAGAGGATTATGAACACTTTAGTAATCGTACTGATCGCCGCTGTGTGCCTGATAGCAGCATATGCTCTGTACGGACGCTGGCTGGCGAAGAAATGGGGCATCGACCCCAAGGCAAAGACGCCCGCAGTTCTTCACAATGACGGGCAGGATTATGTGCCGACTGACGGATGGACTGTATTTGCTCACCAGTTCTCATCAATTGCAGGCGCAGGTCCTGTCACCGGCGCGATCCAGGCGGCGGCATTCGGATGGCTGCCTGTACTGCTGTGGATCGTACTGGGAGGTATCTTCTTTGGAGCTGTGACAGACTTCGGCGCGCTGTATGCAAGTGTAAAAAATGACGGAAAATCTATGGGGCTTCTGATCGAAAAGTACATAGGAAAAGCGGGTCGTAAACTGTTCCTGGGATTCTGCTGGCTGTTCTGTCTGATCGTTATTGCAGCATTTGCCGATATGGTGGCTGACACGTTTAACGCATATGTTGTAACAGACGGAGTGCAGGCTTTGTCTGAAAATGCACAGGTGAACGGTGCGGCGGGAAGTATTTCACTGTTCTTTATCCTGTTTGCGGTTGTATTCGGCGTGATACAGCATAAGGTGAAGCTGACAGGATGGAAAGAAGTTGCGCTGGGACTTGTATGTACCGTGCTTGCATTTGTATTCGGTATGAACTTCCCTGTGATCCTTGGTAAGGATATGTGGGTTTACATCGCATTTATCTATATCTTCCTGGCGGCAGTGCTCCCGATGTGGTTTGTGATGCAGCCAAGAGATTATATGTCTACGTTCATGTTTGTCGGCATGATCGCAGGGGCAGTGCTCGGCCTGCTGTTTGCACATCCGGCAATGAACCTTCCGGCATTTACCGGATTTCAGAACGAGAGCCTTGGCACGCTGTTCCCGATACTGTTTGTAACCGTTGCCTGCGGGGCGGTGTCAGGATTCCATAGCCTGGTGTCTTCGGGTACGTCGTCAAAGACAATCTCAAATGAAAAAGATATGCTGAAAGTCGGATATGGAGCAATGGTACTGGAAAGTCTGCTGGCAGTTATCGCTCTCTGTGTGGCAGGCGCCGCAGCAGGAGCTGACGGGACAGCGGCGGTCGGTACTCCGTTCCAGATCTTTTCATCGGGAGTGGCAGGGTTCCTTGAAATGTTCGGCATCCCGGTGTATGTAGCTCAGAGTTTTATGACGATGTGCGTATCAGCGCTTGCGTTTACCACGCTGGATTCCGTTGCACGTATCGGACGTATGTCATTCCAGGAACTCTTCAGCGTGGATGATATGGAACACGCGGAAGGCTGGAGAAAAGTTCTGTGCAATAAATATTTTGCAACGGTCATCACGCTTGTGTTCGGCTATATCCTGACCCAGGTCGGATATTCCAATATCTGGCCGCTGTTTGGAAGCGCCAACCAGCTTCTGAGCGCGCTTGTGCTGATCACGCTCTGCGTATTCCTGAAAGTGACGGGAAGGACGCTCAAAACACTTGTACCGCCATTTGTGATCATGCTGATCGTGACTTTCTCGGCGCTGATCCAGAGATTCATCTCTCTTGTAAAAGCCTTTTCAGCGGGAACGGGAGTGTTCATGGTCGAGGGTCTGCAGCTCATTGTCGCTGTGCTGCTTATGATCCTTGGCGTGACGATCGTAGTCACTTCCGGAAAAGAGCTTATCAAAAAGAAAGCCGCGAATTAGGCGGCAGTCATTTCGCGATCGCCTGCCGGTACTGGTACCAGTTCGCCAGCAGAGCAATGGAAACAACGACGATGCAGAATATAAGTGCAGAGCCGAACTGTTTCAGGAGCTGTGCAAAGGGAGCGCCGGCGCCAAAGGTGACGCCCGCAGTGGCGAAGTAAATGGTCAGGCCGGAGATATAAAATAAACATGCGCCGCGCATGAGCAGAAATGCTTTTGCGCGGTACATTTTTCTGACCTCTACGGGAGCAAAAAGGTATTTGGACAGGACTGGGACTTGCTGCCCCATCTCCCGTATATAAAAAAGTGAGCTGTTAAGCGTAGAGATCGTGATCATAAAACAAAGGTCAAACTGGAAAAGATTCAGGCTGAACGTTTCCGGAGAATAACCGGAACGAACTGCCGTCTCAAGAGCTTCAGAAGCTCTTGAGGCTGTGGATGCCTCTACCGCAGCGTTCAGGAAGAGCCATAATAAGGATATTCCCATAAAAACACGGTACGAGAGTGGCTTCAGGTGTTTCTTTTCGTATTGGTAATAGTTGAATGTATTCATTGCGAACCTCCTTTGCAGATGCAGAAAGGTTGTTGATACGTGTCAGTGTCTTTCCTGGTGTTCCAGTTCAAGCAGATCCCGGATGTGAGGCGCCGGAGTTCCTGTAAGATCTCTGTAACGGTCGCTCAGGGTCTCTTTCGGAGCATCTGCCATGAGACGTCCGTTTTCCAGAATCAGGATGTAATCTGCCAGCCGGTCTACATCCTCTGTAACATGGGTGGAAAGAAGGATGCCCATATCCCGGCTGAGCAGGTCACTGAGCAGATCGAGAAACTCCCGGCGGAACACAGGATCAAATCCCTCCAGCGGCTCATCCAGGAAGAGAAAATCCGGGTGGTGCGCCAGGGCAAAACAGACCTGTACTTTCAGAAATTCTCCTTTGGACAACTGATACATCCGTTTTGACGGATCCACGTTCAGCCGGTCAAGATATGCGGAATAATCGCGCACAGACCAGTCCGGATAGAACTGCCCGTAGGTCAGCCCGTTCTGGGCGATGGATTCCTCCATGAAAAATGGACATTTTTCACTGATATAGCCGAGCCTCCGGCGATAAGTTTCAGGGGAGGTATTCAGCGAGATGCCGTCGATCTGCGCCTCTCCGGACATACTGCGGTGAGTGCTGATGTCCACTCCGCTGATGCAGTCGAGAAGCGTTGTTTTCCCCGATCCGTTCACCCCGACGAGGACATAGAAATATCCGGTCTCCATAGAGAATGATACATTGTCCAGGCAGAAATTCCGGTATTGCCTGGTAATATTCGTACAGGAAAATGTAGTCATGACTTTTCACCTCCATTATTCCAGAACATCTGAACCATATCGGAAACTTCTTCTGAAGAGAGTCCCAGGCCTTTTGCCTCGCGGATCAGCTCCCGGAATCTTGTCTCATACTCCCTTAAACGTTTTTCCATAAGAAGGTTCTGATTTACTTCACTGACAAAAAAACCCTTTCCCTGTTCGGAATAGATCAGTTTCTGCTTCTCCAGTTCCTCGTATGCGCGTTTTGTAGTGATAACACTGATGCCGAGTTCGCGCGCGAGAGAGCGGATGGAAGGCAGCATATCTCCTGATTTCAGTTCGTGGTTTGCTATGGAATTTTTTACTGCCAGCACGATCTGTTCATAGATCGGGCGCGGACTGTTTTCGTTAATAAATATCTTCATCTGTTCTTCCCTTCTCAGCTCTCTGCCGGCGGCAGGGCGGTGTCCGCCTGTCCGGCGGAAATCATGGATTCGGCGTCCTCGATCGGAAAATACAGCTTTTCATAATCCAGCATAATCTTGAGAACGGGTGTCACGTGCCGTTTCGCAATGTACAGGTTGAGCAGAAACGCGGGGATCCACCATGCCGCGTCAGCCCAGGTAAAGTCCGGGTTGTAAATGAGAACGCTGTAAAAAACCGTGTTTTCCAGCAGGAGCAGCGCGCTCCAGTAGATATTTACAAATGTACCGCTGCTCTTCTCCGTTACAATGTCCGGACATTTCTTCAGCGCTTCCCGCCGGTTGCCCGGATCAGGATTGAGGCTGAAGGCGATGAGTGTAAATATCGTTAGGCTGAGCTGTACGGCAAAAAACGGCGTAACCGTAAAGAAAGAAACGTAAAACCATCCGAAGGAAATGGCAAAGAAAACCGCCAGCAGGCAGATGCATTTCCATATGAGGTAGTACCGCAGACAGTGCAGTTTTTCCTGTTCGTTTAAAGGGCACGCGTACAGCGCCTTTGGCAGGCTCAGCGGCAGCTTACGTGAGATGAGCCAGAGCAGCCCGAGGAGGAGCAGCATGACGATACAGACGAACACGAAATTATTGGAGACGACCAGATCCGTGATCAGCGCCTGCCGTTCGTCGTAAGTCCGGGGCAGACCGCCCTCCTTTCGGTATACGTCTATGAGGAACTGGGCGACAGCAAAATTGAGTATAAATACAGAAATGATGACATAGCCGGCAAAATATATAAGAAACAATGGCAGTCTGCGGCGGAACCTCAGCATCAGATGATAAAATGCAAGTTTTTTCATAAGATACAGCCTCCTTTCCGGAGATAGAATAACAGTTCGGCGATAGAAGGACGCACAGAGACCAGTCCTTCTGCCAGTGACGGTTCGGGATACTCGGCAAGCGCCGTGCTTCCGAACGGTTCGTGTACTGCCGCGATGATCTTCGGACTGTGCAGGGCGCAGATTTCCTCCCGGGTGCCTTTCAGAAGGACATAGCGCTCCAGGAGATCTTCTTTGTCCATGCAGAAATACATCTGACCGCGATCCAGCAGTGCGATGTAGTCGCTGATCCTGTCGAGATCTGCGGTGAGGTGGGTGGAAAAGAGCACGCTTCTTGTGCCGTCCTCCACGAGCTCCTGCATATAGTCCGTCAGTTCGCGCCGGAAGAGCGGATCCAGACCTGCGGCAGGTTCATCCATGATGAAGAGCTTCGCCTGGTGGGACAGTGCAAAGGCAAGCTGGAAACGGGTATTCTGTCCTTTGGACAGATGCCCGGTCTTTTTCTTCGGATCAAGCCCGAACCGGGCACAGAACTTCAGGAAAAGTTCATGGTCGTATTTGCTGTATGCGGCGCCGAAGTATTTGCCGTTTGCGGAGATGCTCATTTTCTCTTCAAAGAGAAATTCATCCAGTACAAAACCGATCTGGTCTTTTGCTTCGTGTTCCATGGTATCCATGGGGCAGCCGTTTACAACAATACTGCCGGAATCTTTCCGGTATAAATTCAGGAGTGTGCGGATCAGGGAAGTCTTGCCGGCTCCGTTGCGTCCGATCAGCCCAAAGATATATCCCGGCTCCAGTGTGAAGGAGATGTCCTGCAGGTGCAGTGTGCCGATCTGTTTGTTCAGGCGGGTGACCTCTAATAATGGCTTCATATGGCAGCCCTCCTTTTGAGGATATGAAAAACATAACTGTATATATCTATATACACAGTATATATACAGAAGGGCGGGATGTCAAGATGATAATGGAAAAGATTTGTGGTATAATGGCGTTACATTTAGTGAAAGGCAAAAAGAGAATGAAACGAAAAGAAAGAACAACTTGTGATACCTGCGCATTCTATGTATATGACGACGAATACGGGGCATATCTGTGCGATATGAATATGGATGAGGACGACTATGTGAGGATCATGTCAGACCGCTATTACCAGTGTCCGTATTACAGGAACGGCGACGAGTATGCGGTAGTCAGAAAGCAGATGTAGAAGGAGACAGCAATGTCAGAGATGATCAGAAGAAAAGCGGTTTTGTTTGACGTGGATGATACACTGTATGACCAGACCGTCCCGTTTATGGAGGCGTATGCGGATTTTTTTGGCTCTGTCCCGCCTGTTCCGGCGGAAGCGGTCTGCCCTGTTATGCGGCAGTACAGCAATCAGGTGTATTCCCGGGCGCTTGCCGGAGAGATCACACTGGAAGAAGTGTATACATACAGGATGACAAAAGCCATGGAGACGTTCGGCGTTACGATCACGGAGAAGGAAGCGCTGGCATTTCAGAACATCTATGCCGGGCGCCAGAAGCAGATCCATCTGTCCGGCAGGATGGAGGAAATTCTGGAATACTGCTCCGAAAGAGCAGAACTGGGGATCATTACAAACGGCCCCTCCGGTCACCAGTGGAACAAGGTGAAGAGCCTGGGGGTGGAGCGCTGGATTCCGCACGAAAATATATTCGTCTCGGCGGACGTGGGCGCTCAGAAGCCGGACGGGAAGATCTTTGATCATGCGAAAAGAGTTATGCATCTGGAGGATGTGGAAATGTGGTTTGTTGGGGATTCCTGGGAGCTGGATGTGAAAGGCGCGGTGAATGCCGGGTGGAATGCTGTGTGGATGAACCGGAGAGAACACGGGAGGACATGCGGCGCGACACCTGCGTATGAGGTCAGGAACGAAGAGGAACTGTTCCGGGCGTTGCGGGAGAATATTATCCCTGAAAGCTAAGAAACCGCCAAGAAATCATAGAATGTCTCCTTTAAATTGAAACTCCTGTATGTCTGTGTTAATATGGAGGCGTCGGCCGTCAGATACGGCTTATGAAAGGAAACAGGAGAAGATTATGGAGAAGAAAGAAAAGAGCCCGAGAGGAATCAGGCTGAGTACGATGCAGATCGTGGCACTGGGCTTTTTCGGGGTTATTTTTTCAGGCGGAGTCATTTTGTGGCTTCCGGTATGCAACCAGCAGCCGATCGCATTTATCGATGCATTGTTTACGTCGGTTACGTCTGTGTGTGTGACCGGGCTGGTGACCGTTGTTCCGGCAGAACAGTTTACCCTTGCCGGACAGATCGTGATGCTGCTGCTGATCCAGGTGGGCGGTCTTGGCGTGATCGCGTGTCTGTCTGCGTTTCTGCTGATTTTGGGAAAGAGGATCTCTATGAAGGGACGTATCCTGATCCAGGAGGCGTACGGGCTGGACACTCTTTCGGGGCTTGTAAAGTTTATCATCAGGATCCTTCGCGGGACGTTCATTGTAGAAGGGATTGGAGCTGTTCTTTTTGCATTTAAGTTTATACCGGAATTTGGAGCTGTCAGAGGCATCTGGTATGCTGTTTTCCATTCGGTCTCAGGCTTCTGCAATGCGGGGATTGACATCATCGGAAACAGCAGTTTTATGCAGTATGTGGACTCCCCGCTGGTGAGTCTGACCACAATGTTCCTGATCGTTATGGGAGGTCTGGGATTCCCGGTATGGCACGATATCTTCGTCACCGCAAAAAAAGGAGCGGGGGAGAAAGGCGCGAGAAAGAGGATTTTTACAAGACTGGGACTTCAGAGCAAGATCGTCCTCTCAATGACAGCGTTTCTGATTCTTGCCGGAACAGTGGGATTTTTCCTTTTGGAATACAATAATCCGGCTACGATGAAGGATCTTAGCGTGCCGGAGAAGATACTGGCATCAGCGTTCCAGTCGGTTACAACGCGTACCGCAGGGTTTGCTTCCGTCTCACAGTCGGGACTGACGGCGAGTTCACGGCTGCTTGGTTGTATCCTGATGTTTATCGGAGGATCTCCGGCGGGAACTGCAGGCGGTATCAAGACAACTACTGCGGCAATGCTGATAGTGACAGTGTTTTCAGTAGTCAAAGGAAGAAAAAATACAGAGTGCTTTGGCAGAAGAGTGGCGGAAGATACGGTGAGGTCGGGAATCACGATCACTATGATCACCTTTCTGTGCTGGCTTGCCGGAGTAAGTGTGATGTCCATATGTGAGCCTGGTGTGGACTTTTTGAATCTGATGTATGAAGCATCTTCCGCCATAGGAACAGTGGGGCTGTCTGCTGATCTGACGCCGAGTCTCAGCCGGGTCAGCCATGTAGTACTGATGGCGCTGATGTATATCGGCAGGATCGGGCCTCTTACGATGGCGCTCGTATTTGCCGGAAAGGCGAACAAGAGCGAGCAGTTCAGGGAACTGCCGGAGAAAAAGATCATGCTTGGATAAAGATCACGCTTAAAAAATATAGAATCAAATATGTGGGAGAGGAACAATGGGAAAACAATTTGCTGTACTTGGACTTGGAAGTTTCGGATGGAGTGTAGCGAGAACATTGGAAAAGATGGGATGCGATGTACTGGTAGTGGATGATTCTTATGAAAAGATCCAGGAGATATCGGAACAGGTATCCTATGCGCTGAAAGCAGACGTGACAGATCCGGAGGCCCTGCACACACTCGGAGGAAGAAATCTGGACGGAGTTGTGATTGCAGTTTCAGAAAATTTTGAGGCGAGCATTATGGCAACGCTGCTGTGCAAAGATATGGGGATACCGATGGTCGTGGCAAAAGCAAAAGACGACCTGCAGGGAACGATCCTCAAGAAAGTGGGCGCGGACTATGTGGTCTACCCGGAGATCGAGATGGGAAGCCGTGTGGCGAAGAACCTGGCGGCAAGAGAATTTATGGACTGGATCGAGCTGTCCGATGACTACAGTATGGTAGAAGTAACCGTGCCGGAGCCGTGGCGGGGGAAATGTCTGGCAGATCTGCGTATACGTGAAAGATTTGGGATCAATGTAGTCGGGATAATCATTAATAAAGAAGTAGACGTAACATTTGATCCGCAGAAACCTCTTCCGTCAGACGGAATCCTGATCATGATCGGCTCTAATGATATTCTTCAGAAATTTGATGCGAAAGGGACGAGGTAATGGTCACGAGTACGTCGAACGGTCAGGTAAAAGAACTGGTCAGGATGATGAAAAAGAGCCGCGCCCGGGATGAGGCGGGGGTATTTCTGGTGGAAGGCCCGCGCATGGCGGGGGAACTCATGGCAGATCCGGGCTGGCTGGAAAGGATAGAACGGATCTATCTCTCAGAGAGTTATGCCGGAAAGCATGAGACGGAACTGGCGGAGATAAAAAAGAATGTCAGGACAGAGATACTGGCAGATCCGGTATTTTCCCATGTGTCCGATACGAAGACGCCCCAGGGTATCCTGGCGGTCGTAAAGAGAAAAGAGTACAGGATGCCGGATATCCTCGGGGAAGATCCTGCGAGTGCGCATGTGCTCGTACTGGATAATCTCCAGGATCCGGGAAATCTGGGCACGATCTTCCGCACGGCTGAAGCGGCGGGCGTGACGGGGGTCATCCTGAGCAGTGACTGTGTGGATATTTATAATCCCAAGGTCGTGCGTTCGACAATGGGCGCCCTGCTCCGCGTGCCGTTCCTGTATGTGGAGGACCTTCCGGGAACGGTAGGAGAACTGAAAGATGACGGGATCCGTGTGTATGCGGCTCATCTGGAAGGAGAACATGCATATGACGGGGAAGACTATACCGGCGGAACCGCATTCCTGATCGGGAATGAGGGGAACGGCCTCAGAGATGAGGTGGCGGCGTGCGCGGACTGCCTGATCCGCATTCCCATGCTGGGAAAAGCGGAGTCGCTGAATGCAGCGGTGGCGGCGTCGGTGCTGATGTTTGAGGTGAGCAGGCAGAGAAGACACAGGGGATGAGAAAAGAAAAAAGCAGGGCGGAGCGGTTTTGGCCGGATCCGCCCTGATGTTTATTTATGCAAAATTATGCAAAAGCATTGCATTTTTATGCATAAGCGTGTATACTGTTACATATTCCACGAATATTTTATCATGCGGGGAATATACAGATACACTATCTGGTGGAGAATAATAGTACAGTGAGGGATAGAATCATGGATTTAAAAGGACGCAACTTTCTGACACTGAAGGACTTTACCCCGGAGGAGATCACATATCTCATCGATCTTTCGGCTGAGGTAAAGGAGAAAAAGAAAAATGGTGTTCCGGTGGATCACTATAAGGGAAAAAACGTGGCGCTGCTCTTTGAGAAAGACAGCACAAGAACGCGCTGCGCTTTTGAGGTGGCTGCCCACGACATGGGAATGGGTACTACCTACCTGGGACCGACGGGTTCCCAGATGGGAAAGAAAGAGAGCATTAAAGATACAGCGCGCGTGCTCGGCAGGATGTACGACGGGATCGAGTACCGCGGATTCGGGCAGGAGATCGTAGAAGAACTGGCGAAGTATGCAGGCGTGCCGGTATGGAACGGCCTTACAAATGAGTATCATCCGACGCAGATGCTGGCGGATATGCTGACGATCCGCGAGAACTTCGGGAAACTGAAAGGACTGAAGCTGGTATACATGGGAGATGCGCGCTACAATATGGGAAATTCCCTGATGGTGGCATGTTCCAAACTGGGTCTTGATTTTACGGCATGTACGACGGAAGCATATTTTCCGGATCCGGAGCTGGTGGCGCAGTGCCGGGAGTATGCAGCAGAATCCGGTGCCACGATCACCCTGACATCAGACGTAAAAGAAGGCACGAAAGACGCGGATGTAATTTATACAGACGTATGGGTTTCCATGGGCGAGCCGGATGAAGTATGGGAGAAAAGGATCCGTGAGCTCACGCCGTACAAGGTCACGAAAGAAGTTATGGTAAATGCAAAGGATGAGGCGATCTTCCTCCACTGCCTGCCATCTTTCCATGACCTGAAGACTAAGATCGGAAAAGAGATGGGCGAGCGGTTCGGCGTTGAGGATATGGAAGTGACAGACGAAGTATTTGAGTCGGAGCAGTCGAAAGTATTCGACGAGGCGGAGAACCGGATGCATACGATCAAGGCGGTCATGATGGCGACGCTGGGCGTACAGGGATAAATTTTACTTGATTTTATCAGAATATTTGTAATACAATAGCAATCACAGAAGAGGTGCTTACTTATGAGAGAAGACATGAAATCGGTGATTGCCGACACCTTTTCCCAAATGCTGGAAAAGGAAGACATAGATAAGATCACAGTAACTAAGCTGATCGGGGAGTGCCGTATTTCCCGCCAGACGTTTTACTATCATTTTAAAGATATCATGGATGTCCTTGACTGGACGTTCCGGGAGTCTATGAAAGAGCTGGTGAATAAGAGCCTGGAGGCGGACGACCCGGTGGGAGCGCTGACGACTTTTGTCTCTTATGTGAGGCGGCATAAGGTGAAGCTGGAGAGGCTTTTGTATTCCCGCAGATGGGCACAGATCGAAGGGCTTCTGGTGGATTCGGCGACATCCTATCTGGCGGAGATGGTGCATTACCGGATGACGGATGTGCCGATCAGCTACGAAGATATGGAAGTGACACTCAGATTTTATGCTTATGGGATGACAGGCATCCTGCTTCAGTATGTGGGAAAGCCCCATCTGGACGAAGAGAGGCTGGTACTCCAGGTGGAAAAAATCATTACGGGGCGGATGTTCCCGGGAAAACAAGAATAAATACAGAATTTTGCGGGCGGCTTTGCGGCGTTTATTCCATCATACGCTGTGTGAGCTGCCCGTAGTGTTTGTACAGGATGCCGAACCTGTGGATGTACCCTTTCTGCCAGGGCTTTGATTTGCCGCAGAAATGGAGGACTGAGGTGCATTTCATGACCCAGTCCATGTCGCACACTCCCCCGCTTCTGAGAAGGTAAGTATTGTAGTTGCGGGCGTCGTAGTTCCAGATCGAGTCATCGACAGGCAGGGTGCGGTATCCGTACATTGCGTTGAGGATATCCTGGTCGGGGAGGAGCAGCTCCCTGGCGTGCTCTCTTGTGTAGTTGAAGATATCTCCGGCTATGATCTCGTTTCTTCCCTGGTCGAGATCAATGAGCAGGACTCCGGAATTAAAATATGCATGGTCTGTCCCGAGACGGAGCTGGTTGATGACCAGGATGTCCGGATCCAGGTAGAGGATACGGTGCAGTCTGCGTGGCAGCAGAAACGGCGCCAGGAGGCGGTAATACATCTCCCGGGGATACTGCCTGCTGACCGGAGCCCCGGTAAACGCAGCGCTGTCCACCGTAACCGGATGGAAGGCATATCCGAGGGCGCGGCACTGGCAGGTGACAGGTTCTAAGGATTCTTCCGGGATGCTGTTGTGCAAAAGCCAGATGTCAAATTTCTCATCCGGCTGGCTGCTGTGCATCGAGGTAAGCATAACCTGAAGACGGGGCAGATACGCCTGGTTCAGGGTGATGAGGATCTGGATGTTCTGATTCCGGTTCATGGGTATTGTTCTCCTTTTCTTTTGCTTCTATCAATATATGCAGGCGGTCACAGGGTTATTTTATGCATTCCTGCGGCTTCGATCAGGAGCGCCGCTCCGGTAAGGACGAGATATGCCGCAAGGATGTAGTTCAGCGCCAGCGCCGATACGAAGGGGAGCAGCATAAAAATAACTGCAAGCACGATATTTAAGATCCCGCTGAATGTCAGGGATCCTGTGCGCGGGATCCGGAAGTATCTGAGCCGCGAGGCGAGGGAGAGTTTCTCCACGCCGTTAAAGATCAGCAGGAAAGCAAGCAGCAGCGTAGTGACCTGTACTGTCAGGGTGACCGGCATGATAAACAGCATGACGCCCATCAGCACATTCAGGATACCGGACAGCAGGAGCATGTAATCCTTGAAATAGTACGTCATGGATGAAAAAGTGATAAAATGATAAATCCCGACGGCGATTACCGCGATCGCAGCAAGATACTGGATCACTGCAAATATACTGATTGGAAATACCGCGGTCAGTATGCCCGCGATGATCAGGACTGCGGCAATGACAAAATATGCTGTCCGGACCTTCCTTCTGTTTTTATTCCATGTGTCTATGAGTTCCTGTACATAGTCAAAATCTGAATCAAACCATCTCATATGGCAAGTCTCCTTTCAATGTTCCGGCGTCTGCCGCCGTTTCCCGGATGTCAGTTTTTCTCCGGCAATTTCAATATAGCGGATGGACGGCATATGCGCCACTTATAATTCAGAAGCTCTGTCTTTACACAATCCGG
>DXEY01000179.1 GCA_019114745.1 Candidatus Mediterraneibacter colneyensis | reverse complement strand
AAAATGTCAACTGTTATTTCCAAAATTCCTAAAGTCCGAAAATTGTTTTAACTTTTGTAAAATTACCGAAAATTTACATAATACAAATCGGACAGGGGAATCCCCTTTCCCCTGTCCGGTCACCGCGATCCTTCGCTTCTGTTTTCCTGTTCATCCAAACACTTTCCTTTTAGTGCCTGAAGGTATTACTCCATATTTCCCGGGAACTTCGGGATCCCGTCAAGCCCCGCCCGGAGGTCTTCATCTGTCGGGATATAGTCTGACATCTCACCGTTATTGTACTTCTCATATGCAACCATATCAAAGTATCCGGTTCCCGTAAGTCCGAACAGGATCGTCTTTTCCTCTCCTGTCTCACGGCATTTGACAGCCTCATCAATAGCTGCTCTGATCGCATGGCTGCTCTCCGGAGCCGGCAGGATTCCCTCTACTCTCGCAAACTGTTCCGCCGCCTCGAATACAGCCGTCTGCTCAACGGAACGCGCCTCCATATATCCGTCATGATAAAGCTGGGACAGCACAGAACTCATGCCGTGATACCGCAGTCCTCCCGCGTGGTTCGCTGATGGGATGAATCCGCTGCCGAGCGTATACATCTTTGCAAGCGGGCATACCATTCCGGTATCACAGAAGTCATATGCATAAACTCCTCTTGTCAGGCTCGGGCAGGAAGCCGGTTCCACAGCAATGAACTGATAGTCTGCTTCTCCTCTGAGCTTTTCTCCCATGAACGGGGAGATCAATCCGCCCAGGTTCGATCCGCCTCCGGCACATCCGATAATGACATCCGGCTTAATACCGTATTTATCCATTGCAATCTTAGTTTCCATACCGATAACTGACTGGTGCAGGAGCACCTGGTTGAGTACGCTTCCAAGAACGTATCTGTATCCTTCCGTGTGGGTAGCCACCTCGACAGCCTCCGAAATCGCGCATCCCAGGCTGCCTGTTGTTCCCGGGTGCTCTGCCAGGATCTTTCTTCCCACTTCTGTCGTCTCTGACGGAGACGGAGTCACGCTCGCGCCGTATGTCCTCATCACTTCACGGCGGAAAGGCTTCTGCTCATAAGAGCATTTTACCATATATACTTTACAGTCCAGATCAAGGTATGCGCACGCCATGGACAATGCGGTTCCCCACTGGCCTGCCCCGGTCTCCGTAGTCACTCCTTTAAGTCCCTGGTCTTTTGCGTAATAAGCCTGAGCGATCGCCGAATTGAGCTTATGGCTGCCCGATGTATTATTTCCCTCAAACTTATAATAAATCTTAGCCGGTGTCTGGAGCTTCTCTTCCAGGCAATAAGCCCTTACCAGCGGAGACGGACGGTACATTTTATAGAAATTACGGATTTTCTCAGGAATCTCGATATAGCGGTTATCGTTATCCAGCTCCTGTTTTACAAGTTCTTCACAAAATACAGCGCCCAGTTCTTCTGCCGTCATCGGTTTTAATGTTCCCGGATTCAGGAGAGGCGCCGGTTTATTTGTCATATCAGCGCGGACATTATACCATTCTCTGGGCATCTCGCTCTCTTCAAGATAGATCTTGTACGGGATTTTCTTTTCACTCATTTTTCTTTCTCCTTTCTCTTTTCGGGATTTAAGCCCTTCTGCCTTCCTTTCCGGCATTGCATCAAAAAAGCTCTCATCCCACACAATTAAACTATTGCAGGGACAAGAGCAATTATTCATTCACACTCCTGCGGTGCCACCCGGCTTGATACATTCATGCATCCACTCAACGCATACCAGCATATGCTCCTTTTGCTAACGAAGTTCATTCTCCGTCTCGCCTACTTCTCCAGTCCGAAACCAAGGATCCGTCTCTGTTTTCAGCTCGCCCTCCGAAGCCCATTCATCTCATGTCCGTATACTGCGATTCCACCGCCTGCAGCTCTCTGTAAAACATTCATTGAGATTACTTGCTCTCCGTCATCGGTTTATAAGAACTTTATCACGTTGCTGCATGGATGTCAACGTTTTTATCATTTTTTTAACAGATCCGGAGCGGGTTCATTAATACTTGCCGTGCACTTTTTCGGCAAAACACATAAAATCTTTCAGTTCGATAAATCTTCCGTCATCCAGCACTGCTCTTCCTTTCATCCTGCCAAACACCTGATGCTTCCCGGAAGAAGCAAACAGTGCCGACAGATTCTCCAAACGCCCGATGACAGGCTCGAACTCCATTTCAAAACGTCCGTCTCCGGAAGTAAACGTCCACGTTTTCATGTAATCTTCCTCCGGCACATGAAAGATCACACGGTCAAGTTTATGTCCTTTTCCGTCATAGAATAATATATTCTCCGATACCTCTGAAACGTCTCCCGGCTCATATCCGAGATTAAACCCGAAAGGTTTTCCTCCTACCGTACCGTTTCCCGAGCTCCAGTACCACGTATGGCCAAAGGGACGGACTCCCCGCTCCCAGGAGAGCGTACCGTAATCATGTTCCGGGTTAAACCAGTATGTCTGGTTGTCGAAAGACATATACCCCTCCGCAGGCATACAGTTGATTTTCTGGCTGTAGTAAAATGCCCTGTTTCCTTTCGATGGCGCGGCGACAGCTATCCTGTCCATCGGTGGCTGCTCCAGCGTGATCTCACAATAAAACGGCTTTCCCTGATAAAATTCCTTAAAATCGCAGGATATCATACGCTGTCCCGCCTCAACACGAAATTCAAGTCTGAGCTTCTTATCCCGGTAAACAACATCTCCCTGTTCAGCGGAAGCCGGCATCTTAAATTTCCCCAGAGGGAAAGGCGTCCGGACACTCTCTGTATGTTCCCATTTCTCCCTGAAATGAAGAATGGATACCGAGCCGGATCCCATATAACCGTCATCGGACACGGTAAACAATACGCCGTATTCCTCTCCCATGACCAGATAAGAGTCCTGCTCCTTTATGCGCAAAGGCAGCGATGGCACCCTGTTCCTGTCATATTCCCACACCGGGCTTCTCGCCCAGCCCGGCTCTGTAATCTTTCCTTTATCGTCCAAAAGAGGCTGTTTTCCTGTCACTTCATGGTTTTCCATATCCGTATCACTCCCCGTCCGCGGCAGGAACAACTCCCGCCGTAATATATTCTCCCCCGCTGCCATTTACAATACTCTCAAAATAAGAAAAACCCGAATCCCAAATGGGATCGGGCTTCTGTCTCTATTCTACTACGCTGCTTTTTCTTTTGCAATAGCAGCAAGTGCAGCAAATCCTTCTTTGTCATTCACTGCAAGGTCAGCCAGCATCTTTCTGTTGATGTCAACATTTGCCAGCTTCAGGCCGTGCATAAATTTGCTGTATGAAAGACCGTTCATTCTTGCCGCAGCGTTGATACGTGCGATCCAGAGCTGTCTCATCTGACGTTTACGCTGCTTTCTGCCGGCGTAAGCAGATGTAAGCGCTCTCATGACAGACTGTTTTGCAACTCTGTACTGTTTGGAGCGTGCTCCTCTGTATCCCTTTGCCAGTTTTAATGTTCTGTTATGTTTCTTCTTAGCGTTCATTCCGCCTTTGATTCTTGCCATTTCTTAATCCTCCTATTATACAAACCACTGTTCTTCCGTGTCTGGACACATCTGTGCACAGGACAAAGCATCCTCATGCGCGTCCGAACCGTACTTTACAGATATGGTAACACTTTTTTCATGTTCTTTACGTTTGTTGCGTCTGTAATCGTTGACTGTCTGAGATTTCTTTTTCTCTTAGTCGACTTCTTTGTTAAGATATGGCTCTTATAAGCTTTATTTCTTTTCAGCTTTCCTGTACCTGTTTTTTTGAAGCGTTTTGCTGCCGCTCTATTTGTT
>DXEY01000178.1 GCA_019114745.1 Candidatus Mediterraneibacter colneyensis | reverse complement strand
TGTCCACTTCCTTCCGACGACTACTTCGTTTCTTTGTGCAGTGTGTGTGATTTGCAGAATCTGCAGTATTTCTTGGTCTCCATGCGTTCCGGATGAGCTTTCTTGTCCTTCGTCATGTTGTAGTTACGGTTTTTGCATTCCGTACACTCCAGAGTAATTCTCGTGCGCACAACTTCCACCTCGCTTTTAACATATTCACTACGTGTTACTGATGGGTGCGAATCCATCGATTTTTAGGCATAAAAAAAAGACCTACTTCCATTCGCCGTAGTAGTATACCACGACAAACGGGAGTAAGTCAAGGTTTTCCGCACAAATTCCGGAATCCGTCAATCTTCTTTTTTGCTTTCAGCGGCATTGGCGCCCTGCCGTACCACCTGTGCTGTCCGGATGTCCCGGTGCTTTTTCCGGAGACGCTTATACACGCTTGCCCGGAACAGCGTATATACAACCGACACAATCGGGATAAAGATCAGCATCCCGACGATGCCCATCAGGCTGCCGCCGATCGTGACCGCCGCAAGAACCCAGATTGACGGAAGCCCCACAGATGCCCCCACTACCTTCGGGTAAATCAGGTTTCCTTCGATCTGCTGAAGGATCAGGAACATGATCACAAATCCCAGCGCCTGAAGCGGATCCACCATAAGGATCAGAAACGCCCCCACGATACAGCCGATAAACGCCCCGAAGATCGGGATCAGTGCGGTAAATGAAATCAGCACGGCTACCAGCAGCGCATATGGCATATTAAAAATACTCATAGCAATAAAGAACATCATCCCCAGGATCAGTGCTTCCACGCACTGCCCTGTGAGAAAACTGGAGAATGATTTGGAAGTAAGCGAGCAAACCTCCAGACACCATTCCACGCGTTCCTCCGGCAGGAATGCATACATGACTTTCTGCATCTGCACCCGCAGTTTTTCTTTCTGCAGCAGGACATAGCAGGCAAATACAAACGCGATCACAAAAGCGGCCACGCCGCTTACGATAGAACCGATCGCTGACATCGTCGAATTCAGGAAGTCCCCCACTCCATTCTGGAAGAATGCCACCGCGTTATCGATCAGCCTGTCAACATTCAGGTTCAGGCCGTCCAGCCATGCGCTGACTTCTTTATTATCGACAAAGAACTCCTCCCAGAACTGCTGCACCTGCGGCACATACACACGGATCCTCCCTCCCAGGGAGATGATCGTCTGGGTCAGTTCGGGAATCACGACGAACATAACAAGAACGATCACACCCACTACGATCCCGATCGTAAGCACCAGGCTCACCGGTCTCGCAATCCTCTTTGCGGCCTTCTTCTCTTTCAGATAACGGTTTCGGAAGATCTTCTCCTCAAGGAAACTCATCGGCACATTAAGTACAAATGCTATGCCTCCCCCGAGCAGAAATGGAAACACGATCCCGAAAGCCGCCCCGATCCACTCAAATATGATCGCATAATTCCAAAGCGCGATCAGTATAACAATCGTAAACAGAATCAACTGTCTCAGTTTTTTAATGCTTTCATTGTCAAGATTCATAGTCCCTCCGGTCTGATATAGATAGTGTCTCTGCAATGCGGGTAATCGTCTCAGGGCTTTCTCCCAGGATGCCGGCGATCTCCTCAGCCGTCTTTCCCTGCCGGAGCATCCTCTCCACGATCTCTCTCAGCTTTGATTCCGCGCCCTGCTGAATCCCCTGTTGAACTCCCTGCTGGATCCCCTGTTGGATTCCCTGTTGGATCCCCTGCCGGATCCCTTGTTCCAGCCCTTTCTCAATTCCTTTTTTCATGCCTCGTTTCAGAGCGCTGCTCATCTGGGAGTTATAATCCCTTATCGCGCGCTGACGCGCTTCATATTCCAGTTTTGTGCGCTCATCCGAACTCATTTTTTCCAGTTCACGGTAGGCTTCTTCAATATATTCGTCGGTTTTTGCCATATCTGCAAACTCCTTTCGGGTCTTTCCGCCGAGGAAACGCATCCAGTTGATGATATCTTCCTCGTTTTTCACCTGCCCCGGAATCTTTTTCAGCTCCAGGATCTTGATCTCCATAAGATCCGTATATTTCTTTCCTGTTTTCTCATCGCAAAAACAGATGGTGCGGAAACATTCCTGATCCTCTTCAAAATGGACAAAATCCAGTATACTGACATGGATACATTTTTTCAGATTTTCATAAGGCTCTCCCTTCTTTAACTGCCCGGAAAAAATCTTGCTCAGATAAAACAGGATCCTTGCGTCCCAGTAATCGAAAGACGCCACCTGCATTTCCATATCGATCTGAGTTTTATCTTCCATCAATACCCGTACATCGAGTATCCCCAGTTTCTCATCCGGATAATCCTGCCTGAGTGCTGTCGGGAGAAGAGTCGTCTCCCGGATCGTCCTCGGATCGATCTTTAAGAGAGCCGCAATGAACCCTTTCCTGCGTAAAATGGTGTCTCCAGCAGGAAAGTGACCGTCTGTCCTTTTTCATTGTAACACATCTGCCGGATGTGTCAAAGGCATAACCCGTTTTCCTGTGGATAGTTCTTTGTTGTTTCATCGTCGGGTTACTGCCTGGAATACAGGCTCCGAAAATGAGATGCTCACCGCTTCTGCGGTTTCGTTGACAGATACCCGGACGTCAGAATTCCGTCCTTAAATGTACCGTAATCATATCATAAGATCCCAGGTTCTGCAATCGGATTTTGCCCGCGGCAGTGCAGAAAGTAAGGAGGGGAACATATCCCCTCCCGATCTACTCTGCCGCATATTTACACGCTGCCAGCGCCGCCACAGCTCCGTCCGCCGCGGCTGTTGTAAGCTGCCGTACCTCTTTTGTCCGGCAGTCGCCTGCCGCAAAAATTCCCGGATGAGACGTGAGGCAGTCCTCCGCAGCCAGTATAAATCCGTTCTCGTCAAGTTTTACAACATCGGCAAACACTTCATTCTGCGGGATCTGCCCCACGGCGATAAATACGCCCGCCACGTCAAGTTTATATTCCTTCCCTATTTTTTTATTATTCACGATCAGGCGCTCGACCACAGAGTCACCGATGATCTCTTTTACTATAGAGTTCAGGACAAACTCTACATTTTCTTTTTCTTCCAGCCTTTTTACAATCTGATCCTCCCCGCGAAATTCGTCTCTCCGGTGGATCAGATACACCCGGCGGCAGTAGTTTGACAAAAACTCCGCATCCTGAAGTGCCGTGCTCCCGCCTCCTACGACAGCCACATCACGCCCCCGGAAGAAAGCGCCGTCGCATGTAGCACAGTAAGAGACTCCCGCTCCGGTCAGCCGCTCCTCATTGGGCACTCCCAGATGACGGTGGGTCACCCCGGTTGCGAGGATCACACTCCTGCACGGATATTCTTTTCCGGCAGTCTCTATTACTTTTACCCTTCCCTCGTCCCGGATGCCTGTAACCTGTTCCATCGCTGTCTCTGCGCCGAGTTTCACAGCCTGGTCTAAAAGATTCATAGAAAACTCGCTTCCGCTCACGCTTGCGATCCCCGGATAATTCTCCACATTCGGGGATGAGGTGATCTGCCCGCCGAATGTTCCTCCTTCTATAATGATCGTCTGCTTTCCGGCGCGCTGTCCGTAGATCGCCGCCGTCATGCCGGCGGTTCCCCCGCCGATAATTCCTATATCATACATAAGCCTGTCTCTCCTTTCTCCTGATGCTGTTTCCAAAACCTACATATTTCTTGATACGTCAGCGCATGCCTTCATTGCCTCAAACACCGCGCTCCGGAATCCTTTTTCCTCCAGAACACGGACAGCCTCTATCGTTGTCCCCGCCGGAGAGCACACCATATCTTTCAGTTCTCCCGGATGCTTTCCTGTCTCCAGCACCATTTTTGCGCTTCCATAGACCGCCTGCGCCGCGAAGCTGTACGCCTGCTGCCTGGGCATTCCCTCTGCCACAGCCGCGTCCGCCATTGCCTCGATAAACAGGAACACATATGCCGGGGAGCTGCCGCTCACTGCCACAACAGCGTCGATCAGATGCTCCGGCACTTCCTCCACCTTCCCGAAGGAGCGCAGGATCTGAAATGCATACGCTTTCTCCTCATCTGTGACATACTCGTTTACACATGCAGCGGTCATGCCCTCTCCCACCAGCGCAGGAGTATTCGGCATTGTCCGAACGATCTTCACCGGTTTTTGGAACTGTTCTTCCAGCCATGAAAGCGTCTTGCCGGGAGCGATGGTGATCACAACCTGCTCCTCCCGGATACAGTCCCGTATCTCCGCGATAGCCTCCGCATAATACTGGGGTTTCACTGACAGGACGAGCACCTCCGCTCTCTGCGCCACCTCCCGGTTATCATCCGTCACCTGTATGCCGTACGTCTCTTTCACCCGCTCCCGTCCTGCCGGGGATATGTCCGCACCGATGATCTCTTCCGGTGAAAAGATCTCATTTTTAATAATGCCGCCCATGATGGCTCCCGCCATATTTCCTGTACCGATAAATCCTAACTTCACCTTATCCTGTGCCATAATTCCTGTCTCCTCTTCTATTCTCTATTTATTCTCTGCTTTTTATGTGCGATCACTCTTACCTCACGGAAAAAGAGCTCTCATTTTCCACGAGCGGGATCTCTTTCGCATCCATCCACTCAATGGAAATAAACCGGTCATGATTCAGTCCGACCAGCAGTTTATTGATCAGCGCCTCCCGTCCCTGGACTTCCAGCGTCACCGTGCCGTCGTACTCATTGCACACCCAGCCGGTGAGTTCCAGCGAAAGCGCGAGATATTTTGCCTTGTACCGGAATCCTACGCCCTGTACTCTCCCGTGAAACACAATATGCTTTCTTATATCTGACATCTCCGTCTCCTCCTTTTCCTATTTTATCCTGTAAGCATAAGAAAATCAATGTATGATTCTTGTATCCCCGCTCCTTCCATGTTATACTGGACAGGACATACGTTCTGACTGTAAAGGCCGTCTGGCGGACAGATGACCTGAGCAAAAAGGCGCTTATATCGGAGCATTCTATCTGAGCTGGAGCATCAGCGGACAGGGCGATAACACAGCCCCTGATCTTCGCTGCGTTTTCCTGTTCCCTCTGTCTGTCCGGGCGCCTTACGGCGCTTTTTTTTGTACCGGAAACTCCGCAGAACGCACCTGTATTTTCACCAAAAGGAGGCTGAAATGGAAACAAGGATCGCACTCATCGGCATCATCCTGGAATCACGGGAATCTGTCGATGAACTCAACCATCTGCTGAGCCGGTACGGCGAATATGTGATCGGCAGGATGGGAATCCCATACCGGGAAAAAGGCATCCATGTCATCAGCGTGGCAGTGGACGCCCCAAATAACGTCATCAGCTCGCTCTCCGGCAAACTGGGGATGCTGCCGGGCGTGAGCACAAAGACGATCTACGGGAAAAACATATGACAGAGAATATCCAAAACAAAAACCAAAATGAGCAAAAGTTAAAAAGCCTGATCGACAGGCTGGAACATACCCGTTCCCTTACCCGGGAAGAGTGGGCATTCCTCATCCGGGAGCGTACTCCCGGCGCCGCAGGATATCTCTTTGAGCGGGCGAGAGAGAGCCGCATCCGGCATTACGGGCACGCCATTTACATCCGGGGGCTGATCGAATTTACCAATTACTGTAAAAACGACTGCTATTACTGCGGCATCCGCAGGAGCAATCCAAACGCCCGCCGTTACCGCCTCTCAAAAGAGGATATCCTCTCCTGCTGTAAAGAAGGGTATGAGCTCGGTTTCCGCACGTTTGTACTGCAGGGCGGCGAGGACGCTTACTTCACAGATGAGCGGCTGGCAGAGATCGTCTCCGAGATCCGTGCGGGATGGCCTGACTGCGCCATCACCCTTTCTGTGGGGGAGCGTTCCAGGGAAAGTTATCAGAAACTCTTTGACGCAGGGGCTGACCGCTACCTGCTCCGCCACGAGACATACGATCCGGAGCACTATGCAAGGCTTCATCCGCCAAAGCTGAGCGCCAGGCACCGTCAGGCTTGTCTGTGGGATTTAAAAGAGATCGGCTATCAGACAGGAACCGGATTTATGGTCGGATCACCATACCAGACGCCGGAAAATCTTGCCGACGATATGCTGTTTCTCGCCGAACTCGATCCCCAGATGGTCGGGATCGGTCCGTTTATCCCCCACCACGAGACACCTTTTTCCCAATATCCGGCAGGGACTGCCGAACTCACGCTCTACATGCTCGGGCTCATACGCCTGCTGCTCCCCAAAGTACTCCTGCCCGCCACGACAGCACTTGGCACGATCTCTCCCGACGGCAGGGAGCAGGGCATCCTGGCGGGAGCCAATGTAGTCATGCCGAACCTCTCACCGGCAGGCGTACGGGAAAAATACCTCCTGTACGACAACAAGCTCTGCACCGGGGATGAGGCAGCAGAGAGCCTCAACTCTCTGAAAGAAAGGATGAAGGCGATCGGATACCGGATCACCGCCTGCCGGGGCGATTCTCTCAACATCCGATCCTGACCCGTATATAAAACGCTATCAGATTTAAAGAATAAAAGGAGGAAGATCTACTATGTACGACGTAAACTCAAAATGTGCCGATGATTTTATCGATCACGGAGAAATCATGGAAACCCTCGCCTATGCGGACGAGAACAAAGAAAATGTGGAACTGATCGACGCCATTATTGAGAAGGCAAAAAAGAGGAAAGGGCTCTCCCACCGGGAGGCTTCTGTCCTGCTCGCCTGTCCGATCAAAGAAAAGAACGAGGAAATATACCGGCTGGCGGAACAGATCAAGAAAGACTTTTACGGAAACCGCATCGTCATGTTCGCGCCGCTGTATCTGTCCAACTACTGCATCAATGGATGCACCTACTGCCCTTACCACGCAAAGAATAAGCACATCCCGAGGAAGCAGCTCTCCCAGGAAGATATCAGAAGAGAGGTGATCGCGCTTCAGGATATGGGGCACAAGCGCCTCGCTCTTGAAGCAGGAGAAGATCCCGTGCGCAATACGATGGATTACTACCTGAAATCCATCGAGACGATCTACAGCATCAAACACAAAAATGGCGCCATCCGCCGCGTAAACATCAATATCGCCGCGACGACTGTGGACAACTATCGTCTCTTAAAGGAAGCCGGAATCGGCACTTACATCCTCTTCCAGGAGACTTACCACAAAGAGAGCTATCTCGAGCTGCACCCGACCGGGCCAAAGCACGACTACAATTACCACACAGAAGCCATGGACCGCGCCATGGAAGGCGGGATCGACGATGTAGGGCTGGGCGTACTCTTCGGTCTGGATAAATACCGCTACGAATTTGCCGGACTCCTCATGCACGCCGAGCACCTGGAAGCCGCTTTTGGAGTCGGCCCCCACACGATCAGCGTCCCCAGGCTGAAACATGCGGACGATATCGATCCCGATGATTTCGACAACGGCATCGATGACGACACATTTGCGAAGATCGTCGCCTGCATCCGCATCGCAGTACCTTACACCGGAATGATCATCTCCACGCGCGAGAACCAGAAGACAAGGGAACGCGTCCTGCATCTTGGCATCTCGCAGATCAGCGGAGGGTCACGCACAAGCGTAGGCGGCTACTGCGAGCCGGAGCCTGAAGATGAGAAGTCCGAACAGTTCGACGTCAGCGACAACCGCACCCTGGATGAAGTCGTCCGCTGGCTTATGGAGATGGATTACATCCCCAGCTTCTGCACCGCATGTTACCGCGAAGGGCGCACCGGAGACCGGTTCATGTCGCTGTGTAAGAGCGGGCAGATCCAGAACTGCTGCCACCCGAACGCACTGATGACACTGAAAGAATATCTGATGGACTACGCGTCGCCTGAGACAAAGGCGATCGGGGACAGGCTGATCGACAGAGAGGTATTGAACGTTCCAAATGAAAAGGCGCGGGCAGTCGTACTGGAAAACCTGAGGCTGATCGAACAGGACAACCGGAGAGATTTCCGTTTCTGATCCTGAGTTTTTCTTTCGGGCTTTGGCTCGTCGCAGGGGCGCCCCTTTTTTGTCTGAAAACAGAAAAGGGGCGCCACGTTGTATTTCATCTCCTTACCTCTGGACACTTTGTCCAGGAGTAAATGTGCGGTCAAATGTCTCAGTCGCCACGAACAAAGCGGGTATTTTTACTTTCCGGTCAGCATTTTACGCTTCGAGAACAGGAACGCCAGCACCGCGATCAGCCCTGCCAGGGAAACGCCAGCCATCCCCAGAGAAACATATACGATGGTCTGCAGGCCGGAATTGCCCGCTTCGCCGGTGGGGACAGCCCCGGCGTTAAGTTCCGTCCCATCGGTGAGGGTAACGATCAGCTCGCCGCTGTCGTTGATAGAAACGTCAGCGATCCCCGCGCCGTTTGTGCCGTTGGTGCCCGCCGCTTTAATGCCGGTGTCGGTGCTGCCGATCCACCAGTTGCCATTACTTCCGATATAGGGGGTCTCTCCGTCCGCTCCATCTTTCCCATCCTGGCCATCTTTCCCGTCCTCGCCGTCAGAGCCGTTGCTGCCTGTTGCCTTAATTCCGGTATCAACGCCGCCGATCCACCAGTTTCCGTTCCCGCCTATGTATGGGGTCTCTCCGTCCGCGCCGTCCTGCCCGTCCTCGCCGGGGTCGCCCTTATCACCTTTATCGCCCTTCATGCCTTGCAGGGCGGATACGGCAATCAGATTTTGCCATTGCGTATCGGGGTCTGTATTGTATTTCCACTGGATATAGCCGCCGTCAACCCGCAGCTCCACTTCCCGGCCATCCGCGCCGCCTGCGCCGTCCTGCCCGTCGCTGCCGGTGATGGCGGAAAGGTCAACAAGGTCTTTCCATTCCGTATCGGCTTCGCCCACATAGCGCCATTGAATGGTGACGCCGTTGTTTCGCAGTTCGATCTCCCGGCCATCATCGCCGTCCTGACCTTGCAGGTCGGAGAGGTCAAGCAGATCGTTCCACTGGGTATCGGTGTCGTACTTCCACTGGATATAGCCGTTTGCCACTTGAAGCTGGATCTCCCTGCCGTCTGCGCCCGCCTCGCCGGTGATGGCGGAAAGGGCTACCAGATCGCGCCATGCGTCATCGCCCTCGCCCGCATACCGCCACTGGATATGGGTGTCGTTGGTGCGAAGCTCCACCTCCCGGCCGTCTTCACCGCCGCCACCGCTTATCACAGTCAACTCTGCCGGGTTGCTGTTAGTAGATATATTGGCGTAATTCATCGCCACACAACGGAACCGGGCGTCCGCGGGGTCAAAGCCGCTGCCGCCGTCCAAAGTATAGCCATTTTCCTCCCATGTGCCCGACACATTGGGCAAATTAAGGGTTTGCCCGGTGTGTGGTAGTGAAACGCCGGTCGGTACATAGTCATAAATGTCATACCATGCGCCGGTGTCCGGGTCGCTGGTTTTGGGCTGGGCCTGCCAGGTGTAGGTGATGTCCATGCCATCCGCCTCGGCGCTAAAGGAGGCGGTGCTGCCCGTGTAAGTGATTTGATTTTGCGGGTGTTGGGTAAAAACCGGCGCATC
>DXEY01000177.1 GCA_019114745.1 Candidatus Mediterraneibacter colneyensis | reverse complement strand
CCAGATACCCGGTTCCTTAAATTGTACCATCAGATTACTCCGAAGTCATAAAACATTCCCCCTGCCGCCTCAGAAAGGTGTTCCCAATCTACAGCTGCGTTCGGGAAGTCTGTTTGTACAGGGAAAAAATCAGCAGGCAGTATGTGTTGCGAGCACACCGTAGAGCAGCGCCGGTATTTGGAGCGCGTACTGTGCGCTCCTATGTACCGCTGCGCTGCGGCCCGAGCGAAAGCGTGTGTGGGAGCAATATATACTGCCTGCGGATTAATTTCACCTGAACAAATATACAGTTTATTTTTCAAGCAGCCGGTCGAGCAGTTTCCACCCCTGCTCCAGATACTGCCCGGTTTCTCTTCCGGTTTTCTCACAATATCTGTCTTTTCCCGTCGCTTTTTTTGTGCTGTCGTAGAGCATATACGGCACAGGATCAGATGTATGGGTGCGCACCCTCACCGGGGTCGGATGATCCGGCATGACCAGCATCCGGAAATCGACGCCTGCCCGATCCAGGGCTTCCGCCACAGGTCCGATCACCTGAGCGTCTATGTACTCTATGGCGCGGATCTTATCTTCCGCGCTCCCCTGATGCCCCATCTCGTCCGGAGCCTCTATATGTACATACACAAAATCATATCCGTCCTCTGTCAGCGCTTTCACCGCAGCCTGCCCTTTTCCCGTATAATTGGTATGGAGGCCGCCGTTCGCACCATCAACCAGGATATTGTGCATGCCCGCGCCCACAGCGATCCCTTTGAGCAGGTCTACCGCCGAGATCATCACTCCTCTCACACCGTTCTTCTCTTCAAATGAAGTCAGGGCCGGCCGTGTTCCGGCTCCCCAGAACCATGCGGAATTTGCAGGGTTTTTACCCTCTGCCCGCCGTTTTACATTGATCGGGTGATCTTTGAGGATTTCATAGCTTCTGACCATCATGTCCCGCAGCACCGGATCGGAAGGGAGATACTCCCCGATCTTTCTTGTGAGGATATCGTGGGGCGCTGTCAGTTCCATCGTCCGGCCGTTATGCCAGATCAGAAGGTGACGGTAACTTGTCCCCGCATAAAAGGTATACCCTTCTGTCTCCAGTTCCTCTTTCAGCGCATTCAAAAGGACCTCGGCGTCCTCCGTGCTGATTTCGCCGGAGCTGTGGTCCAGGATCGTGCGATCCCCGTAACGCGCCTCCTCTTCCGAAAGCGTGACCAGATTACAGCGGAACGAGACATCAGAATCTCCCAGCTCAGCCCCGATACTCAGAGCCTCCAGGGGCGACCGCCCGGAATAATACTTCTGCGGGTCATATCCGAGCACAGAGAGATTTGCCGTGTCGCTCCCGGGCGCCATTCCTGCAGGCACCGTCCTCACCATGCCAATCTCCGAAGACTGTGCCAGCAGATCCATGTTCGGGGTACGGGAAGCCTCCAGCGGAGTCCTTCCCCCGAGCATTTCCAGCGGTTCATCTGCCATCCCGTCACATAAAATAACAATATATTTCATTGATTCCTCCCGTCTTTTGCCTGGGCTTACGCCTGCTGATCCTCGATACGGATCATATGAAGAACACCTTCCAGTCCGGATGATTTCCGGATATAATCTCCTTCTGTCATCACTCCGGTCACAACACCGAACTCGCCGTCGAGGCCGTCAACTGAAACAACCTGCACTTCCCCGAAGGCTTTCTCCACCTCTGCGCGGCGCGCATCGGCATCTCCGGAAAGGCGTACAAAGAAACGCTTGCACGTATCTTCGATAGGCTGGAGCGTCAGTTTTTCATTTTTCCACATCGTCATAATATTTCTGTGGAGATGTTTTGCTTCATCCACCACATCTGCAACGACCGCGCTCGCCGTCGGGAGCTTTCCTGCGCCGCTGCCGTAGAACATAGCGTCGCCGAGCATATTTCCGTGTACAAACACTGCGTTGAACACATCGTCGATGCTGTACAGCGGATGCTCTTTCGCAAGAAGCACAGGAGCTACGATGGCATGGAGATGATCCCCGTGGCGCTTACTGGAAGCAAGCAGTTTAATGGTCATGCCGAGTTTCTTTGCATACAGCATATCCGATTTCGTTATTTTGGTGATTCCTTCTGTGTGGATATCTTCAAAATCTACCTGCTGTCCTGAGATAAGGGATGAGAGAATGGCGATCTTGCGGCAGGCGTCGTAACCTTCCACATCTGCCTCAGGATTGCGCTCTGCATACCCGTTGTCCTGCGCCTCTTTGAGCACTTCGTCATAATCCGCGCCCTCGTAGAACATCTTGCTGAGCATGTAGTTCGTAGTTCCGTTCAGGATCCCTGTGATCTCTTCGATCTTATCCGCCGTCAGGCAGGAATTGAGCGCGCGTATGATCGGGATTCCCCCGCCCACGCTGGCCTCAAACAGAAAGTTCAGCTCTCTTTCACGCGCGATGGAAAGAAGCTCCGCGCCGTGTTTTGCCACCAGGGCTTTGTTGGATGTGACGACACTCTTGCCCGCTTCCAGACATCTCTTCACAAATGTGTATGCCGGCTCAATGCCTCCCATCACTTCTACCACGATACGGATATCCGGATCGCTGATGATCACATCCACATCGTGGACGATCTTCTCCTGGATCGGATCTCCCGGAAAATCTCTGAGATCCAGCACATATTTGATGTTGATCTCATCACCGGCGCGCTGGTTGATAATATCGCCGTTTGTGTTTATCACTTCTACTACTCCGGAACCCACGGTACCGTATCCCATTACTGCTATGTTTACCATCGTTTTCTCCTTTTCTGTACTATATTCCTTTTTCGGTACGGCAAGATTACTCGCCACCCGTTCCCCCTGCGTCTGCACTCAGATATGCATTGATAAACGGATCGATATTTCCATCCATAACTCCGTTTACATTGCTGACTTCTGCGTTTGTCCGATGATCCTTCACAAGGGTATACGGCTGCATCACGTAGGAGCGGATCTGGTTTCCGAAATTGATATCCCTTACCTCGCCCCTGATATCCGACATTTTTTCTGCCTGCTCCTGCTGCTTCATCAGATACAGCTTTGATTTGAGCATCTGCATCGCTTTATCTTTGTTCATATGCTGGGAGCGCTCATTCTGGCACTGCACCACGATCCCCGTCGGCAGATGAGTGATCCTCACCGCAGAGGACGTCTTATTAATGTGCTGACCGCCGGCTCCGCTGGAGCGGTACGTGTCGATCTTCAGGTCGTCATCGTTGATCTCGATATCGATATCTTCCTCAATATCCGGGATCACGTCACAGGACGCAAACGATGTCTGCCTCTTGCCCGCCGAATTAAACGGGGAAATCCGCACAAGACGGTGTACCCCTTTCTCTGAACGGAGGTAGCCGTAGGCGTTCTCGCCTTTCACCTCAAAGGTCACGCCTTTGATGCCCGCCACATCCCCTTCCAGATAATCCAGTTCTTCCACATCGTATCCCTTCTTCTCCGCCCAGCGCGTATACATGCGGTAGAGCATCCCCGCCCAGTCGCAGGACTCCGTACCGCCTGCCCCGGCGTGGAGGGTAACGATCGCGTTGTCCCTGTCATAAGGGCCGGTCAGAAGGGTGCTGATACGGAGCGTTTCAAATTTCTCCTCAAATGCTCCCAGTTCTTCTTCGATCTCCTGGAATGTATCTTCATCCGGCTCTTCTTCGCTCATCTCGATCAAAAGCTTCATATCTTCGTAGCCTGAGCAAAGCTGTTCGATCTCTTTGACCGAATCCTGAAGGTTCTTCAATTCCTTCATCACCTTCTGCGACTCCTCCGGATCATCCCAGAATCCCGGTTCTTCCAGTCGTTTCTGTAATTCTTCTACTCTGAGTTTCTTTGACGCCAGGTCAAAGTGAATCCCTCAAATCTTTCAGCGGTTCTTCGTATGCTGTCAGTCTTGACTTCAGTTCATCCAGCAAAACCACCTTAATCACCTCTTTCTTATTCTGAAAATAATGTCTCTGAAAATAATATTGAAAAGAACTCCCGCAGCAAAATGCTTCCGGTTATCCTACTTTCTTGCGGCCACAGCACTGTTTGTACTTCTTTCCGCTGCCGCACGGACACGGATCGTTCGGATAGATCTTCCTGTCCGCACGCTTTTTCGGAGCGCGGGCAGACGTATCGTCTTTGTTTGTCCCGGTCACTTTTGCGACCTCTTCGCGCTCTACTTTCTGCTCGACGCGGATATTGAACAGCATCCGGATCGTCGTCTCTGCGATCATATTCGTCATATCGCCGAACATATTGTATCCCGTCATCTTGTACTCTACGAGCGGATCTCTCTGCCCGTATGCCTGAAGCCCGATTCCCTGACGGAGCTGGTCCATATCGTCGATATGATCCATCCACCTGGCGTCGATGACCTTCAGGAGCACGACGCGCTCGATCTCTCTGAGCTGCTCTGCCTCCGGGAACTCCGCTTCCTTCGCCTCATATGCCTTCACAGCGCGCTCTTTCAGAAGATGTTTCAGTTCTTTCTGGCGCATATCCCTGCATTCTTCCGGCGTCGGAAGCTCCATCTGCGGGATCACATGATGGAGATTGATATCAAGCTCTTTGATATCCCAGTCTTCCGGATCTGCCTCGGAGGATGCGAAACGGTCTGCAACATTTTCCACATACTCTGTGATCATATTGTAGATCGTATCTCTCATGCTCTCCCCGTCGAGCACCCGGCGTCTCTCCCCGTAGATGATCTCTCTCTGCTCGTTCATGACCTGGTCATATTCCAGCAGGTTCTTACGGATTCCGAAGTTGTTGATCTCGAGTTTCTTCTGAGCAGATTCAATGGCATTAGAAAGCATTTTATGTTCAATCTGCTCTCCTTCCTGAACGCCCAGCGCGTTGAATACGCCCATCAGCCTCTCAGAACCGAACAGGCGCAGGAGATCATCTTCAAGAGAAATATAAAAACGGGATTCTCCCGGATCTCCCTGACGTCCGCTTCGTCCGCGGAGCTGATTGTCGATACGTCTCGATTCGTGGCGCTCCGTACCGATGATCTTCAGTCCGCCTGCTGCCCTCGCATCGTCATCCAGCTTAATGTCCGTACCACGTCCTGCCATATTGGTCGCGATCGTAACTGCTCCGTGTACACCGGCGTCAGCCACGATCTCCGCTTCCTGCTCATGATATTTCGCATTCAGTACGTTATGCCGGATCCCTTCCCTTTTCAGCATGCCGCTCAAAAGTTCGGACACCTCGATCGTGATCGTTCCCACGAGCACCGGCTGTCCTTTTGCATGCGCCGCTTTCACTTCTTCAACGACGGCTTTATACTTTTCCTTTTTCGTCTTATATACGGCATCCTCAAGATCCACTCTCTGAACCGGTACATTGGTCGGGATCTCAACCACATCCATGCCGTAGATATCACGGAACTCCTTCTCTTCCGTGAGGGCAGTTCCCGTCATTCCGCTCTTCTTTTCAAATTTGTTGAACAGGTTCTGGAATGTGATCGTAGCCAGAGTCTTGCTCTCGCGGCGCACCTTCACATGCTCCTTCGCCTCGATCGCCTGATGGAGTCCGTCCGAATAGCGGCGTCCCGGCATAATACGGCCGGTAAATTCATCCACGATCATAACTTCTCCCTCGGATGTCACCACATAATCCTGATCTTTAAACATCAGGTTGTGGGCGCGCAGCGCCAGGATGATATTGTGCTGGATCTCCAGGTTTTCCGGATCTGCCAGATTTTCAATATGGAAGAACTTCTCTACTTTTTTGATACCGTCCTCAGTCAGGTTGACTGTCTTTTCTTTCTCGTTTACGATAAAGTCTCCGGTCTCCTCGATCTCTTCACCCATGATGGCGTTGATCTTGGAGAACTCTCCGCTCGCTTCTCCGCGCTCGAGCTGGCGGGCCAGTATGTCGCACGCCTCATAGAGTTTCGTGGATTTACCGCTCTGCCCGGAAATAATAAGGGGCGTCCTCGCCTCATCGATCAGAACAGAGTCCACCTCGTCGATAATCGCAAAATGCAGTCCTCTCTGCACGAGCTGCTCTTTGTAGATCACCATATTATCACGGAGGTAGTCAAAACCAAGTTCATTATTTGTTACATAAGTAATATCACAATTATATGCCTCGCGGCGCTCCTTATTGTCCATGCCGTTTAAGACGACGCCGACGGTCAGGCCGAGAAACTCATGTACCTTTCCCATCCACTCTGCATCACGCTTTGCAAGGTAGTCGTTGACTGTTACAATATTGACTCCCTTGCCCTCCAGTGCGTTCAGATAAGCCGGAAGCGTGGACACGAGCGTCTTTCCTTCTCCTGTCTTCATCTCAGCGATGCGTCCCTGGTGCAGGATGATACCGCCGATGAGCTGTACCCTGTAATGGCGCATTCCGAGCGCACGGTATGCTGCCTCGCGCACAACGGCATATGCTTCAGGAAGGATATCGTCCAGCGTCTCTCCCTCTCCCAGACGCTCTTTAAACTCTCTCGTCTTACCTCTGAGTTCTTCATCCGAGAGGGATTTCATCTCGGGCTCCAGCGACTCGATCCTGTCGACGACCGGATAGATCCTCTTCAGTTCGTTCTCGCTGTGGGTTCCGAAAATCTTTTCTATAATGCCCATATTGCCAATTAACTCCTTATACAAATTTAGCATCGGCACATAGCTCCGATGCCACTTACGTTTTCCATTTTAGCACTAACTTTATTTTAATTCAACAAGTTCATAAGTTGTTTACATTTCTCACCGGTACTCCCTGACTGTGCGGTACGGGACATTCCCCCCGAACAGGTCGAGCGCGCTTCCGATCGTAAAATCTACACTTCCGCCACTGATCCTGCCGAAACGCCCGATATCCTCCACTGACCCGAGCCCTCCTGCGTAGGTCACCGGGCTTTTCTTCCACTTTCCGAGGAGCTCTGCCAGCTCTTCCTCCATCCCGGCACGCTTTCCTTCCACATCCACGCCGTGGATCAGAAATTCGCTGCAGTATGCCGACAGCTCGTCCATTGCTTCAAGTGTCAGCCGGAAATCGGTAAAATTCTGCCAGCGGTCTGTCACCACATAATATGCCCCGTCCTTTTTCCGGCAGCTCAGATCCAGGACAAGGTGCTCCTTTCCTGCCGCAGACGTCATCTTTTCCAGATTTTCAGGATAGAACCTGCCGTTTTTGAACACGAAGGAGGTAACGATCACATGGCTCGCCCCGGCGCGCAGCAGTTCCTCTGCATTTTCAGGCGTAATGCCCCCGCCGATCTGCATTCCTCCCGGATATGCCTTCAGAGCTTCCATAGCCTGCTGCCTGGTCTGGGCATAATACTTTGATTCCGGTGGATTGAGCATGATAATATGCCCGCCTTCCAGTCCGTCACGCCTGTACATTCCGGCATAATACTCTGCGCCCAGCTCAGAAGCAAAATTTGTCTCCGCCCGGTCGCCGGTGTCGCTCAGACTGCCTCCCACGATCTGCTTTACTTTTCCATTATGGATATCAATACATGGCCTGAATCTCATAACTACTATGTACTCCTGTCTTTTCTTTTCCGCCAGACTGCCGCAGAGACGGTATGATTCCCGCGCTGCGGCAGCCTGGTTCTGACATTTATGTCCTTAATCCTCTAATTATTCTGCGCGTCATTCCGATTGTTCTGCGTGTCGTTCTGCGCGCCGTTGTCTTCTGTCATCTCGTCCGCCGCTTTGTCTACGCCGTCGGTCACATCGTCAGTTACACGATCCACTCCGTCCGTCACATCATCCACAGCGTCATCGAGGATGCCGTTTCCTTCCGTGGCATCATTTACATTACCGTCATCTGTATTGTCCGTACTGTCATTTGCACCATTATCCGTATTCGTCTGATCCGCGCCATTATCGGCATTATTACGGCTGCCGCAGGCGGTTGTTCCCAAAAGCACAAAGGCACATGTCATGATCAGCATCAGTTTTTTTATTCTTTCCATAAAAATGATCTCCCTTTCCATAAATATTGTTGTACTCTTACTATCTGCACATTTTTAAATTTTATGCATCGGGATATTCATTTTCTGGTCAATTTGCGTTTCTGCGGAGTTTTTCCATGGCGCGTGCCTCAATCTGGCGCACCCGTTCTCTTGTCACTCCGAGACTCTCTCCGATCTCCTCGAGGGTATGAGTCTTTCCCCCGTCCAGACCATACCGGAGACGGATCACACTTCTCTCCCTCTCGTTCAGTCTCCCCAGAAGTTCCTCAACCTCTTCTTTCTCAGCGATCAGATTCATCGCCTCTTCCGGAGTCGGCTCAGATCTGTCCTCCACCATATCGCCCAGACTGCTTTCGCCGTCGTCACCCACCGGAGTCTCCAAAGATACCGGGCTCTGAAGATAGTTAATGATATCTTTCACTTCCTCCTCTGTCTTATCGCCCATCTTTTCGGCGATCTCTCCCGGAGTTGCGTCCCTGCCGAGCTCCTGCTGAAGCTCTTTTGCCGTCTTTTGGACCCGCTTCATATTCTCCGCCACATGCACCGGCACGCGGATCTCCCTGGACTGCTGGTCGATCGCTCTCTGCATCGCTTCTCTGATCCACCATGCTGCGTAAGTGGAAAACCGGTTTTCTTTGGTATGGTCATATTTTTCCGCTGCGCGCATCAGCCCCATGTTTCCTTCCTGGATCAGATCCATCAGCGGTATTCCTCTGCCTGTGTAGTGCTTTGCCAGCGAAACCACCAGCCTCAGATTTCCCTCTGAAAGACGGCGGCGCGCCTCCTCATCGCCGGAAGCGCTCCTCCTTCCCAGTTCCCGTTCTTCCTCCTCGCTCAAAAGCGGGATCTGCCCGATCTCATTTAAATAAATCTGAAGGGGGCCTGACATTTCTTCTGTTGCCTGCTGTCCTTTTTCCATGTCGAATATCCTTTTCTAGAGTTTTTCAATAATCTCGCCGTTTCTGTATGCCTCCAGCAGTCTCTCCAGGTCATGTATCTGATCTTTGAGATCTCTGCCGACGTCTGTGTCCCCCACTGCCAGCCGGTCTTTCAGCCGTTTGACCACCATGATCTCGGAATGTATGTCATTCTCATTTACGATGGCGGCTTCCGTAGACTCAAACGGTTCGTGCGCCACCAGCAGCAGTCCGTATGAGTTGTAGATCAGAGTGTATCCCGCGATTCCCGTCTGCTTCTGGTATGCCCGGGAAAATCCCCCGTCGATCACCATGACCTTGCCGCCGCATTTGACAGGACTCTCCCCATCCTTGCGCTTTACAGGCACATGTCCGTTCACAATATGCCCTTCCACAGGGTCAAGGCCGAACTCTTCCATGATCGTATCGATCACCCGTTCATCTTCTATGTAAGAATAGTACGGATTCTTTTTCTCCACATGAGTTTCCTTCTCTGCGACAAAATAGCGCTCAAATGTCGCCATTTTGTTTTTCCCGAACAGAGGGGAGTCGGGGTGGAGCCAGATATACCACATAATGTCTTTTCCGTCTTCCCTGTCTTGCTCATCCAGTGCAAAGAAGCCCTTCCTGACATAAGAATCCAGTGTGTCATACAGCGCTTTCCCCCGGTATTTCTTTCCGTAGACTTCCACTTCTTTCAGACCGCCATCCTCATCCAGCGGCACACACCCGTGATAGAGGAGGTTATCGTTGTATACCTTATACAGACCGCCCTTTGCAAGCAGGAAACGCATGTGCTGCTGCAGCTTCTCGCAGTTTACGAACGCTTTTTCCAGCCGTTCCATGATCTCTTCTTCTTCCTCTGTCAGCGCATAGGGATCTTCCGGATCTATCGTCGGGAAATTGGTGTCAAGGAGCTGATACTCCTTCCCGTATAACAGAACCGTCCCCTTTTCATAGTTGATCCGGTGAAGAAGCGCCCGGTCTTCCAGATGGAACGATTTCTGCCGCGCAATGATCTGCCCTTCCACTTTGAACTGTATGATCGAAATTGCCTTATGGATCCTTAAGTTCATCTGCATCTCGTCTGAGTCAGGCCGGTCCGGCACCTTCAGCCTGAAACACGTACACGGATCGTCCCCGTACGTCCTGAGGGCAAATGTTGCAAGAGGCAGGAGGTTGATCCCGTATCCCTCCTCGAGGATATCAAGATTCCCATAGCGGGCGCAGATACGGATCGCATTGGCAATACATCCTCTCTGCCCTGCCGCTGCACCCATCCAGAGGACGTCATGGTTTCCCCACTGGATGTCCAGGGAATGATACGTCATCAGCTTGTCCATGATGATATGAGGACCCGGGCCTCTGTCATAAATATCACCAACAATATGAAGGTGATCCACCACAAGCCGCTGGATCAGCTCAGATATGGCAGCGATAAACTCTTCCGCCCTTCCAATGCGGATAATCGTGGAAATGATCTCATTATAATAAGACTCTTTATCGTTTACCTCTGCCTTCTCCGTGATCAGTTCTTCGATCACGTAGGCAAAATCTTTTGGCAGGGCTTTTCTCACCTTGGATCGGGTATACTTGCTCGCCGCCCGTTTGCTCACCTCGATCAGGAGATAAAGATGCACACGGTACCAGTCTTCCATGTTTGTCTCCGTCTTCTTGATCATATCCATTTTCTGCTTCGGATAATAGATCAGAGTAGCAAGGGAGCGCTTGTCCCTCATACTCATCGTATTGCCGAACACATCGTCGATCTTACGGCGGACAGAACCGGAACCGTTTTTCAGCACATGGAAAAACGCCTCATACTCCCCGTGCACATCCGTCAGAAAATGTTCTGTCCCTTTTGGCAGATTCAGGATCGCCTGCAGATTGATGATCTCCGTAGATGCCGCGGCGATCGTCGGATACAGGTCGGACAGACGCTCCAGATATCTGGTTTCAAGTTTTTTCATTCTCTCACTCCTTTTTACAGGCCGACAACATCCCCCATGTCATACATCCCGGCTCCTTTGCCCGCCAGGAATTTTCCGGCCTCTACAGCTCCTTTTGCGAACACGCTTCTGGAATATGCTGTATGGGTAAATTCTATCACTTCGTCCGTGCCGGCAAAGATCACCTCATGGTTTCCCACAATCGTCCCGCCCCTGACTGCGGATATCCCGATTTCTTTCTGATCTCTCTTCTGGCGCACCTGGCTTCTGTCATAAACATAGTGGTACGCGCCGTCCATGGCGTCGTTAAGGGAATCAGCCAGAGCCAGAGCCGTACCGCTGGGCGCATCCAGCTTCTGGTTGTGATGGCGCTCTACGATCTCCATATCATATCCTGCCGGTGCAAGCACCTTCGCCGCATCTTTGATAAGCTTCAGGAGCAGGTTGATGCCAAGAGACATATTTGCCGACTTCAGAACCGCCACTGTGCGGGACGCTTCCTCCACTTTTTTGAGCTGCTCTTCCGAAAGCCCTGTCGTACACAGTACCACCGGGAGCTTTTTCGCCACGCAGTAATCGAGAAGCCCGTCGACCGCCTTCGCAGTAGAAAAGTCGATCACCACATCCACGTCTGTATCACATTTTTCAATCGAGTCGAAAACCGGATATTCGTTCGCCACTTCCGTATAGGAATCCACACCTGCGGCAATTACCGCATTTTCATCCCCCTTTACAATTTCTGTGATCATTCTTCCCATCTTTCCGTTGCAACCATGCATCAAAAATTTTACCATTATATTCTCTCCTCCTGACTGTATAAAAAGCTTACATGAACAGGTATTTCCGCCTGTTACCACATATAAAAAGGATATCATATCTGAGAGCGAATCTCAATAGATGATATCCTTTTAACGATCAAATCAGCAGCCATTCAGCCATTCAGCCGTTCAGTCTTCCAGACATTCCAGTTTGCTTACCGAGACTTCGTACGCTGTCCTTGTCTCAGTCTCAGTCTCAGATAACTTCTTTACATACTCCCGGCTCTGGATCCTCCCGAGTATGCGTACATGTTCTCCCACGTCAAACCCCGATGCGTACCGTGCATTCCTGCCCCAGCAGATGCAGGGGATATAATCCGACTTCCCGTATGGACGGTTTACAGCGAGCAGCAGGTCTGCGATCTCTCTGCCCAGCGGCGTTTTCCGGTATACCGGGCGCTTACACATATATCCCTCCAGCAGGATGTGGTTCGTACGCGCTCCGTCCGGCTCCTCATCCACAAACTCGATCTCCCTGGCAAATACAGAAAGCACCAGCCGGTTGCGCTGTTCTTCGTGCCGGTTGTACGAGCGGAACTGCCCCGTCACCCTGATGCATTTCTTCATATAACTCTGGGAAACATCGAGCAGGCGCTCCGACACCATCACCGGGATCCTGTCATTTGAACTGCTCAGCCTTCTCACCAGGAGGTCTACCATATAGAACCCCTCCCCAAACACTTCGTGGCTGTATGTAAACTCCGACACCACGGTTCCTGTGACTGTTACCTGATTGTTCTCAATAATCTTATCTGACATAATCTGTAGT
>DXEY01000022.1 GCA_019114745.1 Candidatus Mediterraneibacter colneyensis | reverse complement strand
AAACAGGCTGAAAAAAGATAGTGATCCCGAAACCTAAAAATTTTTTAGGTTCACTAAAAAATATTTAGAATCTATGTTGCAATTATACAATATTAATGGTATTCTATAGACAATGACAGGTCTTAGTGTGCGAATTGCACAGTAACAGGCAGGCGTGCGCTGGGAACAGTATGTGGAAAATAAATAAAAAGGAGAAAAGAACATGCTGGTTTTAGGTAATGGAAAAGTTATCACAAGAGATGCCGCGCGTCCACTGATCGAGAACGGGGCGGTGGCAATCGACAAAACCACGATCTGCAGAGTGGGCAGCACTGACGAGATCAGAAAAGCGTATCCGGAAGCCGAGTACATTGATGCAGAAGGCAGACTGATCATGCCGGCTTTTATCAATGTACATGAACATATCTACAGTTCATTTGCGAGAGGACTTTCGATCAGGGGCTATGATCCGAAGGGATTTCTGGACATCCTGGACGGAATGTGGTGGACGATAGACCGTAATCTCACGCTCCACGATACATACCTGAGTGCGATGGCTACTTATATCGACTGTATCAGAAACGGCGTGACTACGATCTTTGATCATCATGCAAGTTTCGGCTCGGTCGGAGGCTCTCTTTTTGAGATCGAAAAGGCGGCGAAAGAGGCGGGCATACGCTCCTGTCTGTGTTATGAGATCTCAGACAGAGACGGTATGGACAAGGCAAAGGCTTCCGTCATGGAGAATGCAGAGTTTATCCGGCATGCGCTCAATGACGACAGCGGGATGATCGCCGGTATGATGGGAATGCACGCACAGTTCACGATCTCAGACGAGACATTTGAGCTGGCCGCCGCCAACAAGCCGGACGAAGTGGGATATCACATCCATGTGGCAGAAGGGATCGAGGATCTTCACCACTGCCTGAAACATTACGGGAAAAGGATTGTTGACCGTCTGATGGATCATGGCGTTCTCGGTGAAAAAACGCTGCTCGGACACTGCATTTACATCAATCCGCATGAAATGGATCTGATCAGAGATACCGATACGATGGTCGTTCACAATCCGGAGTCTAATATGGGCAATGCCTGCGGATGTCCTCCGACAATGGAACTGGTACACAGGGGTATCCTTACCGGACTTGGAACAGACGGGTATACCCATGATATGATGGAATCATTCAAAGTGGCAAACGTTCTGCACAAACATCACCTGTGCGATCCGAACGCCGCGTGGGGCGAAGTGCCGAAGATGCTCTTCGAGAATAATGCAAAGATTGCGGGCAGATATTTCAAACAGGAGCTTGGAGTGCTCAGGGAAGGCGCGGCAGGCGATGTGATCATTGTTGATTACGACCCGCTCACTCCGATAAATGAGAATAACATCAACGGACACCTCGTATTTGGCGTGACCGGCCACGATGTGGTGACGACAGTGGCAAACGGTGAAGTCCTTATGAAAGACAGAACACTGACAAAGATCGATGCGGCAAAAGTGATGGCAGACTGCAGGCAGGCAGCGGCAGAACTGGCAGACAGGATCAACAGCCGTTAAAAGAGAAGAGCGGCTGTGATTACAGCAGTAATGGAGGGCAAGAAAAATGAGTGACACAAAAGTAAAAAAAGACAACAGCGAACTGTTTAAATGGGATGGAAATCCCTCGTTCGGGCAGATCCTGCCCCTGGCAGCCCAGCATGTGCTGGCTGCGGTAGTCGGATGCGTAACTCCGGCGATCCTTGTTGCAAATGCGGCAAATAACGCGGGAGGCAGCGTGGATATGGGACTTCTGATCCAGGTATCCCTTGTGTTTGCGGCATTATCCACATTGTTACAGTTATATGGAAAGAAGATCAGGCTCGGAAGCGGGCTCCCGGTTATTATCGGAGTAAGCTTCGCATATGTACCGACGATGACGGCCATTGCCGCACAGGCAAAAGATGTGAACACGATCTTTGGTGCTATGATCATCGGCGGCATTGTTGCGATCCTTGTAGGGCTTTTTATCCGTCAGATCAGGAAAGTATTCCCGCCCCTTGTCATCGGCACGGTAATCCTGGCGATCGGACTGTCTCTCTACAGTACGGCGGTCAACTATATGGCGGGCAACTCATCCAATACATATGAAGTGATCGTCGAGCAGCAGGGCAAGACAGAGGCGCTCGTATTCGGTTCCTGGCAGAACTGGCTGGTAGCGTTTATCACGCTGGCGATCGTTGTGCTCCTGAACCACTATGGAAAGGGCCTGTTTAAACTGGCGTCCATCCTGATCGGTCTTGTGTGCGGTTATATCGTTGCCCTGTGCTTTGGTATGGTAGACTTTTCAGCGCTTTCTACCGCAGGATGGTTCCAGGTTCCGATGCCGCTTGCATTCGGTCTTGAGTTTGATATATCGGCGATCCTGCCCCTGGCGATTCTGTTCCTTGTTAATTCGATCCAGGCAATGGGCGACTTTTCAGCGACGACGACAGGCGGTATGGACAGACTTCCGACAGATGATGAGTTAAACGGCGGTATCATAGGATACGGTGTCAGCAACATGGTAGGCGCGGTATTCGGATGCCCTCCGACGGCGACATACAGCCAGAACGTAGGTATCGTGGGCTCCACGAGAGTTGTATCAAGAAAAGTATTTTCTGTGGCAGCAGTCATCCTGCTCATCGCCGGGCTGATCCCGAAGTTTTCCGCACTCCTGCGCACGATTCCGCAGTGCGTGCTCGGCGGCGCCGTAGCATCCGTATTTGCATCCATCGCCATGACAGGCATCAAGCTGCTCGTGACGGAGAAACTGACATACAGGAATACAACAGTAGCCGGCCTTTCCATCGCGATCGGCATGGGCGTATCCTTAAGTGACGGCTGCCTGAACCAGATGACAGCAAGCATCCATAACGCTCTGAACATGAGCATGAGCCTTGAGAGCTTCCAGTCCATCATCAACAATACATTTGCATCTTCGCCGGTAGTATTGGCAACGATCTTTGCGGTGATCCTGAACCTGATCCTGCCGAAAGACAAGCCGGACGCACAATAAGATCGGACAGGAGGAAATGACAATGAGCGATATTATGAGACCGATGTCCTTTGAACAGCTCTTAAACTGGACATTGACAGAATATAAGAAGAGCGGAACTGTATTTGGAGAAAAGCATCCTTACCATGCGGATGCAAGATATGACCGGACGATCTTCGGGCGTACGCTCGAGACGCCCGTCGGCCCGGCGGCAGGACCTCACACACAGCTTGCACAGAACATTGTGGCTGCATATTACACCGGCAGCAGGTTCTTTGAGCTTAAGACCGTGCAGATCATGGACGGGGCAGAACTGTCCGCGTGCGTGAACAAACCGTGTATCAAGGCTGACGACGAGTGCTACAACTGCGAGTGGTCTACCGAACTCTATGTTCCCCAGGCGATGGAGGAATATATCAAAGCGTGGTTCCTCTGTAAAGTGATCGCGAAAGAATTATCCCTCGGAAGCATGGACGGCTTCCAGTTCAACATCAGTGTGGGATACGACCTTGCGGGGATCAAATCCGAGAAGATCGACAACTTCCTCAATACGATGAAACACGCGCAGGATTCCGAAGTGTTTAAAGCATGTAAGGAATATCTGCTGGAACATGCCGATCTGTTTGAGAAGGTGACAAAAGAAGATATTGAGGGCATCTCAGGAGATATCTGCAACTCCGTTACGATCTCCACACTTCACGGATGCCCCCCGCAGGAGATCGAGCGCATTGCAATGCATCTGATCACAGAGAAGGGATTCCATACATTTATCAAGTGCAACCCGACTCTGCTGGGATATGAGTTTGCGAGGAAGATCATGGATGACATGGGCTACGATTATGTGGCGTTTGGAGACTTCCACTTTAAAGACGACCTGCAGTATGAGGATGCAGTTCCCATGCTGAAGAGGCTGATGAAAGTCTGTGAGGAAAGAAATCTGGAATTTGGCGTGAAGATCACGAATACCTTCCCGGTAGATGTGAAACAGAACGAGCTCCCCAGCGAAGAAATGTATATGTCGGGCAAATCCCTGTATCCGCTGTCCATTTCACTGGCAGCGAAGCTGGCGGAAGAGTTTGACGGAAAACTGCGCATTTCCTACTCGGGCGGCGCGGATTACCACAATATCAGGAAGATCGTAGAGGCGGGCATCTGGCCTGTGACTGTTGCGACGACGCTTCTGAAGCCGGGCGGATATGACCGTATGGCTCAGATGGCAGCTCTCCTGGAGAAGGAGAACGCAGTCTTTGAAGGAGTAGATCCGGCAGCGGCAGGGAAACTTGCAGATGATGTAAAGACGGATCCGCACCATGTAAAGGCAGTGAAACCGCTTCCATCCAGAAAGATGAAGAAACAGGTGCCATTGCTTGACTGTTTTGTAGCGCCCTGTAAAGAGGGATGTCCGATCCATCAGGATATCCCGGCATATCTGCAGCTTGTAAAAGACGGGAAATATGAGGAAGCAATGGAAGTCATCACGGAGAAGAACCCGCTCCCGTTCATTACCGGGACGATCTGTGCACATCCGTGTATGAGCAAATGTACCCGTAATTTCTA
>DXEY01000176.1 GCA_019114745.1 Candidatus Mediterraneibacter colneyensis | reverse complement strand
GGGTAATCTTTATGGAGGCAGGACATGTACTATCCAGATGAACTGATTGAAGAGATAAGGGCGAGAAATGATATAGTAGATGTGATATCCGGGTATGTCAGGCTGCAGAAGAAGGGCAGTTCCTACTTTGGGCTCTGCCCTTTTCATAATGAAAAATCCCCCTCTTTTTCTGTGAGCAGGCAGAAACAGATGTATTACTGCTTCGGATGCGGAGCCGGCGGAAATGTCTACACATTCCTGATGGAATATGAGAACCTCACATTCCAGGAGGCGGTGAAACTTCTGGCAGACCGGGCTGGCGTAAAGCTGCCGGAGCCGGAGTATTCCCGGGAGGCAAAGGAGAAGGCAAGCCGGAAGTCCGTTATCCTGGAGATCAACAAAAAGGCTGCGAAATACTACTATGTACAGCTGAAGTCAGGACGCGGGGCAAAGGCATATACATATTTGAAGGACAGGGGGCTGTCTGATGATACGATCAAGGCGTTCGGTCTGGGATATTCCAACATATTCAGCGACGATCTGTACCAGTATCTGCGAAAAGAGGGGTACAGCGAGGATATGATCCGCCAGGCAGGCCTGATCAATACCGATGAGAAGAAAGGCGTTTATGACAAGTTCTGGAACCGGGTGATCTTCCCGATCATGGATGCGAACAGCAGGGTTATCGGCTTTGGCGGCAGAGTGATGGGAGACGGTAAACCGAAATATCTGAACTCTCCTGAGACGGAGGTGTTCGATAAGAGCCGGAACCTCTACGGGCTGAACCGGGCAAGGTCATCGAGAAAGCCGTATTTCCTTCTCTGTGAAGGGTATATGGATGTGATCTCGCTCCACCAGGCGGGCTTTACGAATGCAGTTGCCTCGCTGGGAACTGCGCTGACTCCCGGGCACGCCTCACTGATCAAACGGTATGTACAGGAGGTTTACCTGACCTATGACAGTGACGAGGCAGGTACGAGGGCTGCCCTCAGGGCGGTGCCGATCCTGCGGGATGCCGGGATCTCCGCAAAGGTCGTCCGCATGGATCCCTACAAGGATCCGGATGAATTTATCAAAAACCTCGGGGCAGAGGAGTATGAAAAGCGGATCCGGGAAGCGCGGAACGGGTTTATGTTCAGTCTTGAGATGCTGGAGAAAGAATACGACATGGCATCTCCGGAAGGCAAGACGGATTTTTTCCGGGAGACCGCAAGGCGGCTGCTTGCCTTTGAGGATGAACTGGAGCGCAGCAACTACATCGAAGCGGTGGCGTCAGCGTACAGGATCAGCCGGGAGAGCCTGGAAAAGCTTGTGGCAAAGACGGCTGTCAGCGCCGGGATGGCAAGGCCGCTATCCCGCCCCCGCAGGGCGGACGGGAGCAGCCGGGACAAGCCGAAAGAAGACGGGATCCTGACATCCCAGAAGGCGCTGCTCACATGGATGATCGAGAACCGGACTCTGTACGATAAGATCAGCGGCTACATACATCCGGAGGATTTTACAGGAGAAATCTACCGGAAGGTGGCACAGCTCCTTTATGAACAGCATGAACATGGAGAGATGAACCCGGCAAAGATCCTGGATTATTTTACAGAGGAAGAGGAACACCGCGAGGCAGCATCCCTGTTTAATACAAGGATCCGTCAGTTAAGGACGAAAGAAGAAGAGGAACAGGCACTCAGGGATACGATCCTGAGAGTGAAGAGCCACAGTATCGACGAGCGGACGATGAATCTGGATCCTGCCGACATGGGAGGGCTCCAGCGCCTGATGGAGGAAAAGCGGAAGCTCGAAGACCTGAGGACACTGCATATTTCTATTGATTAAGGATAAAATAAAACAAGATAGCCCGCGCCCTGCGCAGGCGAAGGAAGGATGGACACATGGAAGAAAACACACAGAAGTTTCTGGAAAGAATGAATGAACTGGTAGCCCTTGGAAAAAAGAAAAAGAGCATACTTGACGTCCAGGAAATCAATGATTTCTTTACAGATATGGACCTGAACCCCGAACAGATGGAGAAGGTATTCGATTTTCTGGAGGCAAATAATATCGATGTCCTGCGTATCAGCGGGGATACGGATGATGATACGGATGTAGAACTGGACGATATCATATCCGATGAGGAAGAAGTCGATATGGAAAACATCGACCTTTCAGTCCCGGAAGGCGTGAGTATTGAAGACCCTGTCCGTATGTATCTGAAGGAAATCGGAAAAGTCCCCCTTCTGAGTGCAGAGCGCGAGATTGAACTGGCAAAGAGAATGGAAGAAGGAGACGAGGATGCAAAGAAAGAGCTTGCCGAGGCAAACCTCAGGCTTGTTGTCAGTATTGCAAAACGTTATGTAGGCCGCGGAATGCTGTTCCTTGACCTGATCCAGGAGGGAAATCTGGGTCTGATAAAAGCTGTAGAAAAATTCGATTATCACAAAGGCTACAAATTCAGTACCTATGCGACCTGGTGGATCCGCCAGGCGATCACGAGAGCCATCGCCGACCAGGCGAGGACGATCCGTATCCCTGTCCACATGGTCGAGACGATCAACAAACTGATCCGGGTATCCAGACAGCTCCTTCAGGAACTGGGAAGGGAACCGCTGCCGGAGGAGATTGCAAAGGAACTGGACATGCCTGTAGAAAGAGTCCGGGAGATCCTGAAAATATCTCAGGAGCCGGTATCCCTTGAAACACCGATCGGCGAGGAGGAGGACAGCCACCTCGGAGACTTTATCCAGGATGACAATGTGCCGGTGCCGGCGGAAGCGGCTGCCCAGACGCTTTTGAAGGAGCAGCTTGACGAAGTCCTGGATACTCTGACAGAAAGAGAGCAGAAAGTGCTCCGGTTAAGATTCGGGATGAATGACGGGCGTGCCCGCACACTTGAGGAAGTTGGAAAAGAGTTTGATGTGACGAGAGAGCGTATCCGCCAGATCGAGGCGAAGGCACTGCGCAAGCTCAGACATCCAAGCAGAAGCCGCAAACTGCGCGACTATCTGGATTAGTCCTATGGAACTTTCACGGAGATTAACTGCGGTGGCGGGAATGGTGTCCTGCGGATACAGGCTTGCGGATATCGGGACTGACCATGCGTATATCCCGATCAGCCTTGTGGGAGAGGGGCGTATACCGTCTGCCATCGCAATGGATGTGAACAGAGGTCCCCTGTTAAGAGCAGAGGCGAATATCAGGGAAGCCGGATATGAGGATAAGATTATGACCAGGATCTCGGATGGGTTTCTGGCGCTGAAGGAAGGGGAGGCGGATGCGGCGGTAATCGCCGGAATGGGCGGAGGTCTTACGATCCGAATCCTTCAGGAGGGCGCCGGCGTAGTCAGGACTTTGAAAGAGTGTATTCTGCAGCCGCAGTCCGAGATAGAAAAAGTGAGAGCCTTTCTTTTACAGGAAGGTTTTTCCTTTCTTGCCGAAGATATGGTGGAAGAGGATGGAAAATACTATCCGGTCATTAAGACTGCCCCTCCCGGTGTGTGCGGCGGGCAGGACAACAGCCGGACGTGCGGTGAAAAGGCGGAGTGGACAGAGACGGAGCTCCGATATGGAAAGCTGCTGCTGCGCGGCGGGAATCCGGTGCTCCGGAACTATCTGGAGCGGGAAATCAGAATCCGGGCAGGGATCATAAAGGAACTGGAAAAGAGTGGATCCGGGCGGAGCGCGCAGCGGATCCGGGAACTGAAAGACGAGATGAAATGTGCTGAGAAAGGGATGGAATATTATGCTGTGCAGAGAGATCATGCAGGTGATTGAGGCTGCTTACCCCAGGGATGCAGCCCTTGGTTTTGACAATGTAGGACTGCTTGCGGGAAGAGCTGAGAAAGAAGTGGAGAGAGTGTATCTTGCGCTGGATGCGACAGACGCGGTGATCGACCATGCTCTGGAAGCCGGCGCGGATATGCTGATCACCCACCATCCGCTCATTTTTTCTCCGCTAAAGAGTGTGACCGACGAAGATTTTGTCGGAAGGAGAGTGCTGAAACTGATCCGCAGTGACCTTTCTTACTATGCGATGCATACCAATTATGACGTGCTTGGCATGGCGGCGCTTTCGGAAAAGATCCTGGGACTGAAGGATACAGAAGTGCTGGACGTGACCATGGAGGCGGAAGGCCGGGAAGAAGGAATCGGAAGGACAGGCAGGCTGCCGGAAGAGATGTCTCTGGAAGAATGCTGTCTGTATGTGAAACATAAACTGAATCTGGGAAGCCTGAAAGTCTTTGGGGATATGGAACAGAGAGTGTCACGTCTTGCGATCTCTCCCGGATCGGGAAAAAGCGCCATCGCCCCTGCGATAGCGAAGGGGGCGGATGTTCTGGTGACAGGAGATATCGGGCATCATGACGGGCTGGATGCCGTTGAGCAGGGGCTGTCAGTCATTGACGCGGGGCATTACGGAACGGAATATATCTTTATCGAAGATATGAAACGGTTCTTTGAAGAAAAAATGCCGGGAGTAGAAGCAGTTACTGCCCCCATTGCCCATCCGTTTCAGGTAATCTGATTTTTCAGGGAGGGAAGAGATTGGCACAGCAAATATGCAGGGTGAGAGTTGACGGAAAGATCAAAGAGTACAGAGCAGGTACCACATACCAGGAGATCGCGGAGGAATTTCAGCCGGACTATGAACACCAGATCGTGCTTGTGTATGAGGGAAAGTACAGGCTTCGAGAGCTGAGGAAAACCGTTGAAGAGGACTGTGAGCTCAGGTTTGTGACGACTGCAGACAATATCGGATATCAGACTTATAAGAGGAGCATGTGCCTGCTTCTGGTAAAAGCGGTGCATGATACGGCAGGGCATGACAAGATCGACAGGGTGAGGTTTCATTTCTCCGTTGATAAAGGATATTACTGTACGGTGGAAGGGAATGTGATCCTCGATGATGACTTTCTCGCGCGTACTGCACGGCGGATGCGGGAGCTGTCTGCACAGAAGATCCCGATCTGCAAACGCTCCGTCCACACAGAGGAAGCGATCGAGCTGTTCCACCGGCACGGCATGTATGACAAGGAACGTCTTTTTGAGTACCGCAGAGTCTCTAAAGTGAATATTTACAGTATCAATGAATTTGAAGATTATTTTTACGGATATATGGTTCCGGATGCGGGATGCCTGAAGTATTTTTCCCTGCATCTCTACGATGACGGATTTGTAATACAGATGCCGACGAGGAAGCACCCGGAGGAGGTGCCGGAGTTCTGTCCAAGCCCCAAGCTCTTCCATGTGCTGAAAGAATCTGTGCAATGGGGAGACTGCCAGGATATTGAGACGGTAGGAGCATTGAATGATATGATCACCCAGAACGATATGCGGGAAGTGGTTCTGGTACAGGAGGCGCACCAGGAACGTCAGATTGGCGAGATCGCCAGGAAAATATCGGAGCGGGGAAATACCAGGTTTGTCCTGATCGCAGGTCCTTCATCATCGGGGAAAACGACATTTTCCCACCGGCTCTCCATCCAGCTCAGGGTAAACGGCCTTAAGCCTCATCCGATCGCTGTCGATAATTATTTCGTGGACAGGGAGCACACACCGAGAGATAAAGACGGAAATTATAATTTTGAGTGTCTGGAAGCGATTGATATCGATAAGTTCAATACAGACATGAAAGACCTGATGGCGGGAAAAGAAGTCTGGCTTCCCGTGTTTGATTTTAAGACCGGAAAGAGAAAGTATGAAAACCGTCCGAAACGGCTCGGGCAGGATGACATCCTGGTCATTGAGGGGATTCACTGTCTGAACCCGAAGCTGACGGAAGCGATGGATGATGAAAATAAATTTAAGATCTACATCAGCGCGCTGACGCAGCTCAATATCGACGAACACAACAGGATCCCGTCGACAGACGGAAGGCTGATCCGCAGGATCGTCCGGGATGCCCGGACGAGAGGCGCGTCTGCCGCTAAGACGATCGCCATGTGGCCGTCGGTGAGAAGGGGAGAAGAAGAGAATATTTTTCCCTTCCAGGAAGAGGCGGATGTGATGTTTAACTCTTCTCTTCTCTACGAACTGGCGGTGCTCAAACAATATGTGGAACCGCTCCTGTTTGGAGTTGACAAGGAGTCTGAGGAGTACCTCGAGGCAAAGCGGCTCCTGAAGTTTTTTGACTATTTCGTCGGGATCGGAAGCGAGTATGTTCCGACCAATTCCCTTCTGCGGGAATTTATCGGAGGCGGATGTTTCCATGTATAAGAAATAAGTAAAGAAGATAAAACGCCGGGCGTCTGAGAGGACGGCCGGCGTTACGTTTGCACAGTGCTATTTACCGTATATTTTTCTGACGTGACCGATGGTCGCAGTCATGTTCCGGAGGAGCAGGTCTGCCAGTGTCACTGCGGTCATGGATTCGACGACGACGACCGCCCGCGGGACGATAACGGGATCGTGTCTTCCGAGTACGGTGATCTCGGTATTCTCCCCTTTTGTATTTACAGTCTGCTGCGTCCTTGCTATGGAGGAAGTAGGCTTAACTGCAGCTCTTAAGATCAGCCGGGAGCCGTCGCTTAAGCCGCCGAGAGATCCGCCTGCGTGGTTGCTCTTTTTCGATATGGAACCGTTCTCTGAGAAAAAGGGATCGTTATTGCGGCTTCCTGTAGAAGCAGAAGCGGCAAATCCGTCTCCGATCTCCACCCCTTTTACCGCGCCGATGGACATGACTGCCTGGGCGAGAAGAGCGTCCAGTTTATCGAAAACAGGTTCGCCCAGCCCAACGGGAAGCCCGTCAGCGATACACTCGATCATGCCGCCGCAGGAGTCTCTCTCAGCCATCAGAGAAGAAATGTATTCCCCGGCTTTTGCGGCTGTCTCGTTGCTGGGCATATAGAGACTGTTCTCTGTGATCTCAGAATAATGGTACTCTTCCTCCGGGACGGTGTACGGCCCGATGGATTTTGTATATGCCTTTACTGTGATCCCGACTTCTTTCAGAAGGAGAGAAGCGATCGCACCCGCGGCAACACGGGCGATCGTCTCGCGCCCGGAAGAGCGGCCGCCGCCCCGGTAATCCCGGATGACATACTTTTCTGTAAACGGATAATCAGCATGTCCCGGACGGAACAGAGTGGCAATATTGCCATAATCTCTGGAGCGCTGATCCTGATTGCGGACAAGGAGGGATATGGGGGTGCCTGTGGTCTTCCCCTCAAATACTCCCGAGAGGATCTCGACAGAGTCTGTCTCATTTCTCTTTGTGGTGTATTTGCTCTGGCCGGGCTTTCTCCGGTCAAGAAATACCTGTATATCTGCTTCGCTTAACGGAAGTCCTGCCGGACAGCCGTCCACTACGACGCCGATCCCGGGGCCGTGTGACTCTCCCCAGGTAGAGATGCGAAATATTTTGCCAAATTCTGAACCGCTCATGCTGGTTGAATCTCCTTTCATCTGCTTTCTGATATCTGTGGCAACAGTTCGGCCTGTTTTGTTCAGCGGCAGGCGGACAGCCTGGTGGCAGAACTGCTATGGGGTATATTATATAGGAAGGAGGGGCTTCTTGACAAGTATCAGGAGTACCTTTATAATATTTCAGAGATTGTTAATAAAGGAGAGAAGGCTGACTGATGAGCAGAAAGAAAAGAAATGAATCTGATAGACATCAGGATAATATAGAATCTCAGGAAAATCGTGAATTGACGGAAGAAAGCGCCAAAGATCCTGTTACAGACGGATCAGGCCAGCCGGATGACGATGGCACCGGCAATACAGAAGAAACTGACGTGATCGAAGAAGCTGATGAGGAAGAGGAAGAAATATTCATCGACGATGACGAGGATGATCCTGAGGAAGGTGCTGACGATGACGGGATGCCGGAAGAGGAAGAAATACCGGCTAAAAAGTTCCGGCGCCGCCGCAGAGGAAGACGCCGCGGTGGTAAGAAAAAGGAAAAAAAGAAACTGGGAAAGAAGCCGTTCATTATAGCGGGCAGCATAGTCGGAGGACTTGTTGTGATCTATCTCGGAGTAGCAGCATTTTTCCTCAGCCATTTCCTGGTCAATACTACGATCAACGGAAAAGACTTCTCGGGTAAGACGGCAGCGGATGTAGAAAACTATCTGAAGGAACAGGTTGAGGGATATGAGCTGACGATCATCGAGCAGAACAATGTGACAGATACGATCAGCGGTTCGGAGATTTCTCTTGTATATAAGGAAAATTCATCTGTGGAAGATGCTCTGGAACAGCAGAACCAGCTTCTCTGGATCACGTCTCTCTTTTCTAAATCAGCGGCAGACGTGACAATCGAAGTCGAGTATGATGAGGCGGCTCTCAATGAGCAGATCCAGACGCTCCAGGCTGTAACAGCAGAGCAGACAGAGCCTGTCTCTGCCCACCCGGAATTTGACGGCAATTCATTTGTCGTTGCTCCGGAGACGCTGGGGACGGCGGTAGATATGGATGCACTGACTTCGCGGATCAAAGAATATATTACTGATTTTGAACCGCAGATCGACCTGCTGGAAGAGGAATGCTATATGATGCCGACATATACGTCGGAATCTCCGGAGGTACAGGCTGCGTGTGATGCGATGAACCAGTATCTGACCGCGAGCATTACTTATCCGATGACAGAGAACGTTGTAGTAGATAAAACACTGATCTCCACATGGCTTTCCTATGATGAGAATATGCAGGTTACATTTAATGAAGATGCCGTGAGGGAGTGGATGCGTCAATTCGGCTCCACATATGATACCAAGGGGAAGACAAGATCCATTACGTCGCCGTATGGTGAGACGACAGAGGTGTCAGGCGGAACTTACGGCTGGATCATTGACGAAGATACAGAGACTACGAACCTGATCAACAGCATCAAGAACGGAGAGGTAGTGACGCGGGAGCCTGCTTACAAGCAGACTGCGGCTTCCCACTCTGCCCAGGACTGGGGCACGACGTATGTTGAAGTGGATATATCCGCCCAGCATATGTGGTACATTGTGGACGGGTCTGTGGCGATGGAATCGGATGTGGTGACAGGTCTCCCGAACGGAGACCGGGATACGCCGACGGGTGTGTACTCGATCCTTTATACACAGAGGGACAGGGTCCTGAAGGGAGAGAGAGATCCGGCCACGGGCAAACCGAGTTATGAGACTCCGGTTGCATTCTGGATGCCGTTTACGAACCAGGGACACGGGTTCCACGATGCTACCTGGCAGTCGTCTTTCGGAGGCTCGAGGTATAAGACCCGCGGGTCGCACGGATGCGTGAATATGCCTTATGACAAGGCATCACAGTTGTTCAGTATGCTCAGCGCCGGGACGCCTGTTATCGTGCATAACTGACCGGCCGGCGGACGAGCGGGAAAGAATATGACGGGATAAAGGTTATATAATATGTATGAATTGCTGAAAAAGGACGGCATGGCAAAAAGGGGACGGCTGCATACGGTTCACGGGGTGATAGAGACTCCCGTATTTATGAATGTAGGCACCGCCGCCGCGATAAAAGGAGCGGTCTCAACGGATGATCTCCGGGGAATCAGGACTCAGGTGGAGCTTTCCAACACCTATCACCTGCATGTCAGGCCGGGAGATGAAGTCGTAAAAAAACTGGGCGGCCTGCACCGGTTTATGAACTGGGATAAGCCGATCCTGACAGATTCAGGAGGGTTTCAGGTGTTTTCCCTGGCTTCCCTGAGAAAGATCAGGGAAGAAGGCGTGCATTTCCATTCCCATATTGACGGGCATAAGATCTTTATGGGACCTGAGGAAAGTATGCAGATCCAGTCGAATCTGGCTTCCACGATTGCCATGGCGTTTGACGAGTGTCCTCCGAGTACGGCGGACAGGAAATATATCGCCAGCTCTGTGGAGCGCACTGCAAGGTGGCTGAAACGCTGCAAAGATGAGATGGCGAGGCTGAATGCCCTTCCGGATACGATCAATCCCCATCAGATGCTGTTTGGCATCAATCAGGGAGGGGTATATGAGGATATCAGGATTGCCCATGCGGAGCAGATCACGGAGCTTGACCTCGACGGATATGCCATCGGAGGTCTTGCCGTGGGAGAGAGCCATGAGGAGATGTACCGGATCCTGGATGCGGTAGTTCCCCACCTTCCGGAAAACAGACCGACTTATCTGATGGGAGTCGGAACGCCGGCAAATATACTGGAAGCTGTGGATCGCGGAGTTGATTTCTTTGACTGTGTGTATCCGTCCCGCAACGGAAGACACGGGCATGTGTATACAAATTATGGGAAACTGAATCTTTTTAATGCCAGATATGAACTGGATGAGCGGCCCATCGAGGAAGGGTGCGGATGTCCGGCGTGCAGAAGCTACAGCAGGGCTTATATCAGACATCTGCTGAAGGCGAAGGAGATGCTTGGGATGCGCCTGTGCGTGCTCCACAACCTCTGGTTTTATAATACGATGATGGAGGAGATCAGGGCAGCGATCGAGAACGGAGAGTATAAGACATATAAAAAGCGCAAACTGGAAAAAATGGCGCAGGGGCCTCAGTAATTTGTAAAAGATACTTGAAGAAAAGTCTGTTTTTGTGTATAGT
>DXEY01000175.1 GCA_019114745.1 Candidatus Mediterraneibacter colneyensis | reverse complement strand
CTTCTTCTTTACCACAAACGGCGTAAATACGCCATTTCTTATAAGCCGAAAATCGGACTTGAACCGACGACCCCTTCATTACGAGTGAAGTGCTCTACCGACTGAGCTATTCCGGCTTATGGTTCGCTTTCTCGGCGAACCTTGATTATTATATCTCTTTTTTTCCTAAATTTCAACTGTTTTTTCTTCGGATTTCACATTTACCGTGATCTGGTTATACGGGATCTCGATTCCCTCCGCATCAAACGTACACTTGATCTGCTCGGTCAGTCTCCATCTCGTATTCCAGTATTCGTCTGTTTTTACCCAGGCGCGCAGTCCGATCACGACAGCGCTCTCCCCGAGAGAATCAACAAACACCTTCACATCCTCGTCCTGGATCACGGACGGATCTGACAGGAGCATCTCCTGGATCAGCTTTTTCGCTTTCTTCAGATCCGAATCATATCCGATCCCCACTTTGAGGTCGAGCTGCCGCTCGGGTCTGGCCGTCACATTCGTAAGGCTATTGCTCGTAAGGATGCTGTTCGGAACTACCACTGTCTGATTATCCACGGTCGCAAGCTTTGTATAGAAGATCTGGATCTCCTTTACGGTCCCCTCAATCCCCTCCTGAGTCACGAGAATGTAATCGCCCACCGCAAACGGCTTGAGCAGCAGGATCAGAATACCTCCGGCAAAATTTGACAGGCTGCCCTGCAGCGCCAGGCCGACAGCAACTCCGGCAGATGCGATCAGCGCAGCGATAGATGAGGATTCGATCCCGAAATTCGTGGCGATCAGAAAAATAAGCAGGGCATACAGCCCGAACTTCAGCATAGAATCAAAAAACTGAGCGACTCCCGCATCCATGTTCGTCCGTTCAAACGAACGCCGGACGACCTTCCGCAGCCATTTGATCACCTTCCCGCCTATGAAAAAGAATACAAGGGCAAGAACTACTTTTATCCCAAACGATATGAGATTTGGAATATTGTCCTCAATAAACCTGACAAGCTGGTTCACTTCCTGGGCGGCATCGCTTGTCACTTCAGACGCAGAATCGATCACATCGCTTAAAGATTCATCTGTTACGTTTGAAGTTCCCGACACTGCCGATAAGATCAGCCCGCCCCGGGGAAATATGTTCCATATCATCCGCTAACACCTCCTGAGTGTTTCATTTCAGATTCATTATTTCAGTGCCAGAAATGCACACAGATTTCCGCGCGCATCCCCCATCGCCCGGTGAGAGTACAGTATGCGGCTGTTGCAGTGCGTACACACATTCGTGACCGCAATGTGTTCTGCCCGGATCCCCGCTTCTAAAAATATCTGCTCATTCGCGCTCCAGAGATCCAACTGATATTTCCCATCCGGCTTCTGGTAGAATAATTTCTCCCAATGTTCCTCGTCAAAGCTCTCTTTAAACCGTTCTGCCACATCTGCGCTCACCTCATAGCAGTCCATGCAGACAGATGGCCCTACAGCCGCCAGGATATCCTTTGGGGACGAGCCAAACTGCTCCTTCATGACCTGCACGGTTTTCTCCCCGATCCTTCCTGCCGTTCCCCGCCATCCCGAATGGCTCAGGGCGATCACTTTTTTCACCGGATCCAGAAAATAAAGGGGAACGCAGTCGGCATACGACGTGACCAGGCAGATTCCCGGAATGTTCGTCACGAGTCCGTCCACATCGGTATAATCCCGCTCTCTTACAATTCCTTTTCCCCTGTCCTCTTCTGTGACGATCCTGATGTTCGTCGTATGGGTCTGCTGTGAGAGCACCATATCTTCACATCTCACTCCAATGGCGTCTCCGATACGCCGGAAGTTCTCCGCCACAGCTTCCGGATTGTCTCCCCGGTCAAAACTGAGGTTCAGAGAAGAAAAGCACCCTTCGCTGACGCCCCCGAGTCGGGTGGAAAACCCGTGCCTTACCAGCCCGGTACTGCGGAGCAAAGAGAAGGAAAGGTACGGAGTCTCTCCTTCGATCTCATCAAAGATATGCTGTTCATTTTTATAGTTCAGTCCAAGACTCATATCCTCACCTCAAACTTCAGCACGGTTCCCGGAGACAGCTCCGGTTTCATCCGATGAATGCATTTTTAATATGTGTCACTTTTTCCCCTTCTATCCCGATCACATCGAACCGACAGGGTACATCGCCGGAACGGCGCTCGTAAAGATAGCACCGGGCGCACCGGAAGATCACATGCTGCTTCCTCGGATCTACAGCTTCAAGAGGGGTTCCCTTCCGGCTGTCTCTTCTGTACTTCACTTCGCAGAATACCACATACCGCCCGTCCTTTGCAACTATGTCGATCTCTCCAAAGCGGCATCTGTAATTCCGGTCGAGTATCTCATACCCGAGGTTTCTCAGATATTCCGCCGCCTGCCGCTCATAGATCAGCCCGGTCTGTCTTTGATTGATCCTGCTTCCCTTCCGTGTCTTTTCTTCCATATATCACCTGTATTTATGTTCCGCGCAACACCACAATGACCGGTCAGATAAAGTTTTTGATAAACGTCCTCCGGTGGATCGGCGTGGGCCCCAGCTTTCGGATCGCCTCGATATGCTCCTTTGATCCGTAACCTTTATGCTGTGCAAAGCCGTATCCCGGAAGGATCTCATCGTACTGGAGCATCAGCCGGTCTCTTGTCACTTTTGCAATAATGCTTGCCGCCGCAATGGATACGCTCTTTGCATCTCCTTTTATGATCGGAACCTGTCGGATCTGGATCCCCGGTATCGTGACAGCGTCATTGAGAAGAAGATCCGGAGTGATCTCCAGTCTGGATACCGCTTCCCGCATTGCCTCATAGGTTGCCTGAAGGATATTGATCTCATCAATGCGCGCCGGGCTTGCCATCCCCACGCCTGCAGCCAGAGCCTTGTCCATGATCTCGTCATAAAGAGCCTCCCGTTTCGCAGGAGACAGTTTCTTGGAATCATTCAGCCCGAGGATCTCACAGTTCTCCGGCAGTATGACAGCGCCTGCCACCACCGGTCCTGCCAGCGGCCCGCGGCCTGCCTCGTCTATGCCGCAGATGAATCCGCAGCCGCTGTACTGCTCTTCATAACACCTCATCTTCGCAAGCCGGATGCGCTCTTTTTTCAGCGCCTCCTCTTTTTTCCGGTACTTTTCGATCAGACTTCGCACTCCAGCGCGCTCATCTGCATGATATTTCTCATAAAGCCCATGCCAGTCTTCCTCTCCTGCCTGAATGAACTCTTCTTTTATCTGTGCAATACTTTTATTCATGCTGTATCACTCCAAAATCACTGAAAGGCCAGATCCTGACCCATGCACGCCCGATCAGTTCGTCACGGTGTATCACCCCTACGCTGGCGGTGCGGCTGTCCTGGCTGTTGTTGCGGTTGTCTCCCAGCACAAAATATTCATCCTCGCCTAAAGTAACCGGATCGGCAGCAATTCCCGGATTTTCCATCACGGCATTGCCATAATCCTCACCCAGCGGCTGCCCGTTGATATACACAATGCCGTCCACGATCTGCACCGTCTCCCCCGGCATACCGATAACCCTCTTGATGTAATATGTATTTTTCTCATATCTATAGGGGAACACAACAATCTCGTAGCGCTCCGGATCACGGAAACGGTAGGATATCTTATCCACGATCAGATTGTCTCCGTCGGAGAGCGCCGGCTCCATAGATTCCCCGCTCACCTGAGTTCTCTCGCCTACAAATGCGATCACAAGCCAGGATATGACGATTACAATAAGTATATACACAAGCCAGCCTGCGAGCTCCCTTAAGATGCCTTTCATTATATTCTGCCTTCCTTTTCTTACAATGTAGGTACTTCCAGAGTGATCCTCCCGAGCCTGCCCCCGCGGAAATCATCCAGCAGTATGCCGGATGCCTTCTCCGTGTCAAGCTCGCTGCCACGCACAAGGCAGTGCCGGTTCTCCGCAATCTCCCTGAGTGTCTGGTACGGATCTTCTTTTTCAGAAACTGCATACTTTTCTTCGAGCACGCCGGGATAGGAACGGTTCAGATATCGGATCAGCTCCGCCGCAAGCTCTTCTGTCTGAAGGATCTCATCCTTAATGGATCCGATAAACGCCAGCTTCAGCCCCACTTCCTGATCTTCAAACTTCGGCCAGAGGATTCCGGGAGTGTCCAGAAGCTCCACATTTTTATTCAGCCTGATCCACTGTTTTCCTTTTGTGACTCCTGGCTTATTTCCTGTTTTTGCACAGGCTTTCCCGGCAAGCGCATTGATAAACGTGGATTTTCCTACATTTGGGATACCGACGACCATGGCGCGGACCGGACGGTTGAGGATCCCTCTTCTGCGATCCCGCTCCATCTTTTCCCGGCATGCCTCCTGTATCACAGACTGGATGGACTTGATCCCTCCGCCCTTTTTGGAATTGACCTTGACTGCGGAGTATCCCTTTGAGCGGAAATATTCCACCCACATATCGTTGAGCCGTTCTTCTGCCAGATCAGCCTTGTTTAACAGGATCAGCCTTGCTTTTCCTCTCCCCAGGTCATCAATGTCGGGATTCCGGCTGGACAGCGGAATCCGGGCGTCCACCAGCTCAATGATCAGATCGATCAGCTTTATATTCTCCTGCATCATCCTCCGGGCTTTCGTCATATGCCCCGGATACCACTGAAAATGCATGTTTTTCCTCCTTATATGAAACCGAAATCCTCCGCAGGGCTTACGATGAACCACGCCTGCCCGAAGATATCTTCCTTTTTGATATTTCCGATACTCGGAAGCCTGCTGTCATCGCTGGACGAGTGGTTATCCCCCATGACAAAAAACTCATCCGCGCCCAGTTCCACAGGCTCTGCCGCCTCCCCGGCATATTCAATATCCGACACGTAAATGTCTTCGGCGGGCTCCTCTCCGTCTATAAGGACTTTGCCGTCCACAATCTGCACCGTTTCCCCGGGAAGTCCCACCACACGTTTCACCTGATAGTGTCCGCTTTTATCCTGGCGGAATACAATAATGTCTCCCCTGTCCGGATCTTTGATATTATAAATAAAATGATTGACAAGCAATACGTCCCCGTTTTTCAGAACAGGCGCCATGGAGTCTCCCGCCGTGCTCACGCGCTGCCCGAATGCCGCCACCAGCAGCACGGCTGTCATGCAGACGATCAGGATCTCCACTGCCCAGAGGACAATCCCCTTACTGCCGACCTTCCGCCTTCCTGCATTTTCCCGGGCAAAACGGAGCGGTGACTTTTTCTCTTCAAAGCGCAGATTTCCACGCGCAGATCTCTTTACACGCCTGCGTGCCATATCCGGCTTTTTCCTGCGCTTTCTGCGAAATTTTAAATCCTGCATAGTTCCTCCAGATCAGACGCGATATTGAAAGAGGGACAATGTACACTTCTGTAATTGTCCCTCTCTTAGTTACTATTTTACTAATTCTTTTACTTTTGCAGCTTTTCCTACGCGTTTTCTCAGGTAGTTCAGTTTTGCTCTTCTTACTTTACCTCTGCGTACGACTTCTACCTTTTCCACGTGCGGAGAGTGAAGCGGCCATGTCTTCTCAACACCGATTCCGTTAGATGTCTTTCTTACTGTGAAAGTCTCTCTTGCTCCGCCTCCCTGTTTTTTCAGGACAGTTCCTTCAAAAACCTGGATTCTTTCGCGGTTTCCCTCTTTGATCTTAGCGTGTACCCTTACGGTATCGCCAACGTGAAACTCCGGCGCGTTCTCTTTTAACTGCTCTGCTTCGATCTTCTTAATGATCTCGTTCATTTTGTGTGACCTCCTTCATATTTGACGTTCTTAACACCTTTTTGTGCCAGAGGACCATCGCTCTTCTTTTCACAACTGTTGTAGTTTACCATATTTCAACAGGATTTTCAAGCCCTAATCTTCGTTTTCTTTCAGCCATTGGCGGAACCATTTCTTTTCTTTATCCGTCAGGCTGCTCTTCTCCAGCAAGTCCGGCCTGCGCTCATAGGTGCGGATGATGGACTGCTCGCGGCGCCATTTTTCGATATTGGCATGATGTCCCGAAAGAAGCACCGGCGGCACTTTCTTTCCGTGCCATTCCTCCGGCCTGGAATACTGGGGATATTCCAGCAGGTTATCCTGAAAAGATTCAAACTCCGCGGACACATCGTTGTGCAGGACACCCGGAACCAGCCTGGAAATAGCATCGACCATAACCATTGCCGGAAGTTCTCCCCCGGTCAGCACATAATCTCCGATCGAGACGTAATCAGTCACGATCTCCTCAAGCACCCGCTCATCGATCCCCTCGTAGTGGCCGCAGAGCAAAACCAGATCTTCTTCCAGCGCCATCTCCTGAGCCATCTTCTGGTCAAATACATTTCCCTGGGGCGACAGATACACGACCCGCGGACGTTTCCCGCCGATCTTCTGCATCACCGCTTCACAGGCAAGATAGACGGGTTCTGCCTGCATCAGCATCCCGGCTCCACCCCCGTAGGGATAATCATCTACGCTCTGGTGTTTATTAAATGCGTAATCCCGGATATTGACCGCGTCTATGGAGAGAAGCCCTGCATTTACCGCCCTGCCGATAATACTCGTATTCAGACCGTTCTCTACCATTTCCGGAAATAAAGTCAGTATATGAAAGTTCATCAGACCAGCCCCTCCATCAGTTGTATCTTCATCCTGTTGTTCTCCACGTCCACATCGAGGATGCACTGGCGGATCGCAGGCACAAGCACTTCCCCGTGCTCGTCCGAATCTATGATATAGACTTCATTCGCCCCGGTCTGCATCACGTCTTTGAGCACGCCGAACCTGCCTTCGTCCGTATACACATCCATATCGATCAGATCGGCGATATAATACTCGTCTTTTTCCAGCTTTACCGCATTCCCGCGGGGCACCAGCAGACTCTTTCCTCTGTATTGCTCTACATCATTTATATTGTCAAATTCCCGGAATTTAACGATTACAAACTGTTTGAAAAAACGCACGGACAGGACATTGAGTTCCAGCCTTTCACGCCCGGTATCAAGCAGTACTTTTTTCAGCTTTTTAAACCGTGACGGGTCGTCCGTCGTCGGAAACACCTTGACCTCGCCGCGGATCCCATGGGTGGAAGAGATCACTCCCACCTGCAGAAACTGTTCCATGTATCAACCTTCCTTTTGTCCTTCCCGGCTGCTGCCGGAAATCCTTTGTAAAAAGAAAGGGGCAGGCTCTCCACAGTGGAAGTCTGTCCCCCTGACTTTCTTATACGATATCGACAACAACTCTCTTGTTCTCTTTAGCAGCAGCCGCTTTCACAACTGAGCGGATCGCTTTGGCTATACGCCCCTGCTTTCCGATCACCTTGCCCATGTCGCCGTCTGCCACATGCAGCTCGAGCACTGTAGTGCGCCCTTCCTTTTTCTCATTGACTGAGACTTCATCCGGATGGTCTACAAGCGCTTTTGCAATCACTTCAACTAATTCTTTCATCTTACGCGCACCTCCGCGAAGTCAATCTTATTTCTCAATACCTGCTGCCTTGAAGATTTTTCCTACAACTTCTGTCGGCTGAGCACCATTGTTGAGCCATTTCTTAGCGGCTTCCTCATCAACTTTGATCGCGCTCGGATCACAGTTCGGATCGTATGTTCCGATCTCTTCGATGAATCTTCCGTCTCTCGGGGACCTTGAATCAGCTACTACGATTCTATAAAAAGGAGCCTTCTTCTGTCCCATTCTTCTTAATCTGATCTTTACTGCCATTTCTTTCACCTCTTAAATTTATTTTTCTTATTGTTTGTTGCTTCTGCCTTTGGTCCCGCTTTGCTGAAAGCCGGCGGCCTCCGGCATGATCTATGTGTTAAAAGGGGAGTCTGAATCTGCCCCTTCTGCCACCTTTTCCTCCGAACATCCCGGGAAGCTTCTTCATCATCTTCCTGGATTCGTTGAACTGCTTCACCATGCGGTTGACCTCCGCAATGTCCACGCCGGCGCCTCTTGCGATCCGGTGTTTTCTGGATGGGTTCAGCAGATCCGGGTTTCTCCGCTCTTCCGGAGTCATGGAACGGATCATGGCTTCCATTCTCGCCATCTTCTTTTCATTTTCCTCTGAATCAAGATCCGGCATCTTGCCTTTTCCGCCCAATCCGCCCAGACCGGGCATCATGCTCATAATGCTGGACAGTCCGCCCATCTTGCGCATCTGTTCCATGCTTTCCAGGTAGTCGTCGAAATCGAACTGGGCTTTCTTCATCTTGTCGGCCATCTGCACAGCCTTTTCCTGATCCATCTCAGCCCCGGCTTTCTCGATCAGCGTGAGCACATCGCCCATGCCGAGAATGCGGGACGCCATCCGATCCGGATAAAACTGCTCCAGGTCAGAAAGCTTCTCTCCCATACCGACATACAGGATTGGCTTTCCGGTCACCGCCTTGATCGAAAGCGCCGCACCGCCGCGGGTATCGCCGTCAAGTTTTGTGACAATCACACCGTCTATTCCGATTTTTTCGTTAAAGGTTCCGGCTACATTCACCGCATCCTGTCCTGTCATGGCATCCACCACAAGAATCGTCTGATGGACTTCCACCGCTTCCTTGATCTCAAGAAGCTCTGCCATCATGTCCTCATCAATGTGGAGACGGCCGGCTGTATCGAGGATCACGATATTATTGCCATTCTTCTCCGCATGCTGTACGGCAGCTCTGGCAATATCTGCCGGACGGTTCTTATCCCCCATGGAGAATACCTCTACGCCCTGTTTTTCCCCGTTGATCTGAAGCTGCTTTATCGCAGCAGGACGGTAGATATCACATGCCACAAGCAGCGGTTTCTTTCCTTTGAGCTTGAATTTTCCCGCCAGCTTTGCAGTCGTCGTCGTCTTTCCGGCGCCCTGAAGGCCCGCCATCATAATGACCGTCTTCGCACTGCCCGGCTGGAGCCTGATCTCTGTTGTCTCAGAACCCATGAGCTTTACGAGCTCCTCATTGACGATCTTGATGACCATCTGTCCCGGGTTCAGGCCGTTCATAACATCCTGGCCGATCGCGCGCGCCTGCACGTCTTTGATGAATCCTTTTACAACTTTGAAATTGACATCCGCCTCAAGGAGCGCCATCTTCACTTCTTTTAACGCTGCTTTCACATCGTCTTCGGTGAGTCTGCCCTTGCTGCGCAGATTTCGGAATACATTCTGTAGTTTTTCAGTTAAGCTGTCAAATGCCATTCTGTTATCCCTCTATAATTCTTCAATGATCGTATCTGAAATCTTTCGGATCCTTCCCACGATCTCTTCCGGATGCTCTTTGTCCGCTTCCCACTCTTCGAGAATCTCATTGATCCGGCTCACTTTCTCCTTCACAGAGAGGAAGCGTTCCACCAGATGCAGCTTTTCCTCATAGCCCTCAAGGGATTTCTGGCAGCGGCGGATCAAATCATGCACGCCCTGCCGGCTGATTCCCGCATCTTCCGCGATCTCGCTCAAAGAGAGATCATCAAGGATAAACTGCTCATAAATTTCCTTCTGATGCGTGGTGAGAAGTTCTCCATAAAAATCATATAATAAAGCCTGCTCTAAAATCTTATTCATCACAGTCACCTCTGCTATCATACACGAAGCAGTATTTCGTGTCAAGTATTTTTTCTTGACAGCGGATTGGGGACGTAGTAAAACTCGATTTTACTACGTCCCCAATCCGGTTTCACCCTGTCCCTTTTTACGCTTTCAGCAGCCCCGCCACATCCAGCATCCCCCATCCAGCCTCTGTTCCGGGGCTTTTCACGCTCGATTCCCTCAGTTTCAGTTTCACTTCCACATTTGTCATATCAGGATATTTTGAAAGGAGACATGCCACTGCCCCTGCGACCACCGGAGTCGCCATCGAAGTCCCTGTCTTCATTATATAAGGATGCTCCCCCGGATGTCCGTATCTGGCATTACAGCTTATGATCCCCGTACCGGGAGCAAAGATATCCGGTTTTATAACGCATCTCACCGTGGGGCCCCTCCCGGAGTAGTTCACTTTCCCCCGCTTTGCACGCCCGGAGCCTGATGCATTGTCCGGCACCCCTACCGTTATCACTTTGGGACTGTTACCCGGAACTGCTACCGTCCCTTTTGCGGGTCCGTAATTACCCGCTGATACGATCACGGCAAGCCCCTGATCCCACAGTTCTTCTACCGCATCTAACAACTGTTGTTTCTGCCGTTCTTCCAGTTCGGGCTGTGTACCCACAGAAATATTTACCACTCTCAGTCTACATGTTTTCCGCTTTTTGAGAATCCAGTCAATCCCCCTGACCACATTTTCCACGTTACCGTTTCCCTCGCGGTCGAGGACTTTCGCCACAAAAAGCGATGCCCGGGGCGCCATGCCGGCATACGTTCCGGAGGACAGGATTCCGTCCCCTGCCAGGATCCCTGCAACATGGGTGCCGTGACCGCTGTCGTCATAGCAGGATATTCCCCTCCCTGTAAAATCTTTAAAATCAATAATCCGTTCCCCAAAATCGGGATGCCGGGCTATTCCAGTATCCAGAATAGCTGCGCAGACGCCTTCACCCACAGCTTCATTTCGCCTGATCTCCTCACACCAGTATCCAACCGACTGTTTTACCCATCTCATGAATAAATCCTTTTTTTTATAAGAATATTCAAAAACTGTCTGTTTCGTCCCGCGCACACTTTTCTTATCCCGGCATACTATAGAACTGTAAATAAAAACCTTATTGGAGGATTTAACATGAGTGATTTAACTGCTACAAACTGTGGATGCGGATGCGACAACGGAAACGGAATGTCTTCCTGCCTGTGGATTATTATCCTGCTTTGCTGCTGCGGCGGATGCGGAAACGGATTCGGCAATGGCTTCGGTAACGACAACTGCCTGTGGATCATCCTTCTGCTCTGCTGTTGCGGCGGATTCGGCGGAAACGGCTGCGGATGCTGATCACTTCTGCCCAGGTATAAGCCTTCTCGATTTTCCTGATAAAGGGAGCCTTTATGGCTCCCTTTATCAGTCTTTCTTTCTGTCATTCAGGTTTTTGGATACCTGGTTTCTTCGGACATTGTCTTTTCTTTTTTCCTCATCCAAACGGTTTTTCAGCATACATTCTTCATCAATCTCATAAACTGCATTACCATCAATAATAAGTTTTCTTGACATTGTCTTTTTATTCCTTTCTCTTGTTCCATTATTATTCTATGAATTGAGGGCCTGCTTGACAAACGCAACCACCCCAGGAAAAATATATTTTCAACAGAAAGCTTTTCCGAGATACATAAATATATACAAAATATCATATATATTTACAACGCTATATACAGGAGTGTCTGGAATGGAGAAAGATCTGCCCGGGCCAATGACGCCTTTTGACGAACTTGTCACCACACCGGAACTGCAGTTGATAAAACTGCTCATTCCATATGCACCTGTATCGGGACGGCAGATGCTGGCAGCCCTTGTAAAATCTGCTGAGTTAAGAGAAACCGTCCGCCTCTTCCGTCATGGCAGCAACGGTATTCGCGCCCAGACATTTCGCGAGGACAGACCGTCTGCTCCTTTTGAGCTGCTGGACAGTTTCCGTCCTTATCTGAATCCCCGGCAGATATCCATGCTGGATATGGTGATCAACATTCGGGAAATGATGTCGGTCATGGAGATGATGCAGGCGTCACAGGGTCCGCCCGGTGAAACGGATACCGCATCCGGACGCCCGTTTGATCCGATGGATCTGCTCTCCGGAATGCTCACGCCGGAACAGAAGGAAATGTTCCAAATGTATACAGATATGTTTTCACAGTCTCAGGAAAGCGTTAAGAAAGGAGATGCTGTAAATGAACAACGAATGGATAAACAATCCGGAAATGAAGAACATGGATCCGGCGAAACTGGAACTGATCCGGATGGCAGCTGAACAGGCTTCCGGTAAAACCGGGCGCGATCTGGCGCCGGTTATGCTGGCACTGATTACAAGCGCCAACAGACAGGGAATCCGATTTTCACCGGATGAAGTCACACTGATCCTTGAGATCCTGAAAAAGGGAAAAAGCAAAGAGGAGCAGGAACAGATCGACCGCACGGTGAGAATGACCAGTTCCATCTTTCAGAGACACTCAAAGTAACCATCCCTGCTGAGGATATGGCGGAAAGTTCCTGCCATATCCTGTTTTTTATTGTTTTCCGGACTCCATATTGGTACAATATAAACAGTGGAATCAAAAGAGACTGGAGTTGAGATTATGACAGAAGAAAGAAAAGTGTCGGAATCAAAAGTTGAGATCGTACACATGATCCGTCCCAATCATATGAATGCGGCAGGAAGACTCTTCGGAGGCATGCTCATGCAGTGGCTGGACGAAGCGGCAGGAATGGTCGCCATGCGCCATACCCGCTCCAATGTAATCACAGCATCCGTGGACAACCTTCGCTTTATCCACGGCGCTTATAACGGCGAGATGGTCGTAATCATCGGGAAAGTGACTTACGTGGGAAACACGTCTCTGGAAGTCCGGCTGGATACTTACGTAGAGCATCTTGAAAACGGCATGCGGCACCCGATCAACCGGGCGTATTTTACAATGGTCGCCATGGATGAAAACGACAGGCCGAAACAGGTTCCCCGCCTGATACTGGAGACCGAAGCAGAAAAGGCAGAATGGCAGGCGGCAGAAAAACGCCGTGAGATGAGAATGCGACGGAAAGAAGAAGGTTTCTGATAAAGAGGTACTGTATGCAGAACATCCGACTTACCCTTCAATATGACGGCACCAGATATCTGGGATGGCAGAAGCCCGCAAATGGCGGGAAGGACAAGACCCTGTCCCGGCGCATATCCGCCGTACTGGAAAAAATGACTGACGAGGCGATTACGCTCTATGCCGGAGCCAGGACGGAAGCCGGCGTCCATGCCCTCGCGCAGACCGCAAATTTCTATACGAATGCACAGATGGATCCGATTCAGATCCGGGAGTACTTGAACCGCTATCTCCCTCAGGATATCGCTGTAACAGATTGTGCTGCCGCCCCGGAACGCTTCCGCGCCGACCTTAATGCGCGTTCCCGTACCTATGAATACCGGATCTGTACTGCTCCTGTCCACGACATTTTTACAGCTTCCCATACCGCACATATGTATCCGGCGCCGGATCTGGAGCTGATGAGGGAAGGTGCCTCCCTGCTGACCGGCAGGCATGATTTCCGCCCATTCTCACGGGTTCACAAGAAGAAGAGGACGATAAAGGAGATACTGGATCTTCATTTTACAGTTTCCGACAGCCAGCCGGATCTGTTAAAAATCTCCGTGACAGCAGACGATTTTCTTTACCAGATGCCGTCCCTCATGATCGGAACTCTCCTGGATATAGGAACCGGAAAGGAAGATCCCCGCATCATCTACAGGATACTGGAAGGCAAAGAAAAAGCAGAAACCCTCTGCGATACAAAGGGTCTCCTGCTCAAATCAATCCAATATTAATTCTCTACAGAAACAGCCCGGCAACATGGAACGCGGTAAAGCTGACTACCCATGCTGTCGCAAGCTGGAAGCAGATAATTCCTGCCGTAAGTTTTGTACTCCCTACTTCTCTGCGGATCGTGGCGATCGTCGCAGTACATGGCACATACAGAAGACAAAAGACCATGAGCGAATACGCGTTCGCAGCGCCGAATCCCATTGCGCCCAGCACGGCAACAAAACTATCCATCCCATGAGCTGTAGTAATATTCTGTATCCCGAAGAGTACGCTGCAGCTTGACACTACCACTTCTTTCGCGGCAATTCCCGCGATCAGCGCCACCACGATCTGCCAGTATCCAAGTCCCAGCGGCTGGAAAAACGGCACGATCGCTTTTCCGACAATCGATCCGAAGCTCTCTGAAATATCCGTCACATATCCTGACGGACCGAAATTCAGCAATGCCCACATCACGATAGAAGCAAGGAAAATCACTGTTCCGGCCTTTGTCAGATAATCTTTTACTTTCTCCCACACATAGACGGCAATCGTCCTGGCATTGGGCGCCTTATATTCGGGCAGCTCGATCAACAGAGCATGTTCCGCTTTACTGCCGTCGATCTTAGACAGGATATAAGCCGTCAATATAGCAACTACGATTCCCAGAAGATACATGGAATAACATGCGATCATCGCGTGTTCCCCAAAAAACATGGCGGAAAACAGTACATAGATCGGAAGCCGCGCGCTGCAGGACATAAAAGGCGTCACCAGGATCGTTTTTAACCTGTCTTTCCTGTGTTCCAGCGCCCGCGACGCCATAACTGCCGGCACCGAACAACCAAATCCCAGAAGCATCGGAAGAAACGCTCTTCCCGAGAGGCCCAGATGGCTCATAATATCGTCCATGACAAACGCTACTCTCGCCATATATCCGCTGTCTTCCAGAAAAGCAAGGGCGAGGAACAGTATAAAAATATTCGGCAGGAACGTCAGGATTCCTCCCACGCCGGATATAATTCCGTCTACCAGAAGCGACTCAAGAACAGGTGACACTCCCGCCGCCTCCAGGCCGGAGCTGACAGCCCCCGTAAAAAGATCCAGGCCGATCTCAAAATAGCCTTTCAGCCAGTCTCCTACCGTAAATGTCAGAAAGAATACAAGCGCCATGATCGCCAGAAAAATCGGCAGCCCAAGCCATTTCCCTGTCATGTAGCGATCCGCCCGCTCCGTCCGCTCTGCCTTTTCCGTCTTATTGACCAGTGTCTCTTCTATGACTTCCTCAATAAAGTCATATTTTTCATTGATAATATCCTTCTCATAGCTGCGGTCGGCAATTCCCGACAAATCAACCGGATACTGTTTCATCACGGATTCATCCTGTTCCAGTATCTTGATCGCATGCCAGCGCATATTGGACATGTCAGGATATTTCTTCCGGAACTGATCGATGACCGCATCGATCTTATCCTCGATCTCATCGTCATATACCATGGCATACTCGCTGTGGTGGTCATGCCTGTGCCCCGTCTGGTCTGGGTGATGATGGATAAAAGGGCCTTGCTTTGCATATTCTCTGTGATGCGCCGCCGCATGGAGCAGAATCTCCAGTCCGCTGCGTTTTCTCGCCGATACCGGGATCGCCGGTATGCCAAGCATTTCCGGAAGGCGGTGCAGGTCTATCTCCATCCCACGCTCTTCTACTACATCCATCATATTGAGAGCCAGAATCACCGGCTTGCCAAGCTCAATGAGCTGAAGGGTCAGATAGAGGTTGCGCTCCAGACTCGAAGCGTCTGCCACATCAATGATCACATCTACCTCATCGCTCATGATGCACTCCCTGGACACCTTTTCTTCCATCGTGTAAGAAGTAAGGCTGTAAATGCCGGGAAGGTCGATCAGCTTGAACTCCTGTCCTTTATAAGTTGTCCGCCCTTCTTTCTTCTCCACTGTGACGCCGGGCCAGTTCGCAACTTTCAGATTTGCCCCTGTATATGCGTTAAACAGTGTTGTCTTGCCACAATTCGGGTTACCGATAAAACCGATACTGATCACATTTCCACTCATATCGCCGCCTCCTTCACGAAGATGTTGTCGGCGATCCGTTTTCCGAGCGCAAACCGTGTTCCCCGGAACCGCACTGTCATCGCGCCTTTTTTATCATTGTTTAATATCGTGATCTGCGAGCCTTCGGTCAGCCCCAGTGCCTCCAGCCGGCGCTCCAGATTCAGTTCGATCTGAATCTCTTCGACCACATAAGTATGATTGTTTTTTCCTTCTTTCAGCCTCATCTGTGCCTCATCCTTCGTATGTCTGCTATTGATAACTTTTCTCATCAGTATTATATATGGTCGTCTCAAAGAAGTCAATTGCAGGGCAGGCAATTCACGAGCTCGCAAGGAGGACGGTGCACTTACCGTAGTTACCATCATCAAAAGCAAACTTTCAACTCACGACCTCACGTGGAGGTCGACCTGCTCATCCGTCAGATGAAATACATGGTCGGCCTTTCAACTCACGACCTCGCGAGGAGGTCGACGGATGGGCTTGATCTGCCCTCTCTGAGCGAGAACTTTCAACTCTCGACCTCGCGTGGGGATCAACTTGTTGGAGGAAAAAGCGTATGGCACAGAAGAATCTTTCAACTCTCGACCTCACAAGGAGGTCGACCCGCATCTGTAAGCGCCGGATACTGTCTCCAATCAATCTTTCAACTCACGACCTCGCGAGGAGATCGACAGGACTTGACTTCTCAGGCAAGAACTTTTTTGACCTTTCAGCTCTCGACCTCACAAGGAGGTCGATATGGCTGAGGATCATCATTACCTAGGCTATCTTCTTTCAACTCACGGTCTCACGTGGAGGTCGACCCGCAGACGAATATCTTTCCGGCAATGTGCGGGACTTTCAACTCTCGACCTCACAAGGAGGTCGACCTGTACCAGTGCGGCAATGAGGTCACAGAGCATGACTTTCAACTCACGACCTCGCAAGGAGGTCGACATGCCGTTACGGGTAGGGGCTAGCGATACTTACCTTTCAACTCACGACCTCACGTGGAGGTCGACATACCGGGCATAGCGTTCATGATCTCATTTGTCGTCTTTCAACTCACGGCCCCACGTGGAGGTCGACCTGTATCCTCCAACAGGGAATTGCATACCGGAACCTTTCAACTCACGACCTCACGTGGAGGTCGACCAATCGCTTCTCTGGTTTCAATCGGAAGTGCGTCCTTTCAACTCACGACCTCGCGTGGAGGTCGACGGACGGTCTGAAGAGCATCGGAGTGGACTCCAGCCTTTCAACTCACGACCTCGCGTGGAGGTCGACGGATATTGTGGCGCCGGACGATCCGGAGGCGTTCTTTCAACTCACGACCTCGCGTGGAGGTCGACCGCCTTTTCCGTACACGATCAGATCCTTGGTCCCCTTTCAACTCACGACCTCGCGTGGAGGTCGACGCCCTCTCTCTTATCCGGTATCTCATCCCAAAGGTCCTTTCAACTCACGACCTCACGTGGAGGTCGACCTGGTGACATTCACAGCGACCGGCGATGCGGTGGCCTTTCAACTCACGACCTCACGTGGAGGTCGACGGAGATCCGGTTTGTATTAAGGTTGTTGACGGAAAGACTTTCAACTCACGACCTCACGTGGAGGTCGACCGTGACCGACCATGTGGGCATTGTGGAACGGGTGGACTTTCAACTCACGACCTCACGTGGAGGTCGACAGCAAATTTACACAATAAAACCCGAAAATTTGCACATACTTTGTGCTATTTCAGCCTTAAATAGTAATTTCAACTTATCTTTTGTTTTCTTTTTTACCTTTCATCCCCTTATTTTTCCAATAATTCCGGTGCGAATCCACACGCATTTTGTGTTCTCTTAGCATTCGCACTAGAAAATCAGAGGATCAGTCACATCAAAACTCGGTTTTATTCCAAGATGCTCCACCCTGTTTTTATACTTATCCCCCAGATTATAAAACCTCAAACTGTCCGTCTCTTTATCAATTATATCCTCTAAAATCGCTCTGACCTGACGATATTTCGTAGAGTCAAACTGACATTCAAAGACCGAATTCTGGACGCGTTGCCCATAATTCACACACTGCTTTGCCACCTTGCGGAGACGTTTGCGTCCGGCAGCCGTCTGCGTATTAACATCATATGTAATCAACACAAACATATTATCACCTACTTCCATAAAAACGGCGGATATTCATCCAAATCTCCTCTGAGATATCTCGCCAGCAGCATTGCCTGGACATGCGGAACCATTCCCCATTCAATCTTCTCATTTAAAAATGGATGTTTTATCACTTCCTGTTTTCGCCCCTGCCATGCGCTTAAGAAGGTTCTGCGCCCGTCATCGTCAAGGATCACTGCACCATTTTCCTTTTGAATGAAATCTCCTGGCTTTATAATACGTTTATTGATTAAAGTAAGAACAAAGCGATCTGCCATAACGCCCCGAAGTTCCTCCATAATGTCCAACGCCAAAGAGATTCTCCCCGGCCTGTCTGTATGATAGAACCCCACATAAGGATCTAATCCGACCGCTTCCAAAGCCGCACCGCACATTCCGGCAAGCAGGCTATAGGCAAAAGAAAGCAGGGCATTCACATTATCGAGAGGCGGTCTTTTGTTCCGTTTTCTAAAACAGAACTCCTCTTTTTGCTGTAAAATAAGCTGATCAAATACCGAGAAATAAACCGAGGCCGCCTCTCCTTCAAGCCCAAGGAGCTTAGATGCATCCTGGCATATCCTGATTTCCTGGAGACTGTTGTACAGAAAACCGGATTTTTCTTTTAGTTTTTCAGCATCAATCCGCAGTGGATAATCCCTTGCCGCTCTTTCCAGAATCCACCGTGCATTATACACTTTTCCAAATATAAAATTTCTAGCGATACAGATGGATTTTTCTTTGTCTTCACTGACATGATACTGCTGTTTTCTCAAAGTAACATTTCCTTTTACTTCACCTGTTACTCTTGCAAGGAATCTGCCATGACCAGACATAAACGTCAGATCAATATTCTTTTGCGCGCAGGCGCCCATTAGCGCGGGACTGGCTCCTGTATAACCAAATGTCACGATACTCTGAAGATTATGAAGGGGAACCCGTCCAATTTCTCTGCCTTCCTCCAATACAACAACATTTTCTCCATCCAGAGAAAGATATCGGTTTGTACCTGTCACATAGAGAGTATTTAATAAACGTTTCAATCTGGCTCTCCTTCTTTCATTTTACGATCAATATAGTTTTTTACAGAAATCTCTTTGTTTAATGCCGGAATACAAATGTCTTTCAAAGAACATGCATTGCAGCTTTTTGTTCTTTTCACTTTTGGTGTATATCGCTGATCATAGAATTTATGCATCTCAGCAAACATATCTTTCACTTTTTTCCTGAGTTCATCGGTAAACTCAATTTTCTCCCGACGTCTGCGCTCACCATAGTAGATATATCCACAGGGTATATCACAGCACAGCATCTCCTCCAGACATAAAGCCTGTGCCGCCACCTGAAGTACATCCACATCATTTGCCTTAGGCTTTCCGCGCTTATACTCTACTGGCACAGCGCGATACTTCCCTTCTCTGCCCGAGACGGGGACACCATCCTCAGACTTGTGAAACTCAACAACATCGCACTCGCCACTGATCCCGATTTCTCTGGAATGTACCGGCATCCCCCTGACGATAATCAGATCACCGCGCTTTTCTTTTAGCGCGGAATCGTGTGCATTTTCGTGAAGCAGATGTCCTTCTACGGTTCTTACATTTTCCTGCCACTGAAGCTCGATGTAGGCAAGAGCCCACTGCCTCCGGCAGAAAGCAAAATGCTGAATTCCCGAAAGCTGCAGGAAATCATCCTCATCATACAAAATCAAATACCTCCGGCTCGACACACCCGTCCAATTCCCAGCTAATATTGTAATCTTCAAATTTTGAAGGTCTGCTCACATCATTCATTTGAAAACTTCTCTGTATCTTTCCACTTGAAACAGCCGGGGTCTTCTCATTATGCTGCCACCAGTACATTCTGCACACTTCCATGCTGCCATCCGGTCTTGCTGAAGAAGCATCATTTTCAAACAGCGTTTTTAAAGATTCTTTCAGTACTTCTGCGTCTTCCTGGGTAAAACCTGTTTTTTCCGCAAGCTGTACATTAACGCTTCCCATTACTTTATATACAGCAAAGCCGATCCGATGCTTCGTCCCCATCGTATCAGACGCTTTACTTTCCTTTCCCGCTTCACTATTTACACTTTTCGTGATCTGCATACTGATGATGTCTACCGGTGACAGGCTGACTGCCTGATGGACAGATACCGGCCCGCGCACGCCAAACGATACATCATCGCCTTTAAATGCAAACACTTGTCCAAAACTTCTTACATCAATCCATTCCCGGCATGCAATCCGGGCACACAGGTCTCTGTCTGCCTTTTTCTTTTTACTGATTTCTTTCTTCAGCTCCTCGCATCCCTCTGCTCTTTCTTTCAAACTGCCGTAACCGTCATCCGCACGATCATCGGGCTGCACAAACACCCTCTGGCCTAAATCCTGGAAACGATTTCTAATCTTACGCTTAATACATACATCCGAAATTTCCCCATAACCGTCCAGGTTGATCCTGGGACGATTCCCGTTAAGCGGATCGCCGTTTGGATTTGCATTTGTTACACTCACAAATAATGTAAAATCAATCTTTCCTTTTAATTCACTCATTCTCTTTTCCTCCATTGTTTGCATTCTTCTTATTGTATTTCAG
>DXEY01000174.1 GCA_019114745.1 Candidatus Mediterraneibacter colneyensis | reverse complement strand
ACAGTATTCCTCGGTTACGTTCCTGCTTTTCCTGCCCACCCGATTTCTGGCTCATGTATTATTTTAACTATAGCGATTCGTACTATAAATCGTTTCAGTCCTTCAGCTATCTAACTGCTGCGTTTTCGCCTACTATGACTTCATCTGACTCCCTCTCCGAACCTTTTTCGACCATACCTCCAGGTATGTGAGTAGGGCCTCCCGAGGTAAGACACTAATCTTTCGTTCCACAACCTCTTGATTTACAACTTCGGTTTACGTTTACCATTCGGGCTTTGGTTTGAAATGCAATCTTACCCACCTCATCGCCTGATCAAGTTTCTGTTCGTAGGCTCAAGAACTTTGCTACACCACTTCCTCCACCCATACCATTACTGATACCGGCTTGTGGTTCGCTACACTTGGCGGTAAATACCCGTGACTGGACTCTCACCAGCAAGATTAGTGCCATGCTCGGCATACAATCTGAAATCCGGCACGGAGCCAAAACACCGTGCCGGATCTTTTACATTTCTCAGCTTATCTTTACTTTTTTCTTCACGAACCATACGGATGCCACTGCGACTGCCAGGATCACGCCGCCGATCTTCGCCCAGTCTGCCCCGGTCAGTTCTGTCAGGTCAAAGCAACGGACATTTACCCACATCTGGTTGATCCGCTCATTATTTTCCTGGTCAAAATACTGCATGACCACCGCCCTCTCAAGCACATCCTGAGGCGGATACTGGGCAAACAGCTGCCGGTCAGCCTGGTCTGATTCGGCTGTGATCACATAATCCGGATCCGAGTTATCCCCGCTGAAGAAAAATCCCACCGGATATTCCATCGTATCTTCCGCGTCGTCCTCCGCACCGTAGCACCAGTCTGCGTAAGCATAGATGATGTCGCTGTCACCTCCCGCGATCACAGACGTATAACCGATGTAATACATATTGCGCACTACATTGTCCGGCCTTGACATAAAGTTCATAAACGCCTCGGCAGCATGCTGTTTTGCCGCATCGCCCCCGATCCCGTCTTTGAGCATGACCCATCCGTCGAACCACACGTTCGTACACTCCTCAGGCACTGCATAGGCGAGATAGTAGTCGTCGATCTCCGCCTGATCCAGCGTGTAGACCGCGTCGCCCGACCACTGATAGTTGGCAAGCACTTTGCCGGTCACCATATCTGCCTTTCCGCTGTCCGACTCAAAAGAATAGGCATTCTCCTTCATCTGTTTGAGGATATCCTCCGCTGTTTCCACAGTCTCCTCATCCGTCCGGTTCATCAGCTCTGCAATGCGCTCCAGACGATCCGGGGATTTCAGGAACTCAGGGTCTGAGAGTTCTTCCTCGTGAAGGATTCCCAGCGCTGCGAAATAACTGTCGCGCACATTGTCTTTGATCGTGACCTGCCCTTTATACTGCGGGTCTGCCAGGATCGCCCAGTGGGAAGCGTCCTCCTTTGAGATCTCCTCCGGGTTGTAGACGATCCCTGTCGTCCCCCACATATATCCCGCCGCATATTTGCTCCACGGTTCTCCGTTGATCGTATTCGTGTCAAATATATTTTTAATGTAATCCGACACTCCGCGGATATAGTAGTTTTCCTCCGCGTCCGTGTCAGAGAACTCCTCTGACAGCGGCTGAAGCTTTTCCTCCGCGATCAGCTTCATAAACATATACTCAGACGGGCAGACCAGGTCAAATTCATTTCCAATCGTCATCTGGTTGTAGAGATCCTCGTTGCTGCCGAAAGTAGAATACTCTACTTCTACTTCAACTCCGTATGTCTCCCGGTACCATGCCTCGAAGTCGTCGATCATGGAATTTTCTCCAAAGATGACCGTATTCTCACGGTCTTCCAGTTCAATGGCTTCTTCCTCGTCCCAGTCGCCCTCGTCGATATACTCTTCCCAGTTCGCGATGCGCAGCGTCACCTTTCCGCCGCCCTGCGGGGCTTCGCCGCCAGATGCCGCTGACACAGTCAGGCCGCCGTGCATCATGACCAGAACTAACGCCGCCAGTGCTGCTGCCCGCATCGGAAGTTTACGCTTTTTCCCTGCTGTCATGCGCACTCACCTCCTGTTTTTTTGCCGGCCCGGCAGACGCCAGGTTCATGATCACCACCGCAAGGATCACCACAAGGAAGATCACTGTAGACAGCGCCCAGAGCGCCGTCTTGATCTCCGTCTGGGCTCCCCTCGTCGCATTGACCACATAGGTGCTGATCGTGTCAAACGTAGCCGGTTTTGTATAAGTCGAGACAAAATAATCGTCCAGTGACAAAGTAATGGACAGCATAAATCCTGAGACGATCCCCGGGATGATCTGCGGAATAACGACTTTATAAAGCGCCTGGAAAGGAGTCGCTCCCAGATCCAGCGCCGCCTCATAAAGTCCGTTGTCCATCTGTTTAAGCTTCGGTATGACTGCAAGGTACACAAAGGGGGTACACAGTACCACATGGCCGATCACGAGCGGGGCGAACGTATCTTTCTCAATGCCGAACACAATGATCAGCATAACGCAGATTGAAAATGCAGTCACTACATCGGCGTTCACCACCGGGATGCGGTTTGCAGTCTCCACTGCCGTCCGCGTGAACGGCTTTGAATAGAACGCTCCGATCGCTCCCAGCGTCCCAAGGATGGAGGCGATCAGCGCCGCCCCCACCGCCAGCAGAACTGTCCCGATGATCATATCTCTCAGTTCTTCCAGCGTAAAAAGGGTCACGTAATTGTGCAGGGAAAATCCACGCACTGCGCCGATCGTCGTAGAATCGGTAAAACTGTAAAACGCCAGGATCAGAACCGGGATATACATAAAAAGAGCTACAAGAGCAAGCCAGGAATAAGAAAATACTTTTTTCATCATAAGATAGCCCCCCTGTTCTGAGCGTCATTGTTCTCCCCTCTTCCCGTGATCAGGTAAATGATACAGATCACCCCAAACAGGATCAGGGAAATCATGGAACCGTTGTTCCAGTCATAGATATTGAAATAGCTTCCGATCAGGGAACCCATGATATATGTGCTGTTGTAGATCATATCCAGGATCACATAATTTGTCATAGCCGGAAGGAATGTCATTGTGATCCCGCTGACGATCCCCGGCATAGACAGGGGCAGCGTAACCCTTACAAATACCTCCGCAGGCCCTGCTCCCAGATCCTGCGCCGCCTCAAGCAGGCTCTCATCAAGCTGGATGAGCGTGGTATACAGCGGAAGGATCATAAACGGCAGAAAATCATACGTCATAGCGATCACCGTATTCAGGAACGGATGCAGGGACAGATTTCCCTCGATCACTGTCAGGATCTCCTTGAGCGCAGTCAGCCTCAGGGTAAAGTTGATCCACATCGGCAGAATAAAAAGCATCAGCAGAACCGCGCCTCTTTTCATGCCGCTTCTTGCAAGTACATACGCCGTCGGATAAGCGATCAGCAGACAGACGGCAGTCACCGCCACTGCAATCACAATACTGTAGCACAGCGTACCGATCGTATTTCCATTTGTAAAAAAGCTGAGCAGATTCGCCAGCGTAAATCTCCCGCTCCCGTCAGTGAATGCGTAATAGATGATCACTGCAAGAGGCAGGACTACAAAACACGCCAGAAACAGCGCATAAGGTATGCAGAGCTGCTTCCGGCTGAAGCGAAAATTTTTCATGCGCCATACCTACTTTCTTTTCAATATAATCTGATCTTTCGGGATCATCAGGCTGACATAGTCGCCCTCGTTCCACAGATCATCCTCATCCAGCACAAAGTCTTCTTCCGAAGCAGTGCGTACCGTATAGTTATAGTGATTTCCTTTATAGATAAAAGAGATAATATTTCCCGTAGCGCGGTACTCTCTCGCCTCATCGCTCATAGAAACCGCTTTGACCGGAACTTCCACTGTGACCGGAACTCCTGCAAGGCTGATCTCTTCCCCGTCCGCTGTCCGGATGGATGCCCCGCCGATCAGAGCGGATCCTTCGTAAAGCTGCGTAAGGTCGCACTCGTACTCGCCTCCCGCAAAGGCAGCCCGGCCGTCTTTTGTGACCGTACCCTCAAAGATGTTCATAAGTACGCCGGCAGGCATCACATGGATCCCGTCCGGTTCAATATACATTCCGATCGTCTCGCCTTCCTTTGCGCTCCTTGTACTCTGGATCACAACTTCGTTGTCGTCCGGCAGAATGGCAGTGATCTCATAATACATTCCTTTGAATATCGAAGAGTCCACCACTCCGGTAATCTGGCCCTTCTCAGGCTCTGTGATCAGCACGTCCTCGGGTCTGACCACAACGTCCACCCGGGTATCTTTCGGCACGTTGTCCACACAGGGAAATTTGGCGCCGCAAAATTCCACAGTCATCGACGCAGCCATCTTTCCCTCGAAGATATTACTCTCTCCGATAAAGTCCGCCACAAATGCGTTCTTCGGCTCATTGTAGATTTCCTCGGGAGTGCCGGTCTGCTGGATCATGCCGTCGGACATAACGACTACCTTATCCGACATGGTCAGTGCTTCTTCCTGATCGTGGGTCACATAGATAAATGTGATTCCCAGTCTCTCATGCATGGATTTCAGTTCCAGCTGCATCTCTTTTCTCATTTTCAGGTCGAGGGCGCCCAGCGGCTCGTCAAGGAGCAGGATATCCGGCTCGTTGACGATCGCCCTGGCGATGGCGATCCTCTGCTGCTGTCCTCCTGAGAGCGTGGAGATCCGGCGTTTCTCAAAGCCCTCCAGATCCACCACTTCCAACACGTTCCTGACTTTTTCCTTTATCTCGGACTTCGGCAGGTTCTTGAGGTTCAGCCCGAAAGCCACATTCTCATAGACATTCAGGTGCGGGAAGAGGGCGTACCTCTGGAACACCGTGTTGATCGGCCTCAAATTGGGCGGAAGTTTACTGATATCCTCTCCATTGAGCAGGATCTCCCCTTCCGTCGGGAACTCAAAGCCCGCGATCATGCGCAGCGTTGTCGTCTTTCCGCATCCGGAGGGACCGAGGAACGTCACAAATTCCCCTTTCTTTACCGTCAGATTGAAGTCCTCAACAACGACAGTATCGTCAAATACTTTCTTGATATTTTTCAGTTCAATGATATTATTGCTCATGGCTTCTC
>DXEY01000173.1 GCA_019114745.1 Candidatus Mediterraneibacter colneyensis | reverse complement strand
CACCCTGCGCGCATATTCTTTTTTTCCATTTTACACGATCATTCTTTTCAGACGTCCGCCCAGCCGGCTCAGGATCTCATTGGTGATCGTTCCCGCATCTTCCGCCATTTTCTCCGCGCGGATCTCACTCTCGCCCGAGCGTCCGATAAACACCACTTCGTCTCCCGGAACCGTTCCCGGCACGTCCGTTACATCCAGCGTAAGCTGATCCATGCAGATCCGCCCGATCACCGGGACTCTCCTGCCTCTCACAAGAGCATGTCCGCAGTTGGAGAGGCTGCGCGGCAGCCCATCCCCGTATCCTGCCGTGACGATCGCGATACGCCTGCTGCTTCCCGCTGTATAAGTCAGCCCGTATCCCGCCGCCTCCCCTGCCTGCAGTTCCCGGACGCATCCCACTCTTGCCTTCAGAGAAAGGACTGGTTTTAACCGAACCTCCGCCCTGACCTGATCCTCTGCCGAGCTCATCACTCCGTACAGCGCGATCCCCGGCCTTGCCATATCAACCGTATATTCCGGGTAGTTCAAGATCCCATAACTCCCCTGGATATGGGAACGGAATCCCCGGATTCCTCTATCATTCAGCCATTCGGTAAGCCGGGTAAAGCGCCGGATCTGCATCCGCGTATATGCCTCTTCCGCCTCCGTCCTGCCGTCGGACACACAGAGATGGGAAAACAATCCCGTCACCCGGATTCCCGGAAGATCCCATACCTGTCCGATCAGATCCGCTCTGTCACAGGGGATCCCCAGCCGGTGCATCCCGGTGTCCACACTCACATGCACCTCAATGTTTCCGTCAAATTCCGACAGCATCCGGGCGTGTCCGGCATCCGCCGCCGTCTGCGAGATCCTGTAGTGAGAAAGCTCCGGGAACGCCTCAGGCCCGGTATACCCGAGGATCAGGATCTCTCCGCGGATCCCCGACTCCCTGAGCCTTACAGCCTCGTCAACAGACGCTGTACAGAAACTTCGGATCCCTGCCTCCTGCAGGATTGTGGAGATGATGATGTCCCCGTGTCCGTAGGCATTCGCCTTCACAGCGGGCATCAGGGCGCAGTTCTCTCCCACAATGCGTTTCAGTTCCCGTATATTGTGCAAGAGCGCTTCTCTGTCCACTTCGATCCACGCTCTGTCTGTCTCACCCATTCTCAACGCGCCTCCCTTCTCCGGCGGAAATGTTTCATCCGCAGGAGCAGAAAATGAATTACTGCCGCCGCCGCAAAAGACAGCGCTGTCACACTTACAAACTGGATCAGCGTATTTTCCACGAGCAGGTCTGTCAGCCCTGCCGCGCCTGCGATCCCCCTCAGCCCGATGAGGACGGCAGGATGGATCACATACACGAGCATGGATACATCTCTTGACCATGCCGGAGCATGTCCCGGCACCTTCAGCAGCAGGCGGAACAGGACGTACATCACAGGGATCAGGAACAGGTACATACTGTTGTGGCGCTGCACATTAAGGAGACATGACAGATAGCCCTCGCCAAGCATCAATACCATACCGAACATCAACTCAGCCACAAGCACTCCTGTTCTTCCGCAGATGCTATCTTTCTGTCCTGCACGCCTTTCATTTTCCCTCACCAGCGTTCCAAGCATCAGGAACATCGGGGCAAAAAACACTCCGTTTCTCGTATAACTGCTGACTGTAAATACCATATCGTACAGAGATCCCGCTCCCGGGATCCGGGTAACAAGGCCAAACCAGCTGTCTCCCCCGACGCCCACAAGGTAGAGAACAAAAGCAAGAATGAAGACTGTTCTCACCGATAGTTTCCTCAGCATTGCCATCGTCAGGAGACATCCCAGGATCACCGCCGGGAAATACCACAGATGATAAAACGTGCCGTCGAACAAGAGCATCCTGAATAATCCGCCCACACTGTCCGGCAGTTCTCCCGCATAGAGATTGACCGGGAGGTAAAGGGCAATGCTCACCCCATAAAGAAGAAGGGTTTTCTTCAAAAACCGGAGCACCCTGCCTGTTTCCGCACCTCTGCTCATCTTCCATGGCGCGATAACAAAATATCCTGTCGTCATCAGGAAAAAAGGCACCGCGACTCTTCCGGCACAGTAGGTGACAAGATAATCCATGTCACTGCTGATATTGGAAAGGGGGCCGATATGGATCGCGATCACCATAACGGCTGCCAGTATTCGGAACCAGTCGATTCCGGCACAACTGTTTTTCTTCTGATATCCTGCCGGACTCATCTGACCGCCTCCGATTTTCCAATCATCCTGCCCCTGTAAGTTAAAGTCCTTCTCCCGCCTTTTCTCATACGGTCTGTATATTCTTCAAGAGAGAGCCCGTTTTTCACCATGATCAGAGAATGGGGCGTCCCCACATAGCGGAAATGCCACGGTTCTTCACTGATTCCCGTTATCCCTTCCTTTTCCATGGAATACCTCTGGATAAAACCGTAATAAGGCGCCCGCTCCCTGAACTTTCCGCAGATCCCCGTCTGAGGAAAATCAGGACAGATAAAGTCGATCTCAGGCGCCTTCAGGGCGAGGTCTATTGCAAGTCCTGTCTCGTGTTCACTGCACGCCGGCAGGGCCACATATTTTCTGGCAAATGAGACGCCCTTTTCCGCCACCGTATCCGCCCAGATCTGTTTCTGCTCTTCATTGGAACGCCATCCGCTCACCGGGACGATCTCTCCGTCGCTTCCGATCTCTGAGAGCAGTCTCCGGAGCGCTGCCGCCGCCCTGCGTTCCATCAGAATATCGGGATAGTCCTCCGACACACATACCAGTTCACGCCGGTCTATGGGGCGGAAGATCGGGTGCTCCGCATTTACAAGAGTAAGATACTTGTCCGTCATGCTCCCACCTCCATCTCGATCAGTCTTTCGATCAGTTCCCCAAACTCTATGCCCGCTTCCCGCATCATGCCCGGATACCGGCTGTGTGCTGTAAATCCCGGGATCGTATTGACCTCGTTAAAATAAATCTTTCCCTCCGGCGTCAGGAACATATCCACACGGGCAAAGTCTCTGCATTTTAGCGCCCGGTATATCACTGCTGCCGTATGACGGATCTCCTCCGCTTTTTCGTGGGGGATCCTTGCCGGAACATAGATACTGGATGTCTTTAAGGTATATTTTTCTTCATAGTTAAAGAAGCCCTCTGACAACTCGATCTCATCTACTTCTCCGACTGTGAGTTCTTCATTACCCATCACAGCGCATCCCACTTCAAATCCCCTCACCTCTTCTTCGAGCACTACCTCGGAGTCGTGTTCAAATGCTGCCTCAACGGCGGGGATCAGGTCTTTTGCCTCGCACACCCTCGTAATGCCAAACGACGACCCTGCCCGGACAGGTTTGACAAACAGCGGATACCCAAGCCTGCGGGCACATTTCTGTATCTCTGTCTCGTCATAAGGGCGGGTGAACTGCACAGTGTCTGCCACAGGTACTCCCGCCGCCGCGGCGATCCGGTGGGAAAGCTCTTTATCCATCCCCACAGCCGATCCGAGCACCCCGCAGCCGATAACAGGAATATCCGCCAGTTCCAGAACCCCCTGCACCGTACCGTCTTCTCCGTTTTTCCCGTGGAGGACCGGAAATGCTGCATCCAGCGGTATAACATGTATCCCGTCTGCCCCCTGGTAACAGATGCCGTGTACCGTCCGGTCGGTGGATACCCATACCGGGATACACGATGAATCTGACAGCCACTTGTCCTCCGGGATATCGTCAATCGTTCCCTGGTAGAGATACCACTGTCCCGTCTTTGGGCTGATACCGATCATCACCCGCTCATAACGGTCTGGATCCATATGTTCAAGAACGGCGTGGGCTGACTGGAGCGACACACCATACTCGGTCGAACATCCGCCGAAGAGTACGGCGATCCGTTTCTTTCCTTTATATCCTGTCTCTGTTATCCTGATACCTTCCATTTTCATTCTCTCCTTTTGCCTGGCTCCGTATCCGCAGGTACGGAAGTCTGTTTGTTCGATAAGAAAATGATAACAGGGACGGATTAATGAATTTTTATGAATTTATGATGATTTACGGACCATAATTATTAAGATTTTACTAAGGCGGCAGGCGCCTGTATTGCCCTGGCATCCGAAGATATGCTATGATACTGCTGGATCCAATTACAGAAGGAGATTACAAAAGACGCTATGGACTATACAATTACAGAACTGCTCTGGCTCTTCCTCATTTATTCTTTTCTCGGATGGATCTTTGAGGCGGTAGTCGGAACAATAAAGAACAAAAGATTTACGAACCGTGGATTTTCTACCGGACCTTTCTGCCCTGTCTATGGGGTTGCGGCTGTCGTCATGCAGATCACTCTGGCAGATCTGGTGGAGAGTCCTGTTTTTCTGTTTATCGGCTGCGGCATCCAGGCGACCGTCATCGAATGGTTCACCGGGAAGCTGTTAGAACGGCTGAACCGCCATAAATGGTGGGATTATTCCAATAAAAAGTGGAATTTTGACGGATATATCTGTCTTGAGTACACCCTGCTCTGGGCTGTCCTTGGAGCTGCCGCTGTACGGTACGGAAATACCTTCTTCCTCTTCCTGTATAAACTGATCCCGGAACCTGTCCCCGCAGTCATTGTCTGGACTCTTATCGCTTTTATGCTGCTGGACCTTGCGGTCTCCCTCGCGGCAGTATTCCACCTGCGCGGAAACGGACAGAATCCGGGCAGACATACCGGCAGGCTGTCCTCTAAAATATACCGGGCGGCAGTGTCTGTCATCAGCTATGTGGAACGCCGTATGGCAAAGGCATATCCCGTCATTGAAGAAAAGTCAGAAGAGATACGAAAAGAAGGAAAATTTGCAGAAGGATGCGGATTTTACAAACTGTTCTGGCTCTTTTTGACCGGCGCGTTCCTCGGAGATATCACGGAAACCATCTTCTGCCGGCTGACTTCCGGCGTATGGATGAGCAGGAGCAGCCTTGTCTGGGGACCGTTCAGCATTGTGTGGGGGCTCGCCATCGCCATTGCCACCGCGCTGCTGTACAAAGACCGTGAGAAGCCGGACCGGCACATCTTCCTGATCGGAACGTTCCTGGGGGGAACTTACGAATATGTGTGCAGCGTCTTTACTGAACTCGTATTCGGACAGGTGTTCTGGGATTACAGCAACATCCCCTTCAACCTGGGCGGAAGGATCAACCTTCTCTACTGTTTCTTCTGGGGGATCGCAGCCGTTGTATGGATCAAACTTCTGTATCCCCGATTTTCAGAGTGGATCGAGCGCATCCCCAAAATTGCCGGATACATTGCAACCTGGATCCTCGTCGTATTTATGACGGCAGACATGCTCGTCTCATCGGCGGCGCTGATCCGCTATAACGAAAGAAACGGCGGCCCGGCTGCTGAGAGTGGATGGGAGCAGATCATCGACACAAACTTTGACGATGAAAAGATGAACCGGATCTATCCAAATGCACAGCAAAGGTAAACAGAACCTGAAGATCAACTTATAAGTCGATCTTCAGGTTCTGTTCTTTTATATTGTGCCTGTCCGCATACCCCGACAGGATCATCGTCAGCGCACCGTCTCCTGTAATGTTGCATGCTGTGCCGAAGCTGTCCTGAAGGGCAAAGATCGTGAGCATGAGCGCTGTCCCCGTCTCATCGAATCCGAGCACTCCCGTGATCAGCCCCAGGGATGCCATCACCGTCCCTCCCGGCACTCCCGGAGCACCGATGGCGAACACGCCGAGAAGGAGGCAGAACAGCACCATCGTCCCCGGATCCGGCATCTTTCCATATAAGATCTGGGACACAGTCATTACAAAGAAGACCTCAGTCAGCACGGAGCCGCACAGATGGATATTGGCAAACAGCGGAATCCCGAAATCCACCATATCGTCCCGCAGCGGCGGCTCCGATTTTTTGGCGCAGCGGAGCGCCACGCCCAGCGTAGCAGCCAAAGACATTGTGCCGACGGCAGTAATATATGCCGGGCCGTAGTTTCGGATCACGTCGAGCGGATTTTTCCGGGAATATATGCCCGCCGCGATATACAGTACCGCCATCCAGAGATAGTGCCCCGCGATCACGATCAGGACGACCTGGATAAACACCGGGAGCTGCTTTGTGATCGTCCCTTCATAGGACAGGCCGCAGAACGTAAAACCGATAAACACCGGAAGCACCGGGATCACGACTTTTGTAACAACCTGCAGCACGATCTTCTGAAATTCCTCCAGCAGCTTTGTCATCGTCACGGCATTCGTCCAGGTGCAGGCAAGGCCGAGGAGCACAGACAGCACAAGGGCGCTCATCACCGACATGATCTGTGGGATCTCCAGTTGGAACACTACTTCCGGGAGCTCCTTTAATCCCTCTGCTTCCGACACGATGGACAGATGGGGAATGATCCCGTATCCTGCCGCCATGGACAGAAGCGCCGCCAGGATCGACGACATGTACGCGCAGAAAAGCGCCACTCCCAGCATACGGGAGGCATTGCGCCCAAGCCGGGTGATCGACGGGGCGATAAACCCGATCACGATCAGCGGAACACAGAAATTGATCAGTTCCGATAAGATAAACCTCACTGTGACAACGACATTCATCACGGCGTCACCCGCGCTTTTGAGCGATTCTATTCCCGCCAGCTGTCCTGCTATGATTCCGAGCACTACTCCTACAAGCAGTTTAAATGGCAGGCTGGTAATTATTTTTTTCATTTGATATCCTCTCTTTTTTTATTTTCCGGTCTCAGCCATTCATATCATGTACCGGTTTCTGAATAAAATACTGCTCCATTATAATCGATACGCGCCATACTGGCAAGAACTGTCCGCTAAGAGGAAATATCTTCTTTTGTAATCCGCCGCTCTGTGGTATGATATCATAGGAAATTGATCCGGCAGGTTCTGCCGTCATATACAGACAGAAACAAAGAACTGAGAAACAGGAGGGAATTATGGGACTTTATGATAACAGGATCGTAGTCAAGGTTGGCACATCCACACTGACAAATGACGCAGGGAAAAGCGACCTGCGCGCCACAGACCGCCTAGTCTGCACGCTGGCGGACATCCACAATATGGGATACGAGGTGATCCTCGTCTCATCCGGCGCCATCGCCGTCGGCAGGAATAAGCTGAACATGCAGGGCAAACCGGACAGTATGCGCATGAAGCAGGCGGCGGCTGCCGTCGGCCAGTGCAGCCTGATGTACCTTTATGACAAATTTTTCGGAGATTATGACAAGACGGTAGCGCAGATCCTCTTAAACGCCGAGGATATCGAGCAGGAGGAAAAGAAAGAGAACCTGACGAACACATTCAACGCGCTTCTGGAGATGGGCGTGATCCCCGTTGTAAATGAAAACGACTCCGTCAGCTACACAGAGATCGAGTCCGAGGACAGGCTGTTCGGAGACAACGACATGCTCTCCTCGGTCGTCGCCGTCCTCTGCAGGGCAAAACGCCTTGTCATCTTATCCGATATTGATGGATTTTATGACAGCGATCCCCGCCTGCATCCAAATGCAAAGCTGATCGAGCAGATCGACGTTATTGATGAGAGCGTCTATTCCCTGGCAGGGGGCGCCGGTTCCAGACGGGGTACGGGCGGGATGCGCACAAAACTCCAGGCGGCACAGCTTGCCACATCCCAGGGCATCGACACGATCGTCACCAACGGAAAACGGCCGGAAGCGCTCTACGACATCGTCAGAGGCGGAAAAGCCGGCACGCTGTTCACCGGGAAACTGTAAGATTCAGATTTGCTTCCGGTACTTTTATTCAGAAAATACAGCCTTCTCCAATGTGAGGAGGCTCTTTTTTTTCCCGATCCCGCCCGCATATCCGGTCAGGCTTCCGTCTGAGCCGAGCACTCTGTGGCAGGGCACGATCACGGAGATGGGATTGTGGCCCACGGCTCCGCCCACCGCCTGGGCGGACATCGTCTTCAGCCCCCTCTGCACGGCAATCTCCGCCGCAATATCTTTATAAGTTGTCGTTCTTCCGTAGGGGATCTTCCGGAGTTCCTCCCACACGGCAAGCCTGAAATCGCTCCCCACAAGGTGCAGGGGCGGCGTGAAATCCGGCTCCCTGCCGGAAAAGTAAATATCCAGCCACTGTACCGCCTGCTTCATCACATATGATATTTCCTTCTTTTCTTTCCCACAGTTCAGCTCATCCTGACTGAGCAGCCCGCCGCCGAAATATTTCTGTCCGTCAAACCACAGCCCGGTCAGCCCCTTTTCATCGCAGGCAAGGGTGATCCCGCCCAGCGGCGAATCATAGTGACAGATCTCATACATCACTGCAACTCTCCTTTTCTTTTTTCCGTATACAAAAGGCAGAGCTCCTCAGCAGAGGAACTCCTCCACCGCCCGGTTAAACTCCATGGCATTTTCTTTCGCAATAAAATGTGAGCCGTGCAGCACTCTGAGCTGCGCGTTCGGAAGGCTCGCATAGATGAGCCGGGTATGTTCATCTTTTATCATGTCCTTATCCCCGGCGATGACCAGTTTTCTCATATTGACAAAATCAGGATTTTTGTTGTCCGACAGCTCCTCCGGGAGGATGTCCGGGTCATGGATCATCAGCCCCAGCATCTCCGCGTTTTTCTGCACCTGATCCGTCATTTTCCCTTTGAGCCCGATCTTTCTCATACCGCCAAGGAACGACGCGATCCTGTACCCGACGACGATGGGGATCTGGGTAGACGGTTTCACCCCCGAAGCGTCCAGATTGGCGCCGTTTAAAATCAGATGATCCACCCGCTCCGGATATCTGAGAGCAAAAACAAGGGCAATATTTCCACCGTCGGAAAAGCCGAGGATATGCGCCTTTTCGATCTCGTGCTCATCCATGAAATCCCGCAGGTCATCCGCGAACTGGCGGATCGTAAAAGGCGCTTTTCCGCGGGGCGACTGCCCGTGCCCGCGCGTATCCGGAGCGATCACACGGTACTTTTCTTTAAAATATCTGATCTGATGTTCAAAATATCCTCCGTCCTCCCCGTTTCCGTGGAGAAGGATCAGCGGGAAGCCTTCCCCTTCTTCCCTGTAAT
>DXEY01000172.1 GCA_019114745.1 Candidatus Mediterraneibacter colneyensis | reverse complement strand
TCCCTGCCTTCTGTTGCCCATTCGTCAACATGCTCCGGCATAACGGATGACGGTGTGATCGGGTAGATCGCCGCAACTTCTGTGTAAGCATATGACACGTGAGCAGCAGCCTGATTACCGTCCATGGTCTTCATTTTTCTTGCCATTTTCTTGTTCCTCCTTAAGATTTACATTGAAAAAAATAGTTTTATTCACATGTAGTTTCATTATATCGCCAAAAATGACAAAAGTCTATAGAGTGCGATCCGTTTTTTTGTATATTTTGGGGTGCAGTTTCCCCGTCAGGAAATGGTCAGTCGGAATTATGCTTGCATAAAATTCCGACTGACTTTCCTGACGAAGGAAGCGCCTGTTCATGAGCAAAGAAGCGGCAAAGCCACGGGGAGTCCCGCAGGGACGATTTGCGAATGGCGCGGGGGAACTGCAAGCAGAATGAACATGCGGCGAGAGAAGTCATAGGCGGACGCCATACAGCTCGATTTTGCTGCCTCGGGCAGCGAAGTCGAGCTGCCGCATGTGGAAGCAGTCAGGAAGCGCCGATTCATGAGCAAAGAAGCGGCAAAGCCGCGGGGAGTCCCGCAGGGACGACTTCTGGCTCGATACTATCATAAAAAATATCAGACAGCCATATTGATGCTAAACATCAAGACAGCTGTCTGATCATATCATTGTAACAACAAAATTAAATTTTTCACAATCCACTGAACAATGATAATGGCAATTGCCGCACAAAAATATACAGGTCTCAGCCGAAACGGTTTTTTTACAAGAGACAATCTGTACAATATATTTGAAAACAGGAAAAGCACATATACGCCTGCCGCATATGGCACTACCGGATGATACAGAAAACTCTTTACCGGATGCCCGGCCAGCAGGGAACGCACAGCCCTTGTCCCGCCGCACCCCGGGCAATACAGATGATATTTCCTGTAAAAGTAGCATCCCGGCAACCACTGTCCGAAATCAATCCCGCTCAAATACAGTATAATCAGTATTCCCGCAAGAACCAGAGACAGATAAAACAACTGTATCTGCACCTTTTCTTCAAATGGTTCCAACATCATATCAGGCTATACCAGCGGATTACCCTTTCCATCCTTGCTGATCGCGCCTGTTAAAATCATAATACCTTCAACAAGTCCCCATATACCGATTCCGGCAAGGATAAACACCGACAATCCGGCTGTACAGCACGACAGCAAAATAGCCACGCCCGAAACACACACCTGAATAATTGCTTTTGCCGTATAGCCCAGATAGAAATTATGTACGCCAAACGCACCTAGGAAAATTCCAAGGAGACCTGCTGTCACCTTGCTTTTTCCTCCGCCTCCGCCTGCCGAGCCATCTAATTTGAATCCGCAATTGAGACATACCGCCTGCTGCGGGTTAACCGGTTTGCCACAGTTCGGACAAAAACTGTTGCCGTTTCCTTTCGCACATCCGCATTTTACACAAAATGCTGCATTGTCGTTCAACTGTGCACCGCAATTTTTACAAAACATAATCTTTCCCTCCACAAACATTTTTGTAAAAATTTTTACCTTTGTTCAACCACTGCCGTAGGTTATACTGTCTGTTCTTTTGTGAAACTCAGGTGTAATTTTTAACTCTGTAACTATTATAAGTGCAGAACCGCCTTATTTCAATAGTATTTACTTAAACTTAAAAATCCGGTCTTTCTTCTTCGGCGGTTTCTTTCCCTCGATCTTGTCCGGCATTGGCTCATACACCTTCTCGCTCTTCAGCAGGGGCATCCTTCTGTGATTCTTTCTGAAATACAAAAGCGCCGCTCCGGCAAATATGACAACGCATCCTGCCAGTGCCTGAGAGACAGGGAATCCGATTCCCGGGATCAGAAGCTGGTCTGTCCGCAGCCCCTCGATCCAGACTCTGCCGAGTGCATATCCGAAAATATAGAGCAGGAACATTTCACCCTCATATTTTTTATGTTTCCGGTACAGGACAAGCAGGATCAGAAGAACCGCGCACCACACCGACTCATAGAGAAATGTAGGGGTCACCTGTATATAGTCCACTCCGCCGATGGTCTCCATATGTTCCCGCATCCGTTCGGTAATATCGCCGGAACGCACCGCATCCACCGGAAGCCTCATGGCGAACAGGCCGTCCGTGTATTCGCCGAACGCCTCGCGGTTGAAGAAATTTCCCCAGCGCCCGAGCATCTGCCCGTTGAGGATAGCCAGCGCCACGGTATCTAATATCTGAAACGGCGACAACTTTTTCACACGCGCAAGGATAAACACAGCGATCACTGCTCCGATCACGCCTCCGTAGATCGCCAGGCCGCCCTTCCGGAGATTAAAAATATCCAGCAGATTATCTTTGTACATATTCCAGGAGAATACCACATAATAAATCCTGGCTCCTGCGATCCCGGCGATCACACCGATGATCCCCATATCCAGATAGTCCTCCGGATTCTGTCTCGTGCGCTTTGCCTCCGCAGTGGCGATCAGAAAGCCGATCAGGATCGCACAGCCGATGATAATGCCGTAATATGCAACTGTAAACCCAAAGATGTCAATATTCTTCCCCACGTGGTCAAGATATATGCCCAGGTTGGGGAACGCTATATCATAGTGCATGTCAATACTCCTTAAACGTTAAATCTAAACAGCATAATATCGCCGTCCTGTACTACATAGTCTTTTCCCTCAAGACGGATCAGTCCTTTTTCTTTTGCTGCTGTATGGGAGCCGCACGCCATAAGGTCGTCATAGCTGACAACCTCGGCGCGGATAAAACCGCGCTCAAAATCCGAGTGGATCTTACCTGCTGCCTGGGGCGCTTTCGTGCCTTTTGTGATCGTCCACGCGCGCACTTCCGGCTCACCGGCAGTCAGATAGCTGATCAGTCCGAGAAGATGATAGCTTGCGCGGATCAGTTTCTCCAGACCGGATTCTTTTAATCCCAGGTCATCGAGGAACATCTTCTTCTCATCATCGTCAAGCTGGGAGATTTCTTCTTCGATCTCCGCACACACAACGAACACTTCGCACTCTTCCTGTCCGGCATATCTGCGCACTGCCTGCACGCCTTCATTGGACGCCCCGTCGTCTGCGAGGTCGTCCTCGGAGACATTTGCCGCAAAGATCACCGGCTTTGCTGTCAGCAGGTTATATCCTGCCATCCACGCCTGCTCGTCCTCGTCGTCTGTGACAAAGCTTTTCGCCAGCTTATTCTCCTCCAGATGCGCTTTGATCCTGTTCAGAAGATCCAGCTCTTTTGCAGCCGTCTTATCATTGCGCGAGAGTTTCACTGTCCTGGCGATCCTCCGCTCCAGCATTTCCAGATCGGAAAAGATCAGCTCCAGATTGATCGTCTCGATGTCGCGGAGCGGATCGATGCTCCCGTCTACATGGACGATATTCGTATTTTCAAAGCACCGCACCACATGGACGATAGCGTCCACCTCACGGATGTTGGCGAGAAACTGGTTTCCCAGTCCTTCTCCTTTTGACGCTCCTTTTACCAGCCCTGCGATGTCCACAAATTCGATCGCTGCAGGGATGATCTTTTTCGTGTGGTACATCTCTCCCAGCACGTTCAGCCTCTCGTCCGGCACTGTCACCACTCCCACATTCGGGTCAATAGTACAGAACGGGTAATTCGCTGATTCTGCCCCCGCTTTCGTAAGTGAATTAAACAGGGTACTCTTTCCTACATTCGGAAGTCCTACGATTCCTAATTTCATCGTCTTTCTATCTCCTTATCTAATATCGTATCAATCTCTCGTCTCCATCAGGATCACCTTGCCGTACAAAAATGAGATCGTCACCTCATCCGCAGCAAATTCGTTGCTGACACACAGGCTGTCGCTGGGCTTGAGAAAATGCTTCTGAAGCGGATACTTTGCCCCTCTGATACTCAGCTCATCGACCGGAAGCTCCAATGGGAAAAGTGAAAAATATGGGCCGAATGCCTCAGACTTTTTCAATGTCACTTCTTTGTCGATCAGACGGATCTGGTTATGGCTGTCGATGATCCTGGCATCGGCTCCCGCCGCCAGCGCGATCTGCAGGCACTGTACATTCGCCCACAGGTGGTCGATCCTGTTCCCGGTTCCTCCGAGGATCCAGATCTGTTTCCGGTTGAGCCCCAGACAGAGCCTGAGGGCGATCTCCGTGTCAGACGCATCTTTCACCGGATTAAACTCACGGATGGGGACATTCATCTCTTTCCTGTAATAGCTCACCAGCTCCGGTGAAACACTGTCAAAATCCCCGACGATATAGTCCGGCTTGATCCCGTGTTTATAGAGAAACTCAAGCCCTTTGTCCACACCAATGACAAATTCCGTCTCTTCACTCTGAAGTATTGGAAGCGCAAACTCCTCTTCGAGCATGCCTCCGCTTACGATCACTGTTCTCTTACTCATAGCTTTTTAATATCTCCATGAATCTCTGTGTGTTATCTTCAATGTTTCCTTTATAAACGCCCGAGCCCGACACGATCACATTCGCTCCGGCTCTCAGCACCTCCGCCACATTGCTGTGGTAGATGCCTCCATCCACTTCGATATCCTTTTCCAGTCCCCGCTCATCGAGCATCGACCTGAGCGACCGGATCCGTTCCAGAGACTCCGGTATGAACTCCTGACCTCCAAACCCCGGTTCCACGCTCATGACAAGGAACATCTCCGCCTGATCCAGATAAGGCGCGAGCTCCTCTACCGGAGTTTTCGGTTTGACCGACACTCCCGCCTTTGCCCCGCACCGGTGAATGGCGTCAATGGTGGCAGAGAGGTCTTCGCACGCCTCCAGATGTACTGTGATGATATCAGCTCCGCATTTTGCAAACTCTTCCACATAGCGCACCGGCTCAGTTACCATCAGGTGTACGTCCAGCACCTGCTCTGTCAGCCCTTTTATAGACGAGAGCACCGGCATGCCAAAAGAAATGCTGGGGACGAAGATGCCGTCCATCACGTCAAAATGGATATACCGGGCTCCCGACTGCTCTGTCCGGCAGATCTGATCGCCCAGCACTTTAAAATCCGCCGAGAGTATAGACGGCGCAAGAATATTTTTCATTCTTCTAATACCTTTTCCTTTCCTGCAGCTCACGGTACATGCTCAGATAATCCTCATACCGTTTTCTGTGTACCTTTCCCTCTTCAACCGCCTGCTTCACTGCGCAGTCCGGCTCATGGACGTGGTCGCATCCGTGGAACCGGCATCTGCCTTCATACGCGTTAAATTCCGGGAAGCAGTATTTCAGAGATTCTTTCTCCATGTCTCCAAGATAAAGGGAACTGAATCCCGGGGTATCCATAATGTAGGAATCCTCTCCTGTCACGAGCAGTTCCGAATGCCTTGTCGTATGTTTTCCGCGCCCGATCTTCCTGCTGATACCGCCGGTCTCCATCTTCACATCCGACTGGAGGAGATTGATCAGCGAGGATTTGCCCACGCCGGACGGCCCTGCGACAGCAGTTGTCTTACCTTTCAGGATCTCTCTGAGAGCCCCGATGTTTTCTTCTTCCTTTGCACTTGTAAAAATGAGCGGATATCCGCAGCTCTCATAGATTTCTTTTAACTCCGCAATGTCGGGGTCGTTCCCGATATCCGTCTTATTAAAGCAGAGGACCGCCGGGATCTCTTTGCTCTCCATCATAACCAGAAAACGGTCTAAAAGATTAAAATGCGGCTTCGGCTTTGTCACCGCAAACACGACCAGCGCCTGGTCAATATTTGCCACTGCCGGACGCACCAGTTCGTTCTTCCTCGGAAGAATATCCCTGATGCTGCCCTCCATATCTTTTTCATCCAGAACTTCAATTTCCACGTTGTCGCCGACCAGAGGTCTGATCCCGTCTTTGCGGAAGATTCCTTTTGCCTTACACTCATAAACACCGGATTCTACCACGTGAACGTAGTAGAATCCGGCAATACCTTTTACAATTTTTCCCTGCATATAACTATTTTGTCCTTCGGGCGTCCGTCCCTACTGTGAACTGTTGCCGCCATTCTCTCCCGATCCGCCTGAATCCGGTTCCGATCCCAGGTTCACTGTAAAGCTGACAGAAGTACCCTCCTCCACAGAGGTACCTGCGCTTATCGACTGGTCGACCACACGGTTTACATTGTCAGAGCTGACATAGTCGTCATTTACTTCTCCCACACTTAAGCCGGCGTCTCTGAGCGCCTGCCGCGCTTCCGACTCCGTTTTTCCGATCAGGTTCGGCACTGTGGCATATTTCGTCTCCGGTCCGCGGCTCACTACATATGAGACCGTTGTCCCTTTATCAACTTTCTTGCCCGGGTCTATGCTCTGTGAGATAACATTTCCAGCCGCCACACTGTCGCTGTACTCCTCACTGGCGCTTCCGTTGAGTCCCGCATCTGACAGCGCCGCCTCAGCCGCAGAAGCAGATTTTCCTCTCAGATCAGGCACTGTAGCGGGCTCAGCCCCGAGACTGATCACGATGGTCACTTCCGTACCCTCTTCCACTTCTGTTCCCGCAGCCGGACTGCTGGATATTACATTGCCCTCTGCGATATCGTCACTGAACTGTGCCTCGCCGTGTACAACAGTCAGGTTTGCCGCCTGAAGCGTACGCTCTGCGTCTGCTTCCGAACGGTCGACCACGTTCGGCACCTGTACAGTCTTTGCCTCTTCTCCGCTGCTCAATACAACTTCAATAGTCGTGTTCAGCGCGACCTCTGTATCCGGAGCCGGATCCTGGCTCATGATCTCGCCTTCCTCATACTGATTGGACGGCTGCGGGTCGCCTACAACTTTCATTCCAAGGTTCGTTCCTTCAAGCGCCTTTCTGGCTTTCTCTTCCGTCATTCCCCTGAGATCCGGTACTGTAGCCACCTCTTCTTCCTGCCGGGTCAGGCCCGGGCCATTGAAGAACCCTGCCGCATTCCCCACCAGGAACAGGATGAGCAGTGCCACAACTACGCCTGCAACGATCATAAGGATCTTCATGATCCGCTTCGTATCAGGATTTACATTGTTCTTCTTTCTGCGCCTGCGGTCATTATACCGGTCGTTGTCATCATCGTCATAGTCATCGTCATATTCTTCGTCGTCATCGTCATCGTAATCGTCATCATCGCTGTATCCGCGTCCCTGAACCTGCTCCAGCTCTTCCGTGGACATAACGACAGTACGGTCAGAATTTCCTGCCGCCCCGGCAAATACAAAATCACCGTCGGGATCTACCAGAGAGCGCTTCAGATCCACGAGAAGGGATGCGCAGTCATGATAGCGGGCTGCCGGATTCTTCTGCGTACATTTCATAATGATGCATTCCAGGCTGTACGGAAGATCTTCCACTTCTTCCGCAGGGGATGCGATCTCTTCCTGAAGATGCTTAAGCGCCACCGAGACAGTGGAATCCCCGTCAAACGGCACGTGTCCGGTCACCATCTCGTACATCGTGATACCGATGGAATAGATATCGCTCTTCTGATCTACAACGCCGCCCCGCGCCTGCTCGGGCGATGTATAATGGACAGATCCCATCACGCTTGTACTGATCGTCTGGGTAGACGTTGTCGCACGCGCGATCCCGAAGTCCGTCACCTTCACCTTGCCGTCCTTGGAGATAATAATATTCTGAGGTTTGATATCCCTGTGGATAATGTGATGGTTATGCGCCGCCTGAAGCCCTGTCACCATCTGGATCGAGATGCTTACGGCTTCCTTTGGGGATATCCTGCCTTTTTTCTCTATATAATCCTTGAGAGTGATGCCTTCTACCAGCTCCATGACCATATAATACAGCCCGCGGTCCTGTCCTACGTCATAGACGTTGACCACATTCGGGTGCATCAGGCCTGCTGCCGCCTGCGCCTCACTCAAAAACTTCTTGATAAATACCTGGTCCGACCGGTAATCGCTTTTCAGCACCTTGATCGCCACATAGCGGTTCAGCTTATGGTCTTTCCCTTTGTAGACATCAGCCATTCCGCCGGAACCGATGCGTCCCAGTATCTCATATCTTCTCCCTAAAACTACTCCTTCTTTGATCATAATACACTCACCTCATCTGCGAACGGTTCCACCAGGACAACCCCTATATTGTCAGTACCGCCGTTTTCTTTTGCAGCCTCTACCAGAGCCTGGCCGGATTCTACAATGTCTCTTCCGCCCTGAACAATATGGAACAGTTCTTCATCTTCTACCATATTGCTCAGCCCGTCTGTACACATCAGTATGATGTCTCCCCGTTTCAGGCGGTGCTCGTAAAAGTCAACGTCTACATCCGCTTTCGCGCCAATGGCCCTTGTAATAATATTCTTGTCCGGATGGTGTTTGGCTTCTTCCGGCTTAATGCCCCCGAGCCGTACCATCTCCTCCACAAGAGAATGGTCTTTCGTAAGCTGCTGTATCCCCTGGTTGATCAGATACAGACGGCTGTCTCCCACGTTGGCGAAGTACATCATCTGATTCATGATCGTTGCCGCCACTACCGTTGTTCCCATTCCCTTCAGATGCTCATCACGGGACGCTTCCTTAATGATCTCACGGTTTGCTGTCTTGATTGCGCTGACCAGACATTTCTCCACATCCTCGCCCTCGCTCATCTTCAATTCCCTCTGCAATACCTCAACCGTGTATTTGGAAGCATAATCTCCCGCCTGATGTCCGCCCATACCGTCTGCGACTACGAAAAGATTCCGGAGGATACCCAGCGGTTTATCCGTCGTATAGACATAATCCTGATTCACCTGCCGTACCATGCCTACATCTGTAATCGAAAATGTCCTCATATCTGTCTCCTTATATCTCGTCCACGATCTTCTCTTCCTCCGCATAACGGCGTCTGAGCTGTCCACAGGCCCCGTCGATGTCAGAGCCCATTTCCCTTCTTATAGTAACATTTATTCCACTTTTTTCAAGTTTATTTTTGAAATTCAGGGCATTTTCCCTGCTCGGGCGTACAAAATCACGTTCTTTTACCGGGTTCACCGGGATCAGGTTCAGATGGCAGTTTCTGGGCCTGAGGATCGCCGCCAGTTCCCGGGCATCCTCCTCCCTGTCATTCACCCCGTGGACCAGGCTGTACTCGAAAGTCACCCTGCGCCCAGTCTTTTCAAAATAAGTATCGCAGGCGGCAAGCACTTCTTCCAGGTCATATTTATTTGCAACGGGCATCAGCTTTCTCCGCTTTTCCTGGGTCGAGCCGTGAAGGGAAAGTGCCAGTGTGATCTGGAAGCCCTCTTCCGCCAGCCGCAGCATATTCGGTACGATGCCGCAGGTGGATACGGTCACATTTCTCTGGCTGATATGAAGACCGTGTTCATCCGTCAGAAGGCGGATGAACTGCACGAAATTCTCATAATTATCCAGAGGTTCGCCCGTACCCATGACCACCACATTGGATACCCGTTCTCCTGTGATCTTCTGGATCTGATAGATCTGCCCGAGCATCTCGGAAGCAGTAAGGTTTCTCTTCAGTCCGCCGATCGTGGAAGCACAGAAGGCACATCCCATCCGGCATCCCGCCTGAGATGAGATACAGACGGAGTTTCCATGTTTATATCTCATAAGAACGCTCTCCACCATATTTCCGTCCCACAGGCGGAACAAAAACTTGTTTGTCCCGTCCAGTCTGGATATCTGGCGCTCCACGGGAGATACCGGAAATATCTCGTATTCGCCGTCCAGCTTTTCCCGCAGTTTCAGCGAGAGATTTGTCATCTCCGCAAAACTGTCCGAGAGTTTTACGTGGAGCCATTCATACACCTGTCTGGCGCGAAACGCTTTCTCTCCGAGATGTTCCAGTTCTTTCTGAAGTTCTGTATATCCATAGGAGCGGATATCTTTTTTCATAAGTCTCTACTTCCTCCGTTTTACCAGCTTTGCGATAAAAAATCCGTCGCTCTCATGTACGCCCGGCAGGAGCTGGATACAGCCTTTTTCCTCTACACTGCCCGCAAGCTGCGGACAGAGCTCTTCTCTGATATCAGCAGGCGAAAACTCCGGATACTCCCGGAGAAACCACCGCACATTCTCGATGTTTTCCCCGTCATTGAGCGTACAGGTACTGTAGACCAGCGTACCGCCTGGCTTCACATATGCCCGGACGCAGCTCAGGATCTTTCGCTGCAGGCAGATCAGGCTCTCGATCCCTTCCGGTGAAGAATTATACCTCAGATCCGCCTTCTTGCCGATAACGCCAAGCCCCGAACAGGGCAGATCCGCAATGACGATATCTGCTTTTTCAGCCATAGTCTCATCGAAAACCGATGCGTCACGGCACACCGCCGTAATATTCGTAAGGCCGGAACGGCTGATATTCTCGCGTATCAGTTCTGTCTTATACTCCGTCAGGTCTCTTGCTTCCACAGTGCCCCCGCCTGCCAGTTCCAGCTTTTCCGCAAGGTGAAGCGACTTCCCGCCCGGAGCCGCGCAGACATCCAGGATCCGCGCTCCCTTCTCTGGCGCCGCCAGCTCGCCTGCCAGCATAGAACTGATATCCTGCACCGTGAAAAGCCCTTCGCGAAATGTTTTCAGATCTTCCAGATAGTCATACCCCGAAATTCTGAGCGCATACGGGAGATATGGGTGCTGTTCCACCTGTACGCCTTCCGCTTCAAGCTGTTCTTTCAGCGCCTCCGGATCCGTGCGGTTCAGGCAGCATCGGATGGTGAGCGGTTTCTCCTGCTGAAAATCTTTCAGCATCGTCTCGATCACCTCTGCGCTGTAAGTTTTCTCCCACAGCCTGAGGATCCACAGCGGACAGGAGTAGATCACGGAGAGCCGTTCCATTCCGGACTCCGGATATTTTACATCATCAATGCCGCGGATCACGCTGCGCAGGACGCCGTTCACGTATCCCTTCAGCCCGGAAAATCCTTTCCGCACCGCCAGTTTAACCGACTCGCTGCACACGGCGCGGTCCGGCACGCTGTCCATATATTTGATCTGGTATACCGCGCTTCTTAAAAGATTGCGGATCACCGGCTTCATCTTCTTTACTTTTACTTTGGAAAACTGATCCAGGATATAATCGATCTCGATCATGTGCTCCAGAGTTCCTTCTGTCACTCTGGTGATAAACGCCCGCTCGCGCTTCTCCAGATACTGATACTTGGAAAGCACGTCGCGGAGGATGATATGGCTGTACTGCCCGTGTTCTGTCACTTCCATCAGAACTGACAGCACGATCTCCCGTTCATTGATCCCCTTAGTCATTCCTTCTTCTTCCTCCAATGATAATGAGACGCAGCAGCTGCAGGATCATCGCCGCCGCACTCGCTACATAAGTGAGCGCCGCCGCACCCAGCACCTTTTTAACTGACGCCGCCTCATCCTGATAGAGCATTCCTGAGGACTCCAGTTCTTTTACCGCCCGTCTCGATGCGTTAAATTCCACCGGAAGGGTCACGAGCTGAAAGAGCACTGCTGCCGAAAAGAGCAGGATCCCCAGATTGATGAACAGCGCCGCAGTCTGACCGTTCATCAGAAGCCCGATGATGATCAGCGGCCATGCCGCCATGGATCCGATATTTGCCACAGGAACCAGCGCTCCCCGGATGGACAGCGGGGCATAGCCGACTGCATGCTGCACCGCGTGCCCGCACTCATGAGCTGCCACTCCAATAGCAGCCACAGAAGTAGAATTATATACCGTGTCCGACAGCCCGAGGGTCTTTTTCCCCGGATTATAATGGTCGGTCAGATTCCCGGAAATATGGATCACCTGTACGTCATAGATCCCATTTCTGTGCAGGATCTGTTCAGCCGCTTCCCTCCCGGTCAGGCCGAGACGGCTTCTCACTCCTGAATAGCGGGAAAAGACGCTGTTCACTCTTCCTGATGCCGCAATACAGATAACCGCACCGATAACAACAAGGATATAGGTCCAGTCATAATAATAGTAAAACATAATCGCAACCTCCTGCATTCAGAACGCCGGTGTTCCCTGCATCACTCGCTTGTCAGAACACTCCCCGGCTCCATCGTATTCCCCCTCAGGAAGGCACCTGTCTCCATCCTCTTCTTTCCCGGCATCTGAACTTCCAGCACGCGCAGGATGCCGTCGCCTGTCTGTACGGCGAACTCATTTTTTCCGACAGAAACTACCGTTCCCGGATCTGCCTGGGGCTTTTCGCATGTCTCTGCCTTTGCCTTCCAAATCTTCATTACTTTGCCGTTCCACCGTGTATATGCGCCGGGCCATGAATTCAGTCCCCGGATCAGGCGCCCGATCTGGACCGCCGGGCAGTTCCAGTCAATGTTTCCCAGTTCTTTTGTGAGCATTTTAGCATAGGCTGTAGGACTGTCCCCCTGTTTTTCAAATGACGCCGTCTGATCTTCCAGCGCCTTCAGGGTCTCCACGCAGAGCTGCGCCCCTGCTGCCGCCAGCTTGTCATGAAGGGTATCCCCTGTCTCGTCTTCCGTAATGGGGACTTCCGTTTTCATGATCATATCCCCGGTATCCAGTCCCTCATCCATCTGCATCGTAGTCACTCCCGTCACCGTCTCGCCGTCGATGATCGCCCACTGGATCGGAGCCGCGCCGCGGTACTTTGGAAGAAGAGACGCATGTACATTAATACATCCGTAAGGCGTCAGTTCCAGTATCGACTTCGGAAGGATCTGTCCAAACGCCACTACAACGATCACATCCGCATTAAATTTTCTCAGTTCCTCCACGCACTCCGGATCCCTCACTCTCTTCGGCTGACAGACCGGGATGCCATAAAACTCCGCCCTCTCTTTCACTGGCGGAGCCTGCATCGCCCTGCCCCTGCCTTTTGGCTTATCCGGCTGAGTCACAGCCAGGCACACTTCATGTCCCGCCGCGATCAGCGCCTCTAATGTTCCCACGGAAAATTCGGGGGTTCCCATAAAGATCACACGCATCGCTCTATTCCTCCGTTTCTTCTCCTTCGTCCTCCCCGTCAGCATCGCCGCTGTCATAAGTCACATCGTGGAGTCCGTCCTCCGTTTTATCTACATACAGTTCCCCGGACAGATGGTCGATCTCGTGGCAGAATGCTCTTGCCAGCAGGCCTTCCCCTTCCAGTTCCACAGGCTCCATCTCCTGGTTCAGGGCTCTCACCTTCACATGGTCAGGTCGTGTTACGATGCCCCATTTTCCCGGAACGCTCAGACAGCCTTCCTCTCCGGTCTGTTCACCGGAAGTCTCGATGATCTCCGGGTTGATCAGCACGATCGGGCCTTCCCCCACGTCGATCACTACAATCCTTTTGAGGACTCCCACCTGAGGAGCTGCCAGCCCGACGCCGTTATACTCATACATCGTCTCCAGCATGTCCCCGATCAGGATCTTTGTGCGCAGCGTCATCTTCGGGACTGCCTTACACTGTTTTGTCAATATCTCATCGCCTATCTCTCTTACCTGTCTGATTGCCATGATTGGCCTCCTTTTCATTCTGTGTGTTTTACATCGGATCAAAGTCAAACTGGATCCGTATCTTATTAAAACCTGTGTTTATCTCAATATATTGTTCTGTTTTGTCTTTTATCCCAACGAGCGCTTTATATTCATATGCCTTGATATAGATCACCCGGCGGTAAACATCTTTGATCTTGTCGATCCCCGGGCTGGCAGGGCCGATCACCTGCGCTCCCTCTCTCTCCCGGTCTCTGCCGTCTGTCCCGCCTCTCTCCATACTGCGGATGATCCGCAGGATATATGCCTTCAGATAACGGCAGCCCTCTTCCAGGAGCGGCTGATCTTCAGAAGCCGCATGAACGGCAAGGAGGTGTTCCGCCGGAGGGTAACCCATAAGCTCACGGTAGCGGATCTCTTCTTCATAAAACGCTTCATAGTCCTGGGCGGCAGCAGTCTCGATGGCATAATGTCCCGGATCGTAAGTCTGGATCACAGCCGCCCCGGGCCGCTCCCCCCTGCCGGCACGTCCTGCCGCCTGGGTCAAAAGCTGGAATGTCCGCTCACCGGAACGGTAATCTGCCGTATAGAGAGACATATCCGCCGCAAGCACTCCGACCAGAGTGACGTTCGGGAAATCGTGTCCCTTCACGATCATCTGGGTTCCCACTAACACATCCGCCTCCTCATTGGCAAATGCGGACAGGATCTTTTCATGGGCATCTTTCTGTCTTGTCGTGTCCATATCCATCCTGAGTACCCGCGCGTCCGGGAACTGTGCTTTTACAATGTCTTCGATCTGCTGGGTGCCGGCACGAAATTCCCCGATATACCGGGATCCGCATTCCGGGCACTCTGTGATCCTCGGCTGTTCGTACCCACAGTAGTGGCATCTCATGATCCCGTCCCTGTGGACAGAGAGAGACACGTCGCAATGGGGACATTTTACCACATATCCGCATTCTCTGCATGAGACAAAACCGGAGTACCCCCGGCGGTTTAAGAAGAGCATGATCTGCTCTTTTTTCTCCAACCGGTCTGCCATAAGCTCCGAGAGCTTTCTGCTCAGGATCGAACGGCTGCCACTCTTTAATTCTTCCCTCATATCAACGGTATATACTTCCGCCATCTTCTGCATACGGGAACGGTTCTTCATCTCGAAAAGCTCATACTCGCCCCGCCTTGCGCGGTACATGGCTTCCATGGAAGGAGTGGCGCTTCCGAGCACGACGCTCGCCCCTTCCATCTGAGCCCGCCTGACTGCGGTCTCCCTGGCGTGATACCGTGGCGTCTGTTCGCTCTTGTAAGTCGGCTCATGTTCCTCATCGATCACGATCAGACCCAGATCCGGAAACGGCGTAAACAGCGCAGATCTCGGACCGATCATCACGTCCACCTCTCCCGCGCGGGCACGCATCATCTGGTCATATCTCTCCCCGGGAGAAAGTCGTGAGTTCATGATCGATACCCGCCCGCCAAACTTTCTGTAAAAGCGCATGACCGTCTGATAGGTCAGGGCAATCTCCGGGATCAGCACGATCGCCTGCTTTCCCTGATCCACCACGGTCTGTATCATCTCCATATATACTTCCGTCTTACCGCTCCCGGTCACCCCGTGGATCAGATACGTTTTTCTCTCCCCTGACAGATAGTCCTCACGGAACCGCCCGATCACATGCCGCTGTTCATCTGTAAATGTGATCTGCTTCGCCGGCCCTTCCGCCTTTTTTACCGGATCCCTGAAAACCTGCTCTGTCTCCAGTGCCAGCACGCCCTGTTCCTCAAGGGCGCGGATCACCGGCATTGTGATATTTAACTTCTTTGTCACAAGCTCATACTCCAGCACCGGGTCGTCCAGAAGAGCCGCCATCAGTCTGGCGCGGGCTTTCTGGTTCTTTTCCAGATAGTAATGGAGCTGGCGCTCCCCGGTATCCCGATCCAGCAGCAGACGCAGCCGTTTCTTTACTTTGGCATTTTCTTTCTGCTTGATGGGGAGGACGGTCTTCAGCGCCTGGATCATAGTGCCGCCATAGTTCTGTTTCATCCAGGCGGCAAGGGCGATGAGCTTTGCCTCGATCTCCACGCCCTGCTCAGAGATCGCTGCGATATCCTTCACCTTGGACAGGTCATAATCGCACGTCTCGGAGATGCCCGTCACATACCCTTTGATCTGACGGTTTCCCTTCCCGAAAGGGACGATAACCTCCATCCCTGCTTCCAGCTTCTCACCGATCGCCTCCGGGATACGGTACTGAAAGATCTTATCCAGTTTTTCATGTTGTATGTCTATGATCACATCTGCAAACACGCGGTTACTTTCCTTCTTTTATTTCCTCTAACACTTCCGAGATCAGGACGCGTTCATCCATCGGATATTTGACGCCTCTGATCTCCTGATAGTCTTCATGTCCTTTTCCTGCCAGAACGATCACATCCCCCGGCTGCCCGTGTTCGATCGCATACCGGATCGCTTCTTTCCTGTCACAGATCTCCACATACTTCCCGGCTGTCCTTCCGATCCCCTCTTTGATGTCGTCTATGATCGCCTGGGGCTCCTCAAATCTCGGATTATCCGACGTGATGATCGTCAGGTCTGCCAGCCTTCCCGATACTTCCCCCATCTCGTAGCGTCTGTCTTTCGACCGGTTTCCGCCGCAGCCAAAGAGACACACAAGGCGCTTCGGATGATATTCTTTTAATGTGGTAAGCAGGCTCTCAAGGCTCATCGCATTGTGTGCATAATCGATCATCAGCGTAAATTCATCCGACACTTTGACCATCTCGATCCTGCCTTTTACTTTCGCCTTTTTGAGCGCTTCCCGTATCTTATCCACCGGCACTTTAAAGTGGCGGCAGACCGAGATCGCAGTCAGGGAATTGTATACGCTGAACGTCCCCGGGATATCGATCTCCACATCGAAATCCATCAGCCCTGCCACGTGGTAAGCCACACCCAGGTAGCCGGGTCTGGAGACAAGCTGTACGTCCTCTGCCCGGAGATCCGCCTCTGCGGAAAACCCGAATGTCTCTGTGCGGCAGGTTGCCCCGCGGAACACATCCCGGAAATACCTGTCGTCAATATTGGCGATGCCCAGATTACACTGCCTGAACAAAAGTCCCTTACAGCGTTTGTAGTCGTCAAAGTCTTTATGTTCGTTCGGCCCGATATGGTCTTTTCCCAGATTCGTAAAAATGCCGATCTCAAACTGGATGCCGGCCGTGCGGTGGAGCATAAGCCCCTGGGAAGATACTTCCATCACAACACAGTCGCAGCCTGCTTCCACCATCCGCGCAAAATACTGTTGGATCGTATACGACTCCGGCGTCGTGTTGGAAGCCGGGATCTTTTCGTCTCCGATGATAGCCTCGATCGTGCCGATCAGACCCACTTTATACCCTACACTGTCCAGGATGGATTTGATCATATAGGTAGTGGTAGTTTTCCCTTTCGTTCCGGTTATGCCGATCACTTTCAGTTTCTCAGCCGGATATCCGAAATAGGCTGCGGACATAAGCGCCAGCGCATATCTGGTATCCTCTACCCGGATGACCGTCACATGCTCCGGCGCTTCCACTTCCTTCTCCACTATAACAGCCGCTGCTCCTTTGCCCGCCACATCCGGGATGAACCGGTGTCCGTCAGACACAGCTCCGCTGATGCATACAAACACAGATCCTTCCTCCACTTTCCGGGAGTCATTGATCAGCGTCGTCACTTCAATCTCATCGTTCCCCTGAACAACCTTGTATTCCAGACGTTCCAGTAGTTTACTTAATTTCACAGTATGATTCCTCCTGCTCCTCTTCCATGATTCGGATTGGATTCTTTATTGTCACTCTATAGGATAACATAATCCGTGGATAGTTGCAAAGGATAGGATGAAGCGGGCAGACTCTGGATATAACCCAATGTACTGTAGGGACTGTCTGCGTGATCTATGGAAATTATGATTTTTCCGGAACGGATCTTCGGATTCCCGGCGGGCTCATGCCTGGATGGGCCTCCAGGGAGGATGTGCTGAAACGATACGGCGCGCCGGATCAAAGTTATATGGATCACAGTCTCACCTACCGGGAGACTTCATCCGGGGCTGCATATTGGAATCTGACCTTTGATGAGTCGGGATTCCTGGATAGAGTTATTTTGCACAATCAGGAATATTTCTCTAAAAATCCCAGCAGCGCCCGTTCCTGTTCCACAGGGAAAGTCCGGGGAATCAGCAGGGTTTTCGTAAGCGGTCCTTTGGTCCCGGTACCGTAAGCGTCTTTCGTTATTTTCACAAACCTGCCCCGGATGCGGATTGTTCTTTTCCCGACCTGGCAGCGCTCCAGATGGAGCAGGATAAAGGTAAATTCCACTCGCTCCTCCATACTGCCGCTGTAACCGGTATAGTATAACTGATCCTTGACTATATAAATCCTCTGAACCAGCGAGGTTCCGGAACAGTTCGCCCAATACAGCAGCAGAGGGATAACGGAAAATACCGAAGCTGCCATCAGTAAAACAAACGGCATCCGCACCATCCTGACAACCAGAAGAGCCTGAAGGTCCCTTGTAGCAACAAGCACCGGAACAGAAACCAGACAGACGCAGGGACAGACAAGCAGTGTCAGTATTTTCGGCAGACGCAGATACTCCCTGCGGCGGATGGGATCTGTTTCAAGCACCATACCGTCCGCCATAGCCGCCTTCTGTTTTTCTTCCGAACGTTTCTGAGCATATTCTGCTTTATCTCCCCGATACCCGGAAACCAGAGAAAGAACAAGCGGGATAAAAACGAGCGACAGGGCGGTCAGCGCGATCAGAAAGAGGAACACATTGCTCACAGATTCCGGCAGAGGGGCAAAGGAAACAATGCTGACCAGAAGGGTCAGCACTTCCAAAATCAACAGATAGAATCCCACCGGCAGAAATACATTTAAAAACCGCCTGCCCTTCATGGAATAACGGCTGCTTTTCGCCAGATTCCGCAGTCCCTTGCTCCCGGCATATCCGGTGGACAGGTCGGAAACCGTCTGCGAACCGGACAGACTGGCAGATAGCAAAAGAGCCATAACAAAATACAGCACTCCCCTGCTCTTTTCAGCAGTATCTTTTTCCTGTCCCTTCAATGCGGCTGAAACGGTCAGAATTATTTTAACTGTCAGCGTAAGATAAACCGGACCCAAAATCATCAGAAACATCCGCAGATTCAAAAAAGTCTCTTCAGACAAACCGAGCCGGCTTCCAGGAACAAAAGACAGCAGCACACCGGCTGAGATGAAAATCGCGTAAGACACCACACCCCTGAGCAGCCATTTCAAAAATCGGACACTTCGTTTTTCTGTCATGCTGATCCCCCTTACGAGCATACTGATCTGCTGACAATTATATAGCGTGCTGTAAAAAAGGCTGCTCATTTTGAGTTAAATCCGTGTAAAAAGAAATGACAGGCAGACACCCGCTCATGCGGGCACGGCAGCCGTCTGCTAATTCCAGAAATCCGTCTTATCTCTAAGCCGGATATCTTTCGCTTTAAACACCGGATTTTTCCCTTCTCTTTTCTGTTTCATATAATCGCGCATACACTGGATCGCCGGTCCGCCCAGTATAATGATCACGGGCAGGTTGATCAGGGCAAGGAATCCCATAATAACGTCCGCCGTACTCCATGCCACACTAAATTCCATCATCGATCCGCCAAACACAACGATCGTTGCAATAACTCTCAGCGCAATAAGAAGATTTTTATTCGGTTTTTTATCGCACAGGTAGCCAAGTCCCATCTCAGCATAGAAAAAATTTCCGATCAGAGTAGTAAACGCAAACAGGAACAGCGCGATCGTGATAAAGATGATCCCCGCCTGGCCCAGCGACGCTTCCGCTGCCGCCTGCACCCAGGGCATCCCCTTGAGTTCATCGCTCGGCGCAACACCGGAGCAGAGCAGAAGGAACGATGTGGCGGAACAGATTACGATCGTATCAATAAACACGGAAAGCATCTGGACAAGCCCCTGCTTCACCGGGTGGGACACAGAAGCACTTGCAGCGGCATTCGGCGCGGAACCAACACCCGCCTCATTAGAAAACAATCCTCTCTTGATTCCCTGCATGACACAGGAACCTGCGAAGCCTCCGAAGATCGCCTGAAAGTCAAACGCATTGGAAAAGATGTCGGAAAACATCTGCGGGATCAGCTCGAAATGAGTCACTACCACATACAATGCCAGCAGCAGGTAAAAGATTCCCATTACCGGTACAAGAATTCCTGTGATCCTGGAGATCCGTTTGCTTCCGCCGCAGATACAGATACAGAAAATCACGGCCAGAATGCCGCCAACGATCAGCGGAGTGACCGATTCATTAAAAAAGCTGTATGTCCGGAAGCTGTCCACAATATTGAAAGAAGCCACCAGGTTAAATCCTACCATATAGGTAAGAATGAGAAATACGGCAAACAGTGCACCAAGCCAGCGTTTCTTCAGCACCGCCTGGATATAATATGCCGGACCCCCGTAACAGGTTCCGTCGTCTGCCTTCCTTTTATAGATCTGTGCCAGGGTACTCTCAATAAACGCGGAAGCGCTTCCCAGGAGCGCGGTGATCCACATCCAGAAGACAGCTCCCGGCCCTCCGAGACAGATTGCTGTGGAGATTCCCGCAATATTTCCCGTACCGACACGCGACGCCGTAGAAACCATCAGGGCCTGAAATGAAGACAGACCGTTCTCGTCCTCTTTCGGTTCCATGACCACGCGGATAGATTCACGAAGCAAACGGAATTGTACAAAGTGAGTTCTGATCGTGAAATAAATGCCTGTGCCAAGGAGCAGAATGATCAGAATATAGCTGTACAAAAGATCGCTCAATGTGTTGATGATTTGTGCAAACAATATTCATTCCTCTCTTTCCTTTTAGATATCAGTCGGATTCTCATTATATAGGAAAGGGAGGAATTTGTCCAGAAAAGTGTGCAAAGTATAAGAATATATCTTCAGCAATTTTTAGTCAAGCGTAGAACTCCGGCAGACTTCACCATCCGGCAGGCTGCCGTTTGTGCTCACAGGCTGCTCCCTGAAACGGATCTCGCCGGTCTCCGCATTCATGCCGTCCACAATCGCCAGAGATTCGAGCTGGTACCCGAGATTCCGGATGATCCTTCCTCCGGACTGGAAGCCTTTCTCGATCGCGATCCCGATCCCTTCCACAGTGGCTCCGGCAGACTGAACGATCTGGATCAGTCCCTGCAGGGCGCATCCGTTTGCCAGAAAATCGTCAATGATCAGCACGTGGTCGTCCGGCGTCAGGAATTTCTGTCCGACGATCACATGGTTAATACATTTGTGGGTAAAGGACTCCACCTCTGCCACATACATATCCCCGTCCAGATTGATACTCTGTGACTTTTTTGCAAATACGACCGGCACATTAAAATGCTGGGCAGCCACACAGGCGATCCCGATCCCCGACGCTTCGATCGTCAGGATCTTATTGATCGGCTTGTCCGCAAATCTGCGCTTAAATTCCGCCCCCATCTGATCCAGCAGCCCGATATCCATCTGGTGGTTCAGGAAGCTGTCTACTTTGAGTACGTTTCCCTCTTTTACCACACCGTCTTTTACAATTCTTTCCTCCAAAAAGTTCATATCTTACCCTTCTTCCTCTGTACTGTTTTTGGTCTCTCCGTCTTCAAATATTAAAAACACCCTCCTCAATATGCAGGAGTTGATCCACGCGATCAGCGATACTCCGATTATGAGCCACAGCGGCAGTGCAAACATCAGAGTTACCGTATTCCAGAGCGAGGCGATCACTGCTGCTGCCACTACCGCCGCCATCAGTATTGTATATGGAAGTTTTCCGATGGTAAGAAGCAGCGCATTCCGGAATGTGGCACGGATACTGTTCTCATACCGCGCGGTCAGCGGGAATGCATAATTAATGACCGAAAGCAGGATAAACCCTGCCAGCAAAAATATGCTCCTCATAATAAGCCCAGCCGTCCCCGGCATCATCCCGGACACCCGGTAGTCGATCCAGCAGATGATCCCGAGCAGCAGCAATATGAGCCACATGATCGTACTCTGTCTGAAATTGGACTTAAATGCTTTAAAAAACCCGCGGAAAATATAACCCTCTTCATTTTTCACCATTTTCAGCATAACCGTATACAGCGCAGCGGTAGATGCGCCTATCGTAATGATCGGGATGGAACAGACCAGCCACAGCACATTCAGGCACACCATATCGCAGATTTTCGAGAGCGCTCTTACGATCACATTGTCAGTAATATCGAATCTCATAATTCTCCTAACCTCTGTCCATATAATTTCTTACAGTATAGCACAGGGGATAAAATGATACAATGCGCAGATTCCTCATACTGTCCCGCCGCCGTCCCGCGTCCGGAACGTCCGGTTTTTGTTTTGGCATCACAAAAAAAGTTGCTTTTTTTGGTATCACAGCCCTATTCCATACACCCCGAGTCCTGATACAATAACAATATAAAGTTTGAACTAAACGAGGTGAGAGCATGAAATTATTATTTGCATCGGATTCTTTCAAAGGTACGTTATCCTCAAAGAAAACCGCCGAGCTTCTTTCACAGGCAGCAGCAGAAATTTTTCCGGACTGCGAGTGCGCCCACGTAGAAGTAGCTGACGGAGGGGAGGGTACGACCGACGCCGTCCTTGCCGCAGTCAACGGCTCCCGGATCAGCATTTCCGTCCGCGGACCGCTGGGCGATGTGACGGAATGTTACTACGGCGCACTGGACGGCACACGCGCCGTTATGGAAATGGCAGCCGCGTCCGGCCTCCCGCTTGTGCCGGACAATCTGCGCGACCCGAGAAGGACCTCGTCCTACGGCACCGGGGAAATCATCGCTGACGCCATGGCGAAAGGCTACCGGGATATTTCCATCGCTATCGGAGGGTCTGCCACAAACGACGGCGGAATGGGCTGTATGCGCGCCCTCGGCGTGAAATTTCTGGACGGAGACGGGAAAGAACTCGGAGGCGCCGGAGAAGATCTTATCCGCGTAAGGCACATTGACGTCTCCGGACTTAATCCGCTGGTAAAGGAAACGTCATTTACTGTGATGTGCGACGTGACCAATCCCCTGTGCGGCGAAAACGGGGCTACATACACGTTCGGAAAACAAAAAGGCGGAACGAAAGAGATCCTTGACGAACTGGAAAAAGGCATGGAGAACTATCGTGATGTGATCAGATCACAGTTCGGGACTGACCTGGATCAGATCCCCGGCGCCGGTGCAGCAGGCGGTCTCGGAGGGGGACTGATGGTCTTCCTGAACGGGAAACTGAAATCCGGAATTGAAACTGTATTGGATCTGGTCGATTTTGACCGCAAACTGGAGGGAGTCGATCTTGTCGTCACAGGAGAAGGCGCCACAGACTGGCAGTCAGTATTCGGAAAAGTCATGCAGGGAGTCGGAGTACACTGTAAGAAAAACAATGTCCCCGCCGTTGCCATTGTCGGAAGTATGGGGACTGGCGCTGAGGACATCTTTGAGTATGGTATTGATTCTATCATTACTACAGTAAATGGGATCATGCCGCTTGCCGAGGCGCTCGCACGCGCAGAGGAACTGTATCTCGGAGCAGCGAGGAGGATGTTCCGGATGCTGAGAGCCGGGACAAGACTGTAAATAAACTCGATCTGCCCGGATCCGGGCAAAAAAAGAGAGCGGGTGATGAGAATCGAACTCACGTATCCAGCTTGGAAGGCTGGTGTTCTACCATTGAACTACACCCGCATCATGTCTGACACGAGTGATATAATATCACAGTTCTTTTCAAAATGCAAGGATTTTTTACTGACAAATTTAAAAAAGTAACAGTTCAGCCGGAATAGCTGAACTGTTACCAATCTGAAGGCTCATCGCCTACTGTATCACATCTTTATATAAGGCATGTTTTCTCAGCGCCTCTGTCATCTTTGCCATCTCGCTGAGATCCCCGATCAGGATCACGCCCGACAGCCTGTTATTGAGGAAGAAGTATTTCCGGTACTGGGATTTCCCCATGTCCCTGAACTCCACGGTCTTGTACAGCAGATTCGGATTCTTTCCGTTATCTCCCGCCGCAAATAACGCGGTATTCATACCATGGAATGTGAGAGCTGCCTCTACAGGTTCATATTCCAGTTCCTCACCGGCAGCATTCGCTCCCGCGATCCTTCCCTGTTCCACCGCTTCGGGCCAGATCGCAAAGTTTGCTCCGCTGTACTCGGCGCAGTCGCCGCATGCATACACGCCCGGTATATTTGTCTCCATATGGCTGTTGACTTTTACCGCTCTTCCGATATCAAGCCCGATCTTCTGTGCCAGATCTGTATTGGCGCGGACGCCTGCGGAAATGACCACCATCTGAGCCGGGATATCCTCGCCTCCGGCAAGCCGTACTCCGGTTACATGCCCGTCGCCTTCTATCGCCGTCACGGACACTCCGGTACGGATGGCAATATCGTTTTTCGCCGCGAGCTGTTTGAGGATCTCCGCTGAACCGGCGTCGAGCTGGCGTCCCATCAGTACCGGCGCCGCCTCGAGCACTGTCACTTTAAGTCCTGCCTTCTTCAGTTCCCACGCCGCCTCAAGTCCGAGCACGCCGCCTCCGATCACGACTGCGTCTGAAGCATTCTCCATCAGCCGCTCTGTCTTTTCCACATCGGAAAGCCTGCGGATCGCCACCACTTCCGGAAGGCTGCTGCCTTCTATCGGCGGTATGAAGCACTCGCTTCCGAGTGCGTAGATCAGCCTGGTAAACTGGATCCTCTCGCCGCTCTCAAGGAAAACTTCTTTCGCGTCCATATCCACAGACGCCACCTGCTTGCCCAGCATCTGGTATACTTTGTTTTCTTCATACCACTGCGGGCCCTCGATCGCGATCTGCTCCGCGCTCAGTCCGGCAACGATGGATTTTGTGAGCATCGGACGGTTGTAGGAAGCATAAGGCTCATTCGAGATCATTACGATCGATCCGGTCTTGTCCCTTTCCCGGATCGCTTTGGCAGCATTAAATCCAGCCGCTCCGTTTCCGAGGATCACGTAATATTCTTTTGTATTGTTGACATATCCTGTCTCCTCCACATCGACAGGCACAAAGTTCTCTTTTCCCACGCCGCACACCGGGCAGATCTCCATGGAAGAGTCGAAAATCTCACCGCATACAAGGCATTTCACAAGGCTTCTCACGCCTTTTTTCTTCGGCTTCACCGGCTCTTTGTTCTGTACAGTGCATCCGAACTGGTATCCGTACTCATAAGCGCTTATCAGGTCTGCCTCTGAAGGTTTGAAACGCACGCGGAATCCTTCGGACACTTTCATTTTCAGTTGTTTCAGCCGCTCCGTAATATTCGGAACGCCCTCTCCGCTCCAGCCGTAACTTCCAAATGCCCCGGCATATTTTCCGCCGTGGGTAGCCGGGAACATGCCAAGGGTCAGATCCCAGATCGGCTTCAGGGCGTCGCCCACGATCGTAGGAGTTCCCAGCAGGATGCCGTCGGCAAAGAGGAGTTCTTCATTAACCTTATCCGCATCTGCTTCTACCATATCGTAAGCTCTCACATCGATATCCCCGCTGTCCCGCACGCCTTCCGCGATCTTTTCCGCCAGCGTTTTCGTATAGCCGTAAGCGCTGACATAGGGGATAATGACCGTTTTCTTCGGGTTGGGGTTCACCACGGTGGACCACTCACGGTACTGTTTCATTACGTCTTTGATCCGGTCTCCCACAAGCACCGGTCCGTGTCCTGTGCACACCATGGAGATGTCCATCGTTTCCACCCGGTCGAGCGCTTTGAGCATATACGGCTTAAACGGCCCGATAATACAGTCGTAATAGTATTTCAGGGCTTTCTGGTAATCCTCCTCATTCCGTATCTCCGTGGAGACAACTTCCGGCAGACAGTAGTGGGATCCGAAAGAGTCGCATGTCACAAGGATCTGCTCTTCCTCGATAAATGTATACATTGTGTCCGGCCAGTGCAGGTTCGGCACAAACAGAAAACGCAGCGTGCGGTTTCCGATCTCCATTTTCTCTCCGTCCCTCGCCGGGATTCCGACAAAGTCGCGGTTTACGATCTCTTTCAAAAATCCGAGCGCGCAGCCCGTCGCAATGATCTTCATCTGGGGACTGTAGTCAAGAAGCCGCTCCACACTTCCGGCATGATCCGGCTCTGTGTGGCTTACCACAAGATAATCGATCTTGTGGACATCAATGACTTCCCGGAGTTTTTCCAGATATTCGTCAAAGAATTTCGCTTTCGCAGTCTCGAACAGCACGGTCTTATCCCCTGCCTTCATCACGTAAGAATTGTAGGTCGTACCAAACTCCGTATACATGATGATATCAAACACTCTCAACTGATCGTCAATAATTCCTGTCCAATAGAAATTGTCCCTGAGCTGAATACTTTTCATGTCTGTCTCCTTTTCTTCTTTATTTTCTTATTTTTTCCGGCATTTATACGCCGGCTTTCTTACAGATATCTGCCAGGCAGCACACGTCGCAGTGTGGTTTTGTGCGCGCAGTGCACACGTCCCTGCCATGGTAGACAAGACGGTGGCAGAAGTCGCTTCCCTCCTCCGGCGGAATGATCTTCCAGAGTGCCATCTCCACTTTTTTCGGCTCTTTGATACCGTCCACGAGTCCGATGCGGTTGACCAGGCGGATACAGTGAGTATCTGTCACGATCGCCGGTTTCCCAAACACATCTCCCATGATCAGATTGGCGCTCTTGCGCCCGACTCCCGGAAGTTTCAGCAGAGCATCAAAATCATCCGGTACTTTTCCGCCGTACTCATCCCGGATCATCTTCATACATGCGCTGATATCTCTTGCTTTGCTCCTCCCGAGCCCGCAGGGACGTACGATCGCCTCGATATCATCCACGTCAGCGTCTGCCAGAGCGTTTATATCAGGATACCTGTCATACAGTCCTTCAACCACTACATTGACCCGGGCGTCCGTACACTGCGCCGCAAGACGGACGCTGACCAGCAGTTTCCATGCCTGGTCGTAGTCAAGGGTACACCCGGCGTCCGGATATTCCTTTTTCAACCGTTCGATTACTTCCAGAGCCCGCTGTTTTTTTGTCATTTGTCTGATTCCTTCCCTTCTGGCTTTCTTTTATATTCCGGCTATTTCATTTGCTCCAGATACTCTCTCAGTTCTTCGAGAGCCTCTGAAAACCTCTTTGATGCCGCAGTTGGATTTCTCCTGAGCTGGCTTGCAATATTCAGATAGCTGCGGTCTGTGCGAGTATTGATCTTATGAAGTTCCTTTACAATATTATCCCTGAGAGCTTTAAGGCTCTCCCTGCGCTCAGGTCCGATCAGTTCATCTACCCTGGACGGAAGCTCGTCTTTCATCAAAAATTCCGCCCGGTCTCTCAGTTCCTCAAGCTGCAGGCGTTTCTGGGCGCGTTTCATATTGATCCATTCCAGATACGCCTCTTTCCTCGAATGATTCCTTTTTGAGAGCGCTTCTATGCGCGCTCTGTACTCTGCCACGACCTCATCCGCTTTCTGCCGGTAATCTTCCAGGACTTCCTCTGAAGTGGCCCTGAGCTTTTCCTGCATTTTCCTGATCTGTACCCTGCTTTCCTCAAGCTGCACGAGAATGTGTTTCAGATCCATTGCCTCGTTGAAGGACTGCGTAAAGTCAACAGACGCAGCCACTGTCAACACGATCGCCAGACCGTCCGTCGCTGCCGCAGGGACAGACAAAACCGCCCGTTCAACCGGCACATGGACCACCTGTACGAGCAGCACGGAAAAAACGCCCCAGCAAAGCGAGGAACTCGCACAGATATACCCGTTCAGATTGAACTTCTGATTGCTGTAATCCCAGTATCTTACGTGAAAGAGACGTTCCATTACAGCTCCTGTGATGTATTCCAGCACCGTTGCCGCCGCCATCCCAAACAAAAATACGAGCAGAGGGTCGCCGCGGAACTCCAGCGTAGCGGCCAGGATCACAACAGCACCCGATCCATAGATGGGCAGCATCGGTCCGTGCATAAAGCCACGGTTTATCCAGCGGTGTTTCCTGGCTGATACATAGCAGCACTCCCACACCCATCCGACGAAACTATAGAAAAAGAAAAACAGCAGCCACTGTGTCAGATGATAGGTATGCATTACATCTCCTTCTCTTCAATATCCATGATCATATCTACTCTTCTCTGATGGCGTCCCCCTTCAAACTCTGTGTTCAGCCATGTATCTACGATCATTTTGGCGAGCTCGGCGCCCACTACTCTTGCGCCAAACGCCAGGATATTGCAATCGTTATGCGCCCTTGCCATCTTCGCAGTAAACGGTTCACTGCAGACCGCCGCCCTGATGCCTCTGACTTTATTCGCAGCAAGGGAGATCCCAAGACCTGTCCCGCAGATCAGAATCCCCTGCTCTACTTCACCGGATGCAACTGCACGGGCTACCGCCTCGCCATACACCGGATAGTCACAGCTTTCTTCTGAATCTGTGCCGTAATCCACGACCTCGTATCCCCTCTCTTTCAGAAAATCTACAATCTCCGCTTTCATCTCCAATGCGGAGTGGTCATTTCCGATTCCTATTTTCATAACCTGGTGATCCCCTTTCTTAAACTTACCGTTCTATCTTTCTCATCATAACAAATTCAGAACTTGAACGCAATAAAAGACAAAGAAAAACAGCCCGGGAGACAGACCTTCCGGTCTGTGTTCCCGAGCCGTATCTTCGGGCAGCCGTGCGGGCGTTATGCCGTCCGTGCACGCCTTCCCGATACTGCTTCAAACTCTCTTAATTTTCTCTTTGCGGATTCATTTAAATCCTGCGGCACATCAATCTGCACCGTTACATACTGATCCCCGTGAACCGCCGGGTCTTTCATCGAGACAATGCCTTTTCCTCTCAGCCTGATCTTTGTCCCGGACTGGGTTCCTTCCCGTATCTTACAGAGAACGTTTCCATACAGGGTATTTACCACCGCTTCCCCGCCGAACACGGCTGTTGTAAATGGGATCCGTATCGTGGTATACACGTCTGTACCTTTTCTCTCAAATCCGGGTTTTTCTGCCACTGTCACATTCAGCAGGAGATCTCCCGGCTCACCTCCGCCCGCTCCGGGCATGCCCTTACCTTTTAAGCGGACAGTCTTTCCGGTATCGATTCCCGCCGGGATATGAACCTGGAGCGACTGCACGCCGCCTTTCGGATCAGACGGATCCTGAATCCGGATCACCTTGTCGCACCCAAACGCCGCCTCGTCAAATCCCACCGTGACTTCAGCCCTCACATCACTGCCTCTCTGACGGAAACCGCCGCTGTGGAACCCGCCGCTATGGAATCCTCCGTATGTGTTCCTTCCGGTTCCGTGATGGAAGATATCTCCAAAAATATCGCCGAAAATGTCATCCATATTGCCGCCGTCAAAGTGGTACTCCTGATAAGAGCCCTGAGGGCCTCCGTAAGTACGCCGGTATCCGTTTCCTCCCGGACCTCCTTCGCCTGCGCCCTGACCGAACGCCGCATGCCCGAACTGGTCGTACAGTTTCCGTTTCTCTTTATCACTCAAGACATTATATGCTTCTGTGACTTCCTTAAACTTTTTCTCTGCATCTGCGTCACCTGCATTGGTGTCCGGGTGATATTGTTTTGCCAGCTTACGATATGCCTTTTTTATCTGTGTATCATCAGCATTCCTGCCTACACCCAGCACCTCATAATAATCTCTCTTATCTGCCATCGTAACCACCCTCCTTGTCCTGTCTGTTTTCAATGATAGAATGTGTGCTCAGAAGACACACTTTTACAAATATTTTTGTTCTATTTGTAATATAACAGACATTTTTCGATATGTCAAGGGCAGCGGCAGCACGGAGAAGCGGGCGCTGTTCCATTTTAAATCTTATGAGATCCCTCTCATTGTGAGCTGGATACGCTTCTTCTTCAGATCCACGCTCATCACCTTCACATCCACAATATCTCCCACGCTCACAACTTCCAGCGGATGTTTAATGTACCGGTCTGTGATCTGGGATATGTGGACAAGACCGTCCTGATGGACTCCGATATCTACGAACACGCCGAAATCGATCACATTTCGCACGGTGCCTTTCAGGATCATGCCTTCTTTCAGGTCTTTCATCTCCAGCACATCCGTGCGCAGGATCGGTCTGGGCATCTCGTCGCGGGGATCCCGTGCCGGCTTCTCCAGCTCCTTCACGATATCCCGGAGGGTGATCTCGCCAATCCCCAGCTCTTCCGCAAGTTTCTTATAGTCTTTTATCGTAAGGGAGAGACCTGCCAGATGATGCTCCGCCACATCTTCCGGCCTGAATCCCTGTCTGTCCAGCAGTTTTTCTGCCGCTTCGTAGGATTCCGGATGCACTCCTGTGGCATCCAGAGGATTGTTTCCTCCCTGGATCCGCATAAACCCGGCGCACTGCTCGTATGCTTTCGGTCCCAGCTTCGGCACTTTCAGAAGTTCCCTGCGGTCTGCGAACTTTCCGTTTTCCTCCCGGTATGCCACGATATTTTTTGCGATCGCGCTGCTGATCCCTGAGATATACGCCAATAGCGGTGCCGATGCGGTATTGAGGTCAACGCCCACTTTATTTACGCAGTCTTCCACGACTCCACTCAGCGACTCTCCCAGCTTCTTCTGGTTCATATCATGCTGGTACTGTCCGACGCCGATGGATTTCGGATCGATCTTCACCAGCTCGGCAAGCGGATCCTGCAGCCTTCTGGCGATAGACGCAGCGCTCCTCTGGCCCACATCAAACTTCGGGAACTCCTCGCTGGCGAGTTTACTTGCCGAATACACCGAGGCGCCCGCCTCATTGACGATCACGTACTGTACCTTCTCCGGTATCTCTTTTAACAGCTCGACAATAAACTGTTCGGATTCCCTGGACGCGGTTCCGTTTCCGAGAGAGATCAGAGAAATATGATATTTCGGGATGATCTTTTTCAGAAGATCCTTGCTCGCCTTGATCTTCTGCGGCGTAGTCGGAGCAGTCGGATAAATGACCGTCGTACCGATCACCTTTCCGGTGGGATCTACCACTGCCAGTTTACATCCGGTACGAAATGCCGGATCCCATCCGAGCACTACTTTTCCCGCGATCGGCGGCTGCATGAGAAGCTGATGGAGATTTTTTCCAAACACCTCGATAGCGCCGTCCTCCGCCTTTTCCGTAAGCTCATTTCTTACTTCGCGCTCGATTGCCGGAGCGATCAATCTGCGGTAGCTGTCTTCCACTGTGTCCTTTAACACCGGCGCTGTATACGGATTTTCCCGGAGTATGGTCTGCTTTTCAAGATAACGCAGGATATCCTCCTCCGGAGCTTCCACCTTCACTACAAGAAATTTCTCTTTTTCTCCGCGGTTAAGGGCAAGGATCCTGTGACCTGCCAGTTTTGATACAGGTTCTTCAAACTCGTAGTACATCTCATATACGGACTCTGCTTCCGGGTCTTTGGCAGTTGAGACGACTTTTCCCTTTTTCAGAGTCTCCTTCCTGATCCAGCTCCGGTAATCCGCATGATCCGAGATGGACTCGGCAATGATATCTTTTGCCCCGGCAATTGCCTCTTCCACTGTCTTTACGCCTTTTTCCTCCGAGAGATACATCCCGGCAGTTTTTTCGAGAGGCTCTTTCGTATTCTGCAGCAGGATGAACGCTGCCAGAGGCTCCAGGCCCTTCTCCTTCGCGATCGTCGCCCTCGTCCTTCTCTTCGGACGGTACGGGCGGTACAGATCCTCCACTGTAACGAGTGTCTCCGCCGCAAGGATCTGCTGACGGAGTTCCTCCGTCATCTTCCCCTGCTCTTCAATGCCCGATATCACCTGTTCTTTTTTCTCCTGCAGATTTCTCAGGTATATAAGCCTCTCGTGCAGTTTTCTGAGCTGTTCGTCGTTTAACGAACCTGTAGCCTCTTTTCTGTATCTTGCGATAAAAGGGATCGTATTTCCCTCATCGATCAGTTTGACCGCAGCATCGGTCTGCCAGCGCTTTACGCCCAGCTCTTCTGTCAGTTTTCCATTAATGTCCATGTGCTGTTATCCTTTCAAAGTTTCTATGCGATCTGCCATGCCATTTTATCACAAACGCTGTAACAGAATCCAGAAAATTTTCACTCTGTCCGCCCGCTCCTGTATTGCTCTGCCAGTTCCGCCACATACCCGGCATCCATTTCAAATAATTCCGCGATCTGCTCTGCACTCATGCCTCTCCGATATACTCGTCTTTTCCTGCCATGTCTTCAAACTCCTTCCGATCCTTCCCTCCGAGGAATCGCATCCAGCGGATGACTCCGTCTTCATTTTGATCTTCCGGCGGATGAATCCTTTTCTCACTTTTGGGTTCTTCATCAGCTCCTTGAAGCAGAAATCCACAGTGGGAAGCATTATAGAATTTTCATGGTTTCTTTCGTTCATATTCCTCCTTATCTTACCACGTTCCTCATTTAGAAGAAAGCAGCTTTCATCTCATTTTCTGATCCACTGGATTTCCGGGCAAAACTCCCGATGAATTGCGATATTCAGACGAAAAAAGAACAGATAGATTTCAAATGATCCGATATGCCTGACTCTTCTGAGTTCCATTACCATAGCACGCCGTCCCCGGTCTTTCAATAGGCGGGCATGAAAAAGTACAGTTATCGACAAACTTACAGGATCTGTAAAAAGATATCCACAGCATGTCAAAAACTTATTGACATCCCCACTCTGATTATTCACAATATCATTATCATTCGAGCGGGCACAACCGCATAAGACAGGAGTCATTTCATGGAACGCACGATCACATACCAAATCGACAGTTTTTCCGATGGGCTGCGCATTGAGCAGTACCTTCGCCGGAAAGGCTATTCCTATCAAAATCTTACACAGCTGAAAAAAATGCCCCAGAGCATCCTGCGAAACGGAGTCTGGGAATACATGCGCGCACCCCTTCGCGCCGGCGATACTCTCACCGTCCACATCCAGGAGACAGAGTCCTCGCCAAATATCCCTCCTGTCAGGCTTCCGGTCGATATTGTTTATGAGGATGAGGATATTATAGTCGTAAACAAACCATCGGGGATGCCCATACATCCATCTCTCAATAATTACCGCAACTCCCTCGCCAATGCTCTCATGTATTACTATCAGTCTCAGGGAAAACCTTTTATCTTCCGGTGTACCAACCGGCTGGACAGGGATACCTCCGGTCTCACTGTCATTGCAAAGCATATGGTCAGCTCCAGCGTCCTGTCGGGCATGACCGCACGGCATGAGATAACCCGCGAATACCGCGCGATCGTCCGGGGACACCTTGTTCCGCCTGCGGGGACAATAAATGCTCCCATCGGGCGGACAGGCAGTTCTCTGATTGAGCGGAGGATTGATTTTGAAAACGGCGAAAATGCGGTCACACATTATCGCGTTGTAGAGGAGAAAAACGGATACAGCCTTGTATCTCTCATTCTGGAGACAGGACGCACCCACCAGATCCGCGTCCATATGAAGCATATCGGCTATCCTCTGATCGGGGATTATCTCTACAACCCGGACATGGAAGCGATCAGCCGTCAGGCACTGCACTCAGGCAGACTGACATTCCGCCATCCGATCACAGGCGAAGAACTCAGCTTTACAGCGCCGCTTCCGGAAGATATGGCGCGCGTTTTGCGCTGACAGAAAGGCTTTCTCAGTTTTTTGCAAAAAATTGTTGACTTCTGAATAAAACTATACTATAATATTTTTTGCTGTAGACAAGACAGCAAATAATATGTGCGATTAGCTCAGCTGGATAGAGCGTCTGGCTACGGACCAGAAGGTCGGGAGTTCGAATCTTCTATCGCACGTAGAAAAAGAGTGTTCCAGATCGGAATACTCTTTTTTGTACCTCTATATAGTAAACAAGGACGGCATCACTCGCCGTCCTCTATATTTATCGCTTACTCTTCCGTATATTTCGCAGCCTGCATCCTGATCAGCTCTTCATCGTCAAAGTAATTGATCTTCATCGCCGCCTTAACTTCTTTCAGCGTCTGCGCGGCAGCCTTCTCCGCCTTTTCGCTTCCTTTTCTGAGGATCTCATACACAGCCGGGATATCCTTCTGAAATTCTTTCCTGCGGTTGCGGATCGGTTCCAGCTCAGCCTGGAGCACATTGTTAAGGAAACGCTTCACCTTCATATCACCAAGACCGCCTCTCTTGTAGTGGTCTTTCAGTTCATCAAGATTCGCATACTCCGGCAGGAACTCCGGAAAATACTCCGGCCTGCAGAATGCATCCAGGTAAGTAAACACTGTATTTCCTTCCAGTCTGCCCGGATCTTCGATCCGGATATGGTTCGGATCCGTAAACATACTGAATACCTTCTTCTTGATCTCTTCGGGCTCTTCCGACAGATAGATACAGTTGTTGAGAGACTTGCTCATCTTGGCTTTCCCGTCGATCCCCGGAAGGCGCAGGCACGCCTGATTATCCGGAAGGAGGATCTTCGGATCCACCAGTGTCTCCCCATACACAGAATTAAACTTATGCACGATCTCCTTTGTCTGCTCCAGCATCGGCATCTGATCTTCTCCTACCGGCACTGTCGTCGCCTTAAAGGCAGTGATATCGGCAGCCTGGCTGATCGGATAAGTAAAGAATCCGACCGGGATACTCGCCTCGAAATTGCGCATCTGGATCTCGGACTTTACCGTCGGATTGCGCTGAAGCCTGGATACTGTCACCAGGTTCATATAATAAAACGACAGTTCGCACAGCTCCGGGATCTGTGACTGGATCAGAAGAGTTGACTTTTCCGGGTCAAGCCCGCACGCCAGATAATCCAGTGCGACTTCAATGATATTCTGCCGTACTTTTTCGGGATTATCGGCATTGTCCGTCAACGCCTGCGCATCCGCTATCATAATAAAAATATCGTCATATTCTCCGCTGTTCTGAAGCTCTACCCTCCGCCTCAGGGATCCCACATAATGTCCCACATGCAGTTTCCCGGTCGGGCGGTCGCCGGTAAGCATAATCTTCTTCATATTACTATTTCCTCCTGAATCTCTTACTTATCCTGCAGCAGCGGGCGTTTCTCCTTTGTATATCCCGGAACTCTGCGCTTTTCCGGAACATAGACAAGCTGGTAAAGCACATACGCCATCAAAGACGCCCCGCACACATCGATCACGGAATGCTGCTTTAAAAATACAGTCGCGAGAATGATCAGCAGCGCCAGCACGTACGCCGAGAAGCAGATCCACCTGTGCTTTTTCAGGCGCTCGCTCTTATAGATCGCAATGCACGCACTCAGGGAATTGAACACGTGAAGGCTCGGAAATACATTCGTACACGTATCCGCACGATAGAGCATCCTGACCATATCCACAAATATATTATCCCTTTCAAAT
>DXEY01000171.1 GCA_019114745.1 Candidatus Mediterraneibacter colneyensis | reverse complement strand
ATAATGACATCAAAAGGAGCTTCCTCATCTGAACAGTGCATTTTCAGTATTGTGTCGTACAGATAATGATGGGGGAGCAGGGTTACTTCCGCTTTGATACCGGTGCGTATTTCAAAGTTTCTGAGCAGTCTCAGCGTATAGTGGACCTGAGGTGTATCCAGCAAAAGCACCCGTATCGTCCGGCGCGCCGGTGCCTCCCTGTCCGCCGGCGGCGTCTGTGGAGGTGCTGACGGGAAAACGGCTCCTGTGCGGCTGAATCTGCGCCCGCTCAGAATGATCCGCTCAGTCTCCTTTGTGAGCGGAGACCGGAGCTGTTCCATGAGAAGTTTAGATGCGGTCTGTCCCAGTTTAAGGGCAGGGCGGACAGCAGAACCGGATGAGACAGAGTGAGTATGCAGGTTCCAGTGCTCTTCGCCAAGTGTAAAGACAGGGACATCCCCGCGCGTATATCCTAAAATAGTGATTCCTTCAATAATGCCTGCGGCAAGAGATTCCGACGTTGTCACGATGGCATCGGGTTTCTGAGACCGCAAAAGTTTTAACGTCTGCCGGAAAGCATCTTCTTTGCTCATGTCGGTTTCGATGAAACAATGCCCGTCCGGAGCAACAGAAAAATTCCGGTAGGCGTCGCAGACTCCCCGGATGCTCTCGGACTCGCAGTCGTATGTTTTCGGTCCTGATATCAGGCAGACATTGTGATATCCCTGCCGAAACAGTGCTTCGGTCATGTCGCGGAGAAGAACACGGTTGTCAAAAGAAACAAAATTGGTATCGAGGCTGTAAATGTTGCGGTCTATCAGAACCAGAGGAATATCTTTTGACAACAGATTATCATAATAAAACTTCCAGTTATCCGGCTGGCATGGGATCAGGATCAGTCCGCAGATCTGCTTTTTCAAAAGACCGTGTACGATATTGATTTCGGCTTCCGGTATATTTTCGGAAAAGGAGAGATCAATGTGGTATCCCGTATTCTGGAAAAAAGACTTAATACCCTGAAAGATCTGCACGTAATACGAATCATTCAGGCTGGGAAGTATGACTCCGATGTCTGAGTTACGTCTGGTTTTCAGATTTCTGGCGTTAAGATTCTGCGTATACTTTAATGCGTCCACAGCCTCCTGTATCTTTTTTGAGGCTTCTCTGCTTACCGGACGCGTATGATTCAGATAGTTGGAAACAGTAGCCGGAGAAACGCCGGCCATCCCGGCGACATCTTTGATCGTAGCCATAATGTATACTCCTTTAACAGACATGTTCAGGATAACATCCTGTTCCTTCAGGATAGCACAGATGTAAAATTGTGTAAATATGATTAAAACGTTTAAATAAAATTCGATAAAAATCAGGGGGAAATTATTGACCGTTAAGACAGTGTAAATTTAAAATGTGCTTAGAAACACAGAAAGAGATGTTATCAGATCTGACACATCCGTGCAAAAAAGAATAGGAGGAACATGAATGAAAAACAGGAACCTGGCTTTGTTATTAACCGTCTGCCTTCTCGGCGCAACTCTCAGCGGCTGCAGTGGAAGCAACAGCTCTTCCGGTACAGATGACTCTGACAGTCAGACATCAGAAAACAGCGATTATCACTTTAATATTATTGTTCAGAGTTTTCAGTCTACCTACTGGCAGGCGGCAGTGACAGGTATAGATCAGGCAAGCGAAGAATTTGGAGTGTCAGTTGATTGTACAGGACCCAATTCCGAGTCGGATATCGCAGACCAGGTCAATATGCTGAATAATGCGATCAGCAGCAAACCTGACGGCATCGCCATTGCACCGTGCGACCAGAATGCTGTATTCGATTCTCTGGAATCCGCGCTTGAGAACGAAATCCCCGTAATCTGTTTTGACTCCGGTGTTGAAAGCGCTCCGGAAGGATCCGTGTACTGCACGATTGCCAGCGACAATTATGCATCGGGAGAAATAGCGGGAGAGAATCTGTATGAAGGGTTGAAAGATACAATTGCCGAAGCGGATTCGGCAGTGAGGATCGGAGAGGTCAACCAGGAATCAACCTCAGAAAGTATCAGCAACAGAGGGCTCGGATTTATCGACAAATTTGCAAGTCTGGCGGTGGCAGACGGCTATAAAGTTGCAGTAACAGGAAACGACTTCTTTATTAATAACTGCAATGTGGAGATGTCCGACGAGAGCGAAGCAGATATCATCATCGAGGTGGGAGTGCCCACGCAGACAACAGTGGAACTGTGCGCGACCGTTGCATCCAATATCATGAACAAACCGGACACCATCGCCATTTTCGGTTCAAACCAGACGGCTGCAGAAGGAATCCTGACAGCTAATTCCAATCTTCAGGTACTGGGAAATACACCGGGCGAGTCGATCATTGCCGTTGGATTTGACGCCGGAGCTACTATAAAAGAAGCTGTCCGTAGTGGAACGATGTACGGCGCGATCACCCAGTCGCCGGTAGAAATGGGATATCTGACAGTGGAGACACTGTATAAGATCGCCCAGGGCGAAGAGGTAGAAGATATCTCCACCGACTGCTACTGGTACGATGCTGAAAATATGGATGACGAGGAGATCGCTCCGAACTTGTATGACTGACATTTCGGATGAAAGGAGGCTGTATGGGATACGGACAGAAAATATGGGTGTTCCCGGATGCGGAACGCCCTCCTGAAGGACACAATCTGATACGGGGGCATGAATCGGTCATAATACTGAACACAGGTGAGACGGATGCTCATGTAACGATCACATTCTATTTTGAAGATAAGGATCCTGTTACGCTTCCGCCGGTGACAGTGGGAGCGCTCAGAGTACGCTGCCTGAGGACAGGAGAAGAAAACGGATTTGGGAAATATACAGTGAGCGAAGGGGTTCAGTACGCGATAACACTGGAAAGCGACGTGCCCGTCGTAGCGCAGTACGGAAGGGCGGAACCCCGCGAAATAGCGTTTTATACAACGCCAGGATATTGCAAGTCCTGAAGACATACAAAAAGCAACAGATCATGAGAAAACAGGAGGTTGAAAGAAAGATGCGAGAACACGGAAAAGCATATATTCCGGACAGTGAATATAAGGAAAGGGTGAAGCGCGCCGCAGGCATACTCCGGAGGGAAAAGCTGGATGCACTGATCGTAAATTCAACAGAATCAGATTATGCAAATGCAAGATACTTTTCGGGCTTCTGGCCGGTATTTGAGCGGGCGGGAGTCGTGATTTCACCGGACGGAGATGCGGCTCTTCTTGTTGGCCCTGAGAGCCGGGAGTTTGGAGCAGATAATTCCAGACTCGATAAAATATTTGTGCTGATGGAGTACAGGGAGGGCGCAGATCCGTCCTACCCCGAACTGAAGGCGGATACGTACCAGGATGTATTTCAGTCTCTTGGTATCCGCGGCAGAAATCTCAGGATCGGAGTGGCAAGCTGGCTGGATACGACTGCTGTGATTATGGACGGTATCAGGGAAGCTTTTCCCGGGGCGGAAATTGTCCGTGCAGATCATATCATGGTAGAACTCCGTTCTGTTAAGAGCGAAAATGAACTCAAATGTCTCCGTGAAGGATACCGGATCGCGGAACTGGCAATGCAGCAGGTGATCCACGAGATCCGTCCGGGAATGACGGAGCTTGAAATGGTCGGGGTGGCGCAGAGAGTGATCTATGAGAATGGAGCTGAGTATGAGGGCCTTCCGATGTATGTGTTCTCGGAAGCATCGACACGCCATGCGATTTCCAGATCCTCCTACAGAAAATTTCAGAAGGGAGATATCGTGCAGCTCAATCTTTCAGCAAGAATAGACGGCTACTCTGCAGCGGTGGGGTATCCCATCGTGCTTGGAAAACTGGAAGGCAGGAGAAGAGATGTGGTGCTGTTTGGCCTGAAGGCACATCAGTGGACGGAGGAACACGTGAAGGCGGGGATCCCGGCATCACAGATTGCGGAGGAATTTTATCAGTTTTATGTAAATAACGGATATAAAGACAATTTTGTCTACGGGCCTCTGCACGGCACCGGCATGATAGAAGTTGAGGCTCCGTGGGTGGAGACATCTTCTGAATATGACCTGCAGCCGAATATGACTTTCCAGATTGATACATTCATTTCTACAGATACATTCGGCGTGCGCTGGGAAAAAGGGATCGTGGTGACAGAAAAAGGATGTGACCTGCTTTCACCTCAGATCGGGAAGCTGTACGAGCTGGAGTACTGATGACAGAAGAACAAAAAGCCCTGGCAGGATTTTTATATGATGCGCAGGAAGATAGTCTTTGCGCTGAGAGGCTGCGGAGCCAGGAACTGAGCTTTGACTATAACAGTCTCCGGCCGTCTCAGGAAGAAGAACGGGAGGCGCTCATACGCAGGGAGATGAAAAAGACAGGGGAAAAATTCCGTATAGAAGAGCCGTTCCACTGTGATTTCTGGGGGCGGGTGACCCTGGGCGAGAACTTCTTTGCAAATTACAACCTTATCATCCTTGCCGGAAATGAGGTTATATTTGGTGACAATGTACTGATAGGGCCAAATTGCGGCATCTATGCCGCCGGTCATGCTTTTGATCCGCAAAGGCGCGCCGAAGGCCTCGAATATGCGCGTCCGGTCCGTATCGGCAATGATGTCTGGATCGGAGGACATGTCTCCATTGTCTCCGGAGTTACAATAGGGGATAATACGATCATAGCGGCCGGGAGCGTAGTCGTCAGCGACATTCCTCCTAACGTCCTGGCCGGTGGAAACCCCTGCCGTGTCATCCGGGAGATCAGTCCGGATGACGACCGAAAATATATGAGTGGTCTATAGTCTGCAGTAGATCACTGACAGTTCGGAACTGCCGTACCATTCACATGATAAGATGGTGCGGCAGTTCCTGTTTTGTGTTCCTTTTTACTGATGTCGCTGTTTTACTCCTTGATGGCTGAACTGTTACATTTATAAATAGTAAGATATTTAGATTAATGAGTGAAAAACCGAGCGGAATCTGTTATAATCAATATGCAGGAGAGAAATCCTGTAAGAATATTGAAGAAAGAAAGAGGAATCTATCATGGAGTATAAGATCACCGGATATAAGCCGGAAAAATTGTTTCACTTTTTTGAAGATGTCTGCGCCGTTCCGAGAGGATCGGGAAATGAGAAACAGATCAGTGACTTTCTTGTGAATTTTGCAAAAGAAAGAAACTTATGGGTGTACCAGGATGACAGCAACAATGTTATCATCAAAAAAGGCGGGAGCAAAGGCGCCGAGGATAAAGAGCCTGTTATGCTGCAGGGACATATCGACATGGTATGCGACAAACGTGCCGGAGTGGAGCACGACTTTGAAAAAGAAGGGATCGACCTGGTCTTAAAAGACGGTGTGTTATCTGCGAATGGAACGACACTGGGCGCCGACAACGGTGTCGCAGTCGCGCTGATGATGACGGTGCTGGACGATGAAGACCTTGCACATCCTCCGCTGGAATGTGTGTTTACGACGGAAGAGGAAGTCGGACTGAACGGAGCGCAGGCTTTAGACAAAACACAGATCACTGCGCGTACGATGATAAATATGGACTCAGAAGAAGAAGGCGTTGCGACGATCAGCTGCGCCGGAGGATTAAGGGTACAGCTTACAAAGCAGGTAGAAAGAGTGAGCGCCGAAGGGACAGTGGTGCAGATTAAAATAGAAGGCCTTCTGGGCGGACATTCAGGTACGGATATTGATAAAGAACGCCAGAATGCCAATATCCTGATGGCCCGCATGGTTGCAGAACTGCTGGATGAGACAGACGGAAGGCTCGTATCCTACGCCGGAGGTACAAAGGATAATGCGATCACAAGAGAATGTGAAGCATCTCTGATCTATGCCGATAAGGCAGAGGCGGAAAAGGCGGAGAAAACCGCATGCAGGCTGGCTGAGATCTTCTCTGACGAAATTTCAGCTTTTGAGCCGGACTTCGGCTGTGAAATATCTCTGGAGGACGGACAGAGTGTATCCGCACTGAAGGACGAAGATGCAAGAGCATTTGTCAGCGCGATCCGTCTTGCTCCGAACGGAGTGTATAAACGTAATATCAGGATGGACGGATTCGTTGTCGTATCGTCCAATATGGGAGTGGTAAGGGCAGACGAAAATGAGCTTATAATTGTTATATCACCCCGCTCTTCTGTCGCTTCCCTCCAGGAAGATACAAAAGCAAGGCTGGCACTGCTTGCCGGGACATTCGGATTCGGGATCGAATACAGCGGAGAATACCCGGGATGGGATTACAAAGAGGACTCCAGGATCCGGGAGGTGTTTAAGGACAGCTACCGTGAACTGTTCGGAAAGGAACTGCGGCTGGAAGCCCTTCATGCTGGGCTGGAGTGCGGGCTTTTCTCTGAGGCTCTGCCGGGGCTGGATGCGATCGCTGTAGGTCCGACGCTCTACAACGTGCATACACCGGATGAAAATGTGCCGCTTGACTCGTTTGAACGGTTCTATGAACTGCTGAAGGATGTGCTGAAAAGACTGGCTGAATAAAGATCCTGCTGAAAGAAAGCGGTATCCGGGAGGGTGCCGCTTTTTACATGACACAGGGGAAAGCTGAAAAACATATGATGTGTGGGAGAATGGAATGAACAGATTTTACACGGAACTAAAACAGGAATTAGAAAATTCCGGAGGAGATATCTGGATTGAGACCGTCCTGACCGGGGAGCGTGCAGGAGAAAAAAGACTGCTCCATGACTGTCCGGAGAAAGCGGGCGTATCATCCGGGGCGTCCGGTTCTGAGGATGTGTTCCGCGAGCGTATCAGCCGCACGCCGAAACTGGTCATCTGCGGTGGCGGGCACGTGTCAATGCCTGTGATCCGGATGGGGAAGATGCTTGGCTTTGCTGTAACGGTCATAGAGGATCGCCCGAAGTTTGCGGACAATGCGAGAAAGGCGGGGGCAGACCATGTAATCTGCGAGCCGTTTGCAAAAGGGCTTTCTGAGATCAGTGGAGATTCGGACTCCTGGTTTGTCATTGTGACAAGGGGACACAGGTATGACTCGGAATGCCTTGAGGCGGTTTTGAAGAAGCAGTACGCCTATGTTGGGATGATGGGCAGCAGGAGGCGCGTCGCCATCGTGAAAGACCAGCTGGAAGCAAAAGGCATCCGGCGTGATCTTCTGGATGCTGTCCATACTCCCATCGGGCTGGAGATCGGGGCGGAGACGCCGGAAGAAATCGCCGTGTCCGTAATGGCAGAGATCATACAGGTCAAAAACAGCGGGAACGGCAGAGGAAAAGCGGGCAGTTACCCGGAAGAGATCCTTGCGTGCATCTTCGGGGAACATGGCGTTGTACCCGGGGAAAGAGAGACTGAAAAGGTACTCGCTACGATCATTTCCCGGAAGGGATCGGCTCCGCGCAGCGTGGGGACGAAAATGCTCATCCTTGAGGACGGGAGCACGACAGATACGATCGGAGGCGGCTGTGTTGAGAGTGAGATCATACAGAAAGCGCTCCTTATGATGAGGACAGGAAAGCCGGATTTCCAGATCTGTACAGTGGACATGACTGCGGATGAGGCGGAAGAGGAGGGGATGGTCTGCGGAGGCGTAGTGCAGGTGATGCTGGAGAAAATTTCAACTGATATGCCCGATCACGGATTATGATCATTGCTTTTTGGCTTTGATTACCGCTGCCTTCAGTTTCGGGCCTGACGCCGCAGCGGCGATGATCTTTACAGCATCTCCCGGCAGGTAGGGCAGCACGCCGATCCCCAGCGCGGCGGCAAAGCCCTGGTTCATCTGCCACGCAAGCCAGGCTGTGCCGAAGGCATAGCATACCGCCATACCAAGGATCATGCCGATGACAGGAGCGGCCTTCCGTTCGGGAAAAGATTTCAGGAACAGTCCCTGGATCAGCGCCAGAAAAAGAAAACCGATGAGATAACCTCCGGTGGGACCGGCAAGTTTGCCGGGTCCTCCGCTGAAGGCTGAAAATACCGGCAGGCCTGCGGCTCCCAGGATCAGGTAGATCAGGACGCTGAGCGTGCCGTTTTTTATGCCGAGTACATAAATGGCAATAAAGATGATAAAATTAGTCAGCGAGATGGGAACGGGACTGACCGGGATGGGGATCGAAAACGGAGCTGCTATGCAGAGCACGGCAGTCATCAGGCCGGTTACAGCCATGTCCTGAATTTGTTGTCTTCGGGTAAATGGGATTGTATGGTTGTCTTTCATGATAAATACCTCTCGTGTGCCGGCGCCGCTGCGCGCCAGTATTATGTAGGAAGTATACGTGATCGGGAAACAATTGTCAACTAAAATAGCAACAATGGTTTACAATAGAGAGCCTTCCGAAAATGTTCAGAAAAAAATCATATTTCGGCGTCGCTTTCTTCTCTGCGCGTGTGGTATAATGATTACTCAGGCGCAATCCAGACCGATTCGACCGGTCTGCCCTGCTGAGGAGAGAACTATGTTTGGTTATGTGACGATATGTGAACCGGAATTAAAAGTAAAAGACTTGAAAAAGTATAAGGCATATTACTGCGGGCTCTGCCGGGAACTGAAAGAACGCTACGGCTTTTCCGGGCAGATGACCCTGACTTATGATATGACGTTTGCCATTATCTTTTTGTCGTCTTTGTATGAAAATACGGCAAATATGGAGATGCACAGATGTAAAGTACATCCGGTGAAAAAACAGATGATGCTGAGAAACGAGATTACTTCCTACGCTGCGGCCATGAATGTGCTGCTGGCATATTACCATCTGGACGACGACTGGAGGGACGACCGCAAGGTATCCGGTCTTGTGGCAAAAAGCGTGCTCAAAGGGAAAGCGGAGAAGATCATCCGGCAGTATCCCAGGCAGAGCAGGGCGATCCGTGAAGGGCTGTCCGAACTTGCGCAGTGTGAAAAGGAGGAGAGCACGGATCTCGACCGCACAGCCGGGTGTTTCGGGAAGCTGATGGAAGAACTCTTTGTATATAAGGAAGATATATGGGAGAGGGAACTCAGGAGAATGGGGTTCTTTCTGGGAAAGTTTATCTATCTGATGGATGCATATGAAGACCTGCCTGAGGATCTGGAGAAGAGCAGGTACAACCCTCTGAAGGAATTGTATGGGAAGGGAGATTACGAGGAGCGGATCGGGCAGATCCTGTGCATGATGATCGCGGAGAGTACCGCGGAATTTGAAAGACTGCCATGCCTTGTTGATGTGGACATTTTGCGGAATATATTGTATGATGGAGTCTGGAGTCGATATAATAAGATACAGATGAAGAAAAGTGAGGAAAAGAAAGAATGAATAAGAATCCCTATGATGTGCTCGGGGTATCTCCGAGCGCATCGGATGATGAAATAAAGAAAGCATACCGCGATCTTACGAGAAAGTATCATCCGGACGCGAATGTGGACAATCCGCTGGCTGACCTGGCGGAAGAGAAGTTCAAAGAAGTACAGGAGGCCTACGACACGATCATGCATGAGCGTTCCTCGGGAAGCTCAGGCGGCTACTCCTATGGGAACGGATCGTCCTCAGGCGGGGGATATTCATACGGCGGGGGATCATCCTACGGAAACTCAGGCGGTTATCAGAATGCGCAGCAGGATCCGCGGCTCCAGGCGGCGGTCAATTATATCAACAACCGGCGTTACCGTGAAGCGCTCAATACACTGGATCAGGTTCCTGAGAGGTCTGCGCTCTGGTATTATCTGAGCGGCTGTGCCAATGCAGGGCTGGGGAATAATGTCCTTGCCAGGGATCACGCCGCCCAGGCTGTGAACATGGAGCCGAATAACCTTCAGTACAGGCAGCTCCTGAACCAGCTGGATTTCAGCAGCAGAAGATATCAGAACAGCCCCTACGGCAACGGATACGGCATGGGAGGCTATTCATCCTGCGGAACCGGAAATATGTGCTGCGATCTGTGTATTGCGGACCAGCTCTGTGAATGTATGGGAGGAGATCTTTGTTCATGCATGTAAAGGCAAAGACTGTGGCGTTCGGCGGTCTCCTTTTGGCTTTGACCGTAGTGTTTATGGCGCTTGGCAGTATTATCGAGACAAGCACACTGTTCCTTCTGGCAGCCGCTTCATTTTTTGTGGGGATCGTGATCCGCGAATTTGGGCTGAAAGCGGGAGGCGCATTCTATCTGGCGGCGGTTCTGCTCGGCTTTATTACGGCGCCCAATAAGTTCTATGTCGTGACGTTCGCAGCTATGGGTCTTTATATCTGGGGGATAGAAGCTGTCTGGAGATGGCTCGAAAAACATCCGGACATACAGAGAAGGCATACGCTGTTCTGGATTTCAAAATATATCATCTTCAATATAATGTATCTGCCGATTGCGTTTTTGTTCCGGGATCTTCTCTTCCCGCAGGCGATACCGGACGCAGCAATGATCGCCGTGGCTGTTGGAGGCCAGGCGGCACTGTTTATCTATGACCGGGCATATGACTATGTGCAGGTACACATGTGGGGAAAGATAAGAGGAAGAGTACTTTGACGCGGCTCGCCATCCTGTCTGACTTTAGTCAGTCTCAGGGTGGTTTTTTTA
>DXEY01000170.1 GCA_019114745.1 Candidatus Mediterraneibacter colneyensis | reverse complement strand
AGGTCGCGGAAGGAGAATCCTTCTTCTAATATAAAAGAAAGGCTCAGGTACTCAGGCGTGCCGCCTGCCATGCACAGGTCGTTGACCGTCCCGCATACCGAGAGCTTTCCGATGTCTCCGCCGGGAAATTTCCAGGGAGAGACTACGAAGCTGTCTGTAGAAAATACCAGCTCTTCGGATCCGGGCAAAACGGCGCCGTCGCCGAGCTGGGACAGGGCGGCGTTGTCAAATGCCGGAAGAAGGATGGATTCGATCAGTTCAGAGGTTTTTAACCCTCCGCTTCCATAGTCAAGTGTGATTTTATCGTCCACGATGATTACCTCCGATGAATGTCTGTGATCAATGTCTGTATTTTTGGCGGACAGCTATCCGTACTGGTAAGCCGCCGCACATGCCCCTTCTCCGGATACCATACAGGGCCCGACGGGGTTGTCCGGCGAGCATCCGTTCCGGAACAGAGGACACTGGGAAGGGGAAAGCACCCCCCGGATGATCTGGGCGCACCTGCATCCGGGAATCTCCTTTTCCTCTGCCGGATGGAGACTGAACTTTTTCACCGCATCCCACGGTTCATATTCAGGACGGATGGCACAGCCGCTGTCCGGGATATGTCCCAGTCCCCGCCAGTCTGAGGGCGCAGGGCAAAATACTTTCTCCATAAGAGCGAGGGCGGCAGGATTACCGTTCTGTCTGACGAGGCGTGTGTATTCATTTTTCAGGGCAGGTGCATCCTCGGCAATCATCCGGGTGAGTTCCAGGATCGAGCAGAGCAGATCTGCCGGTTCAAAGCCACTCACGACTCCGGGCAGTTGATAGTCTTCCGGAAGAAAGGAGAAACCGTCTGCCCCGATGACGGCAGCTACATGGCCCGGGCACAGGAAACCGTCCACGGCGAAATCATCGGCTTCGATGAGCGCGCGTATTGCAGGTTCTGTTTTCTTTAAAAGGCACAGAACAGAAAAGTTCTCCAGTTTTTCGGAGGCTGCTTCCAGAATACATGCGGGGTTCCCGGAGCGGTAGTCTCAAAGCCGACGCCTAAAAATACGACTTCCTTTTCCGGATGTTCCCGGGCAATCTTTATGGCGTCCATAGGGGAATATACCGATTCCACGTCGGCGCCCTCCGCCCGCCTCCTGAGCAGGCAGTCCCCGCGTACAGACCCCGGCACTCTCAGAAGATCGCCGTAGCTGGTGATCATGACGCCGGGCTGCCGGGACAGTTGAAGGATCATATCGATCATATTGGAGGGGGTGACGCAGACCGGACATCCGGGACCGGACAGCAGTTCCACCTGCTTGGGCAGAACGCTTTTCAGCCCGCTTCTGGCGATCGCCATTGTATGGGTACCACAGATCTCCATCAGGCGGATGGGGCCGGATTTTTCGGAACAGGCGCGGATCTTCTCCAGCAGGAGAGGCGCGTCTTTCGGGTTTTTAAAATAGCTGTCACAGAGCATGTTTGATCTCCTCTAATAGTTCCATATTTTCCAGAGCTTCTTTTTCAGACATTTTTTCTATGGCGAATCCGGCGTGTACCATAACATAATCGCCCGGTTTCGCATCAGTGATAAAATCGATGCGGATCTCCTGGGTGAGGCCTCCGGCTTCACAGCGGGCAAGAGTTCCGTCAATCGAAAGAATTTTCATTGGCATTGCTAAACACATGATCTATACTCCTTTTTTTCTGGGCGACGGCAAGCTGCCCGAGGCAGATGCCCTCGTCGTTTGCAGACACACGGTGGTGCGTATATACTGTAAATCCGTCTGCTTCCAGCGCAGAGACAAGCCCGTGCAGCAGAAAACGGTTTTGGAAAACACCGCCTGAGAGCAGGACGGGAAGTTTCCGGGGGTTGAGCACCCGGCACTGGTCAGCAGCCATGCAGATCAGTGTGGACATAAAGCGCAGGGCGATCTGTCCTGCATCCGTGAGGTTGTCCAGATCCCGGATGAGCTCCCGGATCATGGGGCGGGTGTCAAAGATGCGGACGTTATCGCGCATGTAAAAGTTAAAAGGACAGGAGAGCGCTTCCGGGGGCGTCCCCAGCTCTTCCGGCGTCTCTGCCGGGGAGAGCGCTTCTACGAGCGCCGCGCCTTCTCCCTCGTAGTCCGCCGTGCCGCGCTTCAGGATGAGCGAACAGACTCCGTCGAAGAGCCTGCCGATACTGCTTGCGGAAGGGGAAAAGGAAGTGCGCAGGAGACCTTTGAGCATGCCGCACCGGTCTTTTTCAAGGGGGACATACTTCAGAGGATCGCCGTCGTTTCCGAACGCGTCGTCATATAAGGCCAGGGCGATCCGGCTGATCTCCTGTACCGCCCGGTCGCCGCCGGGGAGGGAGACTGGCCGGATGGAGCCTGCTCTTTTAAATCCGGTCAGATCTCCGGTCAGAAATTCGCCGCCCCATATGGTGCCGTCTGTCCCCAGTCCGGTGCCGTCCCAGATGATCCCGAAGCACTCGGTATCCAGACCGTTGTCCGCCATACAGGACGCCATATGTGCAAAGTGGTGCTGGACTTTCAGCAGGGGAAGTCCGTCAGTGCGGGACAGGCGTTCCGCCTCCTGTGTCGAGAGGTAGTCCGGATGGAGATCGCACACGTAGAGGCTGGGTTCAATGCCGAACAGCTTCCGGTAAGTCAGCATAGCGCCGGTATAATGTTCAAAGGTTTCGGCGTTTTTCAGATCGCCGATATAAGGGCTCAGGAACACGTGAGCATCCCGCCCCAGAGCAAAAGACGCCTTCTGCTCGGCTCCTAAGGCGCAGATGCCATCGGCATTTTTCCCGATCGAGAGAGGGGCTGGCGCATATCCTCTGCTCCTGCGGAGAAAATACGGCTGGCCTTTCCACTCGGCGATAAGGGAGTCGTCGCAGCGGTTTGCGATCCTCCGGTTGTGGAGGAGAAAACCGTCGGCTGTGTCGCCAAGAGCTGCCACTGCAGATTCATTGTCGGTGAGAACAGGACACCCGGATACATTTCCGCTTGTCATGACAATGATGTCAGGGCCGCCGTAAACGCCGTCCAGCAGAAGGGCGTGGAGAGGCGAGTAGGGCAGCATCACCCCGAGTCGTCTGCTGAAGCTGAGATCCCGGAGAGAGCCGGGATCCTTCTTTGCCAGGAGCACGATGGGGCGCGCGGGGCTTGTGAGAAGCGCTTCCTCCTCCGGCGTGACCTCACAGATCCTTCGGACGGCTTCGAGTGAGCGGCACATGATGGCGAGGGGCTTCTCTGCGCGGTGTTTCCGTTCCCTCAGTTTTGTCACCGCGGAAGGGTCGAGGGCACTGCACGCAAGATGGATGCCGCCGATACCTTTTACGGCAAGGATGCCGCCGTCTGCGAGAAGATGCTGGGCTGCGCGGAAAGCATCATCGCTTTCTTCGGTGCTGGAGTTTCTGTCCGCATCGGAATGCAGATCCTGCCCGGAGGCAGAATAAAATACGCGGGGGCCGCAGTCCGGGCAGCAGTCCGGCTGTGCGTGATACCTTCGGTCATCCAGATCGTGGTATTCCCCGCTGCACTCATGACACATGGAAAACTCGCGCATGACAGTCCGCTCCCGGTCGTAGGGGAGGGCTTCTATGATCGTATACCTTGGGCCGCAGTTCGTACAGTTGATAAAAGGATAGCGGTATCTCCGGTCCGACGGCGTGCGCAGTTCCGCTTCACAGTCGGGACACATGGCGGTGTCCGGTGCGATGAGCGTCGAGCCGGATCCGGTGCGGCTTTCCAGGATGGCAAACCCTTTCGGCGCGGAGCGCGGGAAGCTCTCTTTGGAGGATTTTTCCAGAGCAATCTCTTCCGCTGTGACGCGGTCGATCTGAGCCATGGGCGGCGGGGAGTTTTCAAGCTCTGCGAGAAAACATTTCAGCGCCGCCGTCTCTGCCGTGAGATACCCTTCCAGTCCGTAGGAGGTGTTCCGCACCCAGCCGCCGGTCTTGTATTTTCTGGCAAGCCGGTGGAGGAA
>DXEY01000169.1 GCA_019114745.1 Candidatus Mediterraneibacter colneyensis | reverse complement strand
AGAAAGGTTACTTTCTACAACCCCTTATTAATTATTTATACTCCCCTCAAAAGACCGATGGCTCCCCCATCGGTCTTTTACCATGTTTATGCGTTCATATTTTGTTCATTTATCATTTAAAAATCTTTCATTATCTTATCATGTTTTCTTCATTTCTCTCCCATATACTGAAACCATCAAAAGAGAAATACATAAATCAGACGCTTACAAGTTATTTTGAATAAACTTTTTCATAATACATGCCGGGAGCTGAGCCGATCAGCTGCCCGGCATCCTCCCTTTCTATGGGGTTTTTCAGGGGACCGGATCTTCACCGGTTCCCTTTGCTTTATATTCAGCCACCAGTGCCTCCACTTTTTCGGAGCTTCCGATCTTCGCCAGCAGCGTTTCCCCCGTCAGCACAGCCTGTTCATAATCGCCTTTCCCTGCTTCCAGTTCCATTTTTCTCAGCCCGGCCGCCTCGATCCCTGCCGGATCCGACTCATACTGAAGCAGCCTGCCGCAGACAAGAAGCAGTTCCTCCTCGAGCAGTCTTTTATCTGCCGCAAGACAGACCTCTGCTGCTCCTTTCATGCTTGCTCCGATCTTCCCGGCAAGTTTCCAGTCCGCCTGTTCGGACTTCAGAGCGTCTCTTTCCCGCTCCAACGCGGCAATCTGATCCTCCAGTTCCGCTGTTTTTTCCGCTTCATCACGCATCCCGGAAGCCTCCGCCTGTTCCGCCTTCCACACCCTGGACAGGCCCGTCAGAGACAGGCAGAACACCACCCCGGCTGCGGCGATGGACAAGATTCGTTTTATACGGACTCTCCCTGCGGTTCCTGTATCCAGGCTACACGGGAGCGCCTGTAGCACCTGTCCGAAATCTTCATATTTTTTCCCCGACTCTCCGGTGCATCTTTCGATAACTTTCTTCAGCCGGAGCTCTTCCCGGCCCGACAGCTTCGGTGCAATCTCGGTATACGCCAGCATAAACTGGATCGTCTTCCCATATGCAAACAGGTCAGCCTCGCAGTCTCTGCTTACGCCGATCTCATACACAGGCTTTACAAAATGATCGCGCACCGCTCCTTTCTGCATCTGCTTGACCGCTCCTGCATTACCGGGCGACTCCAGATCCAGCAGCAGAAGACTGCCCTCATCCGTAACAACAATACTGCATGGGTTCAGATACCGGTAATTCTGCCTGTTTCTCGCCCTGTGGTACTGGTCCACACAGGATGCCAGTTCCCGGAACCATCCGAGAAGTACCCGCTTCTCCATCCGGGGATGGTCTTTAAGATAGCGCATCAGGATCGTCCCGTGTACGCAGTCCAGACTCTGCCTGCAGTGGTTTCCGTGTTCAATGAACTTCAATACTTCATACATTTCTTCCATATGCAATTGTTCTTTTTGGCTGCATATCCGGCCGGGAACCGGCAGTCCCTCAACTGCCGTTCCCGATCCGACACATCCATTCTGTCAATGGAATCTATCAGAAACTGATATAGAAATAGGAGTATCCCGAATCAGATCAAACCAATCTGAGTAATACATATGATACTTGAATCCTGTGGAAAAATCAAGGATTTATCCCTCGATCTCCTCAAACTGCTGCAGTGCTGCTGCGATCACTTTATCCATGTCATAATATTTATAATTGCCGAGACGGCCGCCGAAGATCACGTTTTCTTCTTTCTGCGCCAGTTCTCTGTACTTCTCGAACAGCGCGTTGTTCTTCTCGTCATTGACCGGGTAGTACGGCTCCATCCCCACAGTCCACTCAGAAGAGTATTCTCTTGAGATCACAGTCTTTTCCTGCTTTCCGAACTCAAAATGTTTGTGCTCGATGATGCGGGTGTACGGCACCTCACGCTCTGTATAATTGACGACCGCATTTCCCTGGTAATTCTCGCAGTCCAGCACCTCTGTCTCAAATCGCACGGAACGGTACTCCAGAGCGCCCAGCTTATAGCCGAAATACTCGTCGATCTGGCCTGTGAAGATGATCTTCTCCGCGATATCCGGGTTTTCTTTCCTTAATTCAAAGAAGTCCACGCCAGTCCTTACCTCTGCGTCCGCGAGCATCTTCTCCACGATCGGAGTATATCCTCCTTCCGGGATTCCCTGGTATCTGTCGTTAAAGTAGTTATTGTCGTAAATGAACCTGCAGGGCAGCCTCTTAATGATAAAGGCTGGAAGCTCCGTACAGCTCCTTCCCCACTGCTTCTCCGTATAGCCTTTTACCAGTTTTTCGTAAATGTCCTTTCCCACCAGGAAAAGAGCCTGTTCTTCCAGATTCTTCGGTTCTGTGATCCCTGTCTCTTTCCGCTGTCTCTCGATGATCTCTTTCGCCTCTTCCGGCGTCCGGATTCCCCACATCTTGCTGAATGTATTCATATTGAAAGGAAGATTATACAGCTCGTCTTTGTAGACAGCCACCGGGGAATTGATATAGTTGTTAAACTCCGCAAACTGGTTCACGTAATCCCAGACCTTCTTATCGGAGGTATGGAAAATATGCGCCCCATATTTATGCACGTGGATTCCTTCAATATCCTCGCAGTAAATATTGCCGGCAATGTGGTTCCGTCTGTCGATCACCAGACATTTCTTTCCTTTTTTCCCGAGTTCATGCGCCATCACCGCGCCATACAGACCTGCTCCCACGATCAGATAATCATATTGTTTCATATTTCCACCTCTTCCGCACGCCGTCTCTTCCAGTATATCAGCGGCACGCTCATCCGTTTTCATCAAGTATATCATTTTTTGCACGCCCTTGCTCTTTCGCCCATTATTTTCGTTATTTTGCATATATTCTTTATTTTTTCATTTACAAATTAGTGATTATGCACTAAACTGTATTTATAAGTGCTTTGAGGCGGACACGCCAAAAAGGACTAATCGCAAAACGGAGGTACTTAAAAATGAAAGGAAATGTGATCGTCGGACAATCAGGAGGCCCGACTGCTGCGATCAATTCAAGTCTGGCGGGAGTATACCGCACAGCAAAAGACCGCGGCGCCTCAAAAGTATACGGAATGCTCCACGGCATTCAGGGACTGCTGCAGGAGCGCTATATCGATTTGTCTGAATATATTACAAATGAACTCGACGCAGAACTGTTAAAAAGAACACCGGCCGCCTTCCTTGGCTCGTGCCGGTATAAACTGCCGGAAATCCACCAGGACAAAGAGGTGTATGACAAGATATTTGCCATACTTGACAAATTAAACATTGAGGCATTTATCTACATCGGTGGAAATGATTCTATGGATACGATCAAAAAGCTTTCCGATTACGCCATTATCACCGGACATCCCACAAGGTTTATCGGATGCCCGAAAACAATTGACAATGACCTCGCCCTCACAGACCATACACCGGGTTACGGAAGTGCGGCCAAATATATCGGCACTTCCGTAAAGGAGATCATACGAGACAGCTTCTGTCTGGAATATGAAAAAGGTCTGGTATCCATCGTTGAGATCATGGGCAGAAATGCCGGATGGCTCACCGGAGCCGCAGCCCTCGCGAAAGGCGAAGACTGTTCCGGACCAGATCTGATCTATCTGCCGGAACTGCCATTCGATATCGAGGCATTCGGCACAAAAGTGAAAGACCTTCTGGCGAAGAAACCATCTGTCGTAGTCGCTGTATCTGAAGGCATCCGCCTTGCGGACGGACGATATGTATGCGAACTCGGACAGAGCATCGACTTCGTAGATGCGTTCGGACATAAGCAGCTCTCCGGTACCGCCAATTATCTCGCCAGCTACATCGCAGGTGAGATTGGCTGTAAGACACGTTCCATCGAGCTGAGCTCACTCCAGCGCTCCGCTTCCCACTGCGCGTCCCGTGTTGATATCCTGGAGGCATATCAGGTGGGCGGCGCCGCTGTCAAGGCAGCAGACGAAGGCGATTCCGGAAAGATGGTTGTCCTTCAGCGTCTGTCAGACGATCCGTACCAGAGCGGTACAGAAGTAAAAGACGTTCACAAGATCGCAAACGATGAAAAACTCGTTCCCCGTGAGTGGGTAAACGAAGACGGTTCTTATGTAACCGATGAATTTGTAAGCTATGTACGCCCGCTCATCCAGGGCGATGTATCACCTGTAATGGTAGACGGTATTCCGCGTCATCTTTACCGTCAGATATAATCACGGCAGAGTACATTTACCGCCCGGATGCTGCCGGGAGGACGGCCTGCGGCACACGCAGGTGTCCTCCCGGCATTATTCTTGCCAATTCTCGTGAATATACGATATACTGGAACGGAAAGATACAAAGCCATAAAATAAAAATCAGTCAGGGAGGTTTTTTATGATCATCAAAAACGGTTTTATCATAGACCCCGCTTCGCAGAGGTCTTACTATACAGACCTTCGCATTGAAAACGGGATACTGGAAGATATATCGGATCACATCGACGCTTCTGAAGGGGAAGAAGTCATCGACGCCGCCGGGCTTACGGTTGCCCCGGGGCTGATCGATACTCATGTCCATTTCCGTGATCCCGGCTTTACCCACAAGGAAACGCTCCACACCGGTTCTCTTGCCGCAGCCAAAGGAGGATTCACCTCGGTGATCTGCATGGCAAACACTTCCCCGGTCGTCGATACGCCGGAAGTCCTTCAGGATATCTTAGACCGCGCCGGGGCAGAAAACATCCACATCTGCCAGGCCGCAAGTGTGTCACGCTCGCTGAAAGGCGCGGAAATGACAGACATGGATGCGCTCAAAGAAGCAGGGGCATGTGGCTTCACAGATGACGGCATTCCGTTAAGAGACGCAGCCTTTCTATATGAAGCGATGAAAAAGGCAGCCGGGCTCAACGTCCCGATCAGCCTTCACGAAGAAGATCCCGCGTTTATTAAAAACAACGGGATCAACCACGGTTCCGTCTCAGACGCACTGGGAATCTACGGCTCTCCATCCATAGCGGAGGAATCGCTGGTCGCAAGAGACTGCCTGCTCGCCCTGCGTTCCAAAGCTCACGTCGTCATCCAGCATATCAGTTCCGGGAAATCCGTGGAGCTGGTACGGATCTTCAGGAAATTGGGCGCCAATCTCCACGCTGAGGCAACGCCCCATCATTTCACCCTGACTGAGGATGCCGTTTTAAAATACGGAACTCTGGCAAAAATGAATCCTCCGCTCCGAAGAGAGGAGGATCGCCAGGCTGTTATAAAAGGACTTGCGGACGGCACCATCGACATCATCGCTACCGACCACGCACCGCACAGCAGGGAGGAAAAAGAGCGTTCCATCACAGCGGCCCCCAGCGGCATCACAGGACTGGAAACATCCCTTGCACTGGGAATCACGTCCCTGGTACGCCCCGGACACCTCACCCTGATGCAGCTCCTTGAAAAAATGACCGTCAATCCGGCAGAGCTGTACCACCTTCCCGCCGGAAAGATCGCCAGAGGCGCGATCGCGGATCTTGTCATCTTTGACCCGGAAGAACTGTGGAGCCCGAAAGAGTATGCCTCCCTTTCCTCCAATACACCATTTACCGGATGGAATCTGTACGGGAAGGTAAAATACACCATATGCGGCGGCACCATTGTCTATCGCGATTAAATATCCGCGGAAGGATTCTTCCGCTTTTCTTCCTTCAGGAATCTGCGGCTGAGAAACCTTTTCATCTCAGCCGTTTTTCGTTCCGGCGCGGTATTCTGATACCTGCATATGCTCAGCAGCAGACCAAACAGGATGTAGGTCATGACCGTGCCGGTACCACTTCTTGTCAGAAACGGACAGTAATTTTCCATACATATAAACCCGCAATTGTTCAACAGGTAAATGAGTGCCTCCGCCAGAAAAATGAACGCACACCCGAATCCCATCAGCATTCCCAATTGATTCCTCTGCCGCAGAGAGGTGCGCAGGAACCGCAGAAGCAGGAATAAAATGAATCCCAGGAGAGCCAGTGCCACAAGAATGCCGTAGTATCCGGCCACTGCCGAGAGCATTACTTCTGAGAGTTCCGGCATGGATCCGATATCCGGAACTCCTGCCCCCTGTCCGATCAACCTGCTGTTTGCCAGCAGTTCTCTTACATATACCGATATATATGAGACATATTGCGGCTCATACTGTAAAAATGACATCAACCGTTCTTTCTGGTAGTCTGTCCCCAAAAACCAGTACAACACCGCCATAACGACGGGAAGCAGAACCGCAGCCGCCACGGTCACAGATAACAGAGTTTTTCTGGACACCCTGTACCATCCCCTGTATACCGCCATGCCAAACACGGCCAGATATGTGATGAGCAGCACAAACATCATCCCTGTACTGTTGCAGAAAATCGCCACGGCAGTCCCGGGAATCATCCAGAGCACAGCTTTGAGCGCTGCTTTCCACCCTTCGCCCCTGTACCGGTACAGGATCGCCGCATAGAGCGGAACGGTCAGGAACAAGAGAAGCAGAACGTTTACCGTTACCACTCCCATCCCCAGATAAATGTGCCGCGTCGATCCGTTGACAGACACCCCGTGAAAAAACAGTCCCCACAGGATCACCGCGAACAACGCTGCCATAAGTTCCCTGGCGCGCAGTGCGATCCGGGTATAATCGGCGAAGCACACGCCGGTCATGACAAGGAGCCCGACCGCAGTATAGAGCATCCGCTCGCCGTACCGGAAGCCGCCGACTGTATATCCGCCCTCACTGACATCAGCGATCTTCTGCCCGAGGAAATACTCCAGCGCGCATCCTGCGATACTCAGAAGAACAATCAGCGCGATCATGCCCCAGGGCATGACAGGACGGTGGATGCGGTCCATCTGGTTCCCGACTTCCACCGGGTTGCCCATCTCACGCACGGCTGCCGCTTCTGCCTCGTCTCTCTCCATCCCCTCGCTCAAAAAATCTCTCGTCTGATCTTCGATATGCCCCCGGATTTCATCTTCCACTTCTTTGCGTGCCATCCGGCAGCGGATCTGATCTGTAAGGATCTTCAGATACTCCTCTTTCTTCATACTACCCCTCCTGACCTACGCCGGCATGGCAGTGAGAACGCTGGCAACCGCCCTTGAATACGTCTCCCACTCCGCCTTTTTATCACCCAGCACCTTTTTTCCCTGTTTCGTGATGCTGTAGTATTTCCTGAC
>DXEY01000168.1 GCA_019114745.1 Candidatus Mediterraneibacter colneyensis | reverse complement strand
TCCAAGCAGAAGAGTTGCATCGATCTCCCCTGTCCGTTTCATTTTGATCAGCGAATATATCGCATAGAATCCGCACACAATAACAATGATTCCAAGGAATCCCCAAATACTGTCCATATTTTCCATCGTCTTTTACTCCTTAAACTCCAAGAATCTCTTTCACAGTATCTTTCATCTGAGCAGCGTCGCACTCTCTCGTATGCCGGATATCGGCATTTCGGATCTCTTCGATCGCCTTCGGGATCTCCATGCCGGATATCCTGCTCAGTTCATCGACAAGCTCAAATTCGTCCGTATCCGCGTACCTGCTGTCGATCGCCGTCATCACGCTGTGGATAAATTTGTAGGGGCTTGCCGTAGACGCCACCAGGCACTTCCGGGGATCTCCTGATTCCCTGCGGTACTGTGCGCATACATAAGCCGCGACCGCCGTATGCGTATCCATCACATAACCGGTTTTTTCATAAGTCGTCTGTATCGCCTCTTTCGTCTCTTCTTCTGTGGCAAACCCGCCGACAAAATCCGAGAGCTTCTCTCTCATCTCCGGAGTGATCTCATAGGCGCCTTTCTCCTTCAGCTGTTCCATCAGATCTTTATTCTTCTCTGAATCCCCTCCGGCCACCGTATAGATCAGACGCTCAAGGTTGCTGGAGATGAGGATATCCATAGACGGAGAGGAGGTCAGGATAAACTCGCGGTTCCTGTCATATACGCCTGTCTGGAAGAAATCAAAGAGCACTTTGTTCTCGTTGGAGGCACAGATCAGCTTCGCGATCGGGACTCCCATCTGTTTCGCATAGTACGCAGCCAGGATGTTTCCGAAATTTCCGGTGGGTACTGTCACATTGATCTCCTCACCGGAAGCGATCTCCTCGTTTTCCAGGAGTTTGGCATATGCATATACATAATAGACAACCTGAGGCACCAGCCTGCCGATATTGATCGAGTTGGCAGATGAGAACTGATAGCCTGACTCCGACAGTTCCTTTTCCAGCTCTTTATCCTCAAAAATCGCCTTCACGCCGCTCTGCGCATTGTCGAAATTCCCGTGGATCGCCACAACAGAAGTATTATCGCCCCGCTGCGTCACCATCTGAAGCTCCTGCACGCGGCTTACGCCTCCCTTGGGATAGAACACGATGATCTTCGTCCCGGGCACATCTGCGAATCCCGCCAGCGCCGCTTTTCCGGTGTCTCCCGAAGTAGCGGTCAGGATCACGATGTCATTGGTTACGTGATTTTTCTTCGCAGCTGTGGTGAGCAGATGCGGAAGTATGGACAGCGCCATATCTTTAAAGGCGATCGTAGCACCGTGGAACAGTTCCAGGTGATAGGTGTCCCCCACTTTGACAAGAGGTGCGATCACCTCTGTATCAAACTTGGAGTCGTATGCATTTTCTATACAGCGCTTCAGTTCCTCTTCTGTAAAATCTGTGAGGAACTGTTTCATGACCGCATACGCTGTCTCCTGGTAAGTCATGCTCCTGAGTTCATCCATTGTCACATCCAGCTTCGGAATATACTCCGGCACAAACAGGCCTCCGTCGTCTGCAAGTCCTTTGAGGATCGCCTCAGAAGCCGTCACAGTTCTCTCTGAATTTCGTGTACTCTTATATCGTAGATTCATTCTGTTACCTCTTTTTCTTTTCTCCGTATTACTGTCCTGCATTATATCACAGTTGTCCCCGCCATGTCCATAGCGTTCGGCGCTTCCGCATGGCAGTGTCCATCCTCTCCGGCAAAGCTATCGTCTCGTGACGGCGATCGCCGCGATGCCGCACACTGCCATCAGGATAGGATAGACCAGATATGGGATGATATCAAACGGCGTCAGACCCGTGAGCGTCGCCGCTGAAAGGAGCTGTGCCCCATAGGGGATCAGCCCCTGCCCCACCGATGTGAACATATCCAGCAGGGACGCCGACCGTTTCGGGTCTACGCCGTATTCCTCGCTGATCTCTTTCGCGATGGGACCCGACATTACAATAGCCACGGTATTATTGGCAGTACAGAGATCCACAAGAAGCGCAAGCGCCGCGATCCCTGCCTGTGCGCCCTTCTTTCCCCGGATCCGGCTCCTGATCAGATTCAGGATGAAATGGATGCCGCCGTTTTCACGGACAAGGGACACGATACATGCCACAACAATAGAGATCACTGTAATATCATACATGGAGACAATGCCGTCTCCCACTACGGTAAACATCTCCGACAGGGCGATCGTTCCCGTCCCTACGCCGACCACAAGCGAAAGCACCGTGCCCGCGATCAGGACAAGAAATACGTTGAACCCGATCAGCGCGCCGATCAGAACGACGAGATACGGGATAACCTGAAGAAGATGATATTCTCCGTACTCAATGTCATAACTCATCCCCCTGGTAATGAGCCAGAAAAACAGGATCGTAAGGACTGCCGCCGGGAGTACGATCAGAAAATTTGCCTTGAATTTATCTTTCATATCGCATCCCTGTGTCTTTACCGCAGCAATCGTCGTGTCCGATATCATGGAAAGATTGTCGCCGAACATCGCCCCGCAGACAACTGCCGCGATACAGACCGCCATCGGAAAATCTGTCCCTTTGCTGATCCCCGCAGCGATCGGCGCAAGCGCCGCGATCGTACCCATAGAAGTTCCCATGGAAACAGAGATAAAGCAACTGATAATAAACAGCCCCGCCACGATAAAATGTGCCGGTATGAGAGACAGCCCGAGATTTACCGTGCTGTCCACACCGCCCGCTGCGGTCACGGCTCCCGAAAAACCTCCCGCGCAGAGAAAGATCAGGCTCATGGTTATGATATTTTCCTCCCCGACTCCCCGGGCGATCACCTTGACATTCTCGTCAAACCCCGCCCTGCGGCTCTGAAGGAACGCCGTAAACAGCGCGATCAGGAATGCAACGATCGCCGGCATGGCATAAAAATCCTGGAATACGACTCCCGCTCCCAGAAAAATAACAAGGAAAACACCAATGGGCAAAAGCGCCGATACTTTTCCCTTCCTGATTTCAGTCTCATTTTTCTTTTCCATAGCTTCCCCTTTCCCTGTACAGCGCTTTTCTCTCAGCCACCGTAAATGACAATCACCGGAAGTGCCAAAGACACATTCCGGAATTGAAAGCGGTCGCCAGCGCAAAAAGATGCCGCATAGATACATCAGATCTGTGATACATCCTTCCATACGGCATCCATTTCTATTTACTTTGTAACTACTGATTCTTTTTGCTGTTTGTATAGTTGACCAGCCCGCCTGCCGCGATCAGTTTCTGCATAAACTCCGGGAAAGCCTGGCCCTGGAACTGTGTTCCCTTTGTCAGATTGTAGATTCTTCCGCTGTCAAAATCCACTTCCACTTCGTCTCCTGCCTCGATCCCCTTTGCCGCTTCCGGGCACTCGATGATCGGCAGTCCGATGTTGATGGCATTGCGGTAGAAAATACGCGCAAATGTCTCCGCAATAATACAGCTTACGCCGGCCGTCTTTAAACACAGCGGCGCGTGCTCCCTGGAAGACCCGCAGCCAAAATTCTTGTTGGCAACGATCAGGTCGCCCGGCTGCACCTTTTTCACAAAGTCCGGATCGATATCTGCCATGGCATGGCTTGCCAGTTCCTCCGCGTCAAAGGAGTTCAGATATCTTGCCGGGATGATCACGTCTGTATCTACATTATCTCCATATTTAAAAACATGTCCTTTTGCATTCATTTCACGTCACCCACTTTCTCCGGATTTGCAATATAACCTGCGATCGCACTGGCTGCCGCCACCTCAGGAGACGCCAGATAGATCAGGGAATCCACGTGTCCCATACGTCCTACAAAGTTGCGGTTGGTCGTAGAAACGCACTTCTCTCCTGCCGCCATAACACCCATATGGCCTCCCATACACGGACCGCAGCTCGGGGTGTTCACCGCACAGCCTGCATCCACAAAAATCTCAAGAAGTCCTTCTTCGATACACTGCTTATAGATCTTCTGAGTCGCCGGGACTACCATAACACGCACATCCGGATGCACGGTGTGCCCTTTCAGGATCGCCGCCGCTTTTCTCATATCCTCCATACGCCCGTTTGTACAGGAACCGATCACCACCTGATCAATCTTAACGGGCTCCATCGCCTCTACTTCGTCGATCGTCTTCGCATTGCCCGGAAGATGAGGGAACGCCACAGTCGGGCGCACTTTGGAGAGATCCACCTCGATCACCTCGTCGTACTGCGCATCCTCATCCGCCTCGTAGATCGTATACGGTTTCTTTGAATGTTCTCTGATATATGCCAGCGCCTGCTCATCCACGGGGAAGATCCCGTTCTTTGCACCTGCTTCGATCGCCATATTTGCCATAGTGAAGCGGTCGTCCATGGACAGGCTGGCAATTCCGTCTCCGGTAAACTCCATAGATTTATAGAGGGCGCCGTCCACGCCGATCATGCCGATGATATGGATGATGATGTCTTTTCCGCTCACATATTTTCCCGGCTTTCCGGTCAGCACAAATTTGATCGCGTTGGGAACTTTAAACCAGATCTCGCCCGTCGCCATTCCCGTTGCCACATCCGTCGTGCCCATTCCGGTAGAAAACGCGCCCAGGGCTCCGTATGTACATGTATGTGAATCAGCTCCGATGATACATTCGCCTGCCGTCACCACGCCCGCCTCCGGGAGGATCGCATGTTCAACGCCGGATTTGCCCTGCTCAAAATACCAGGTCAGCCCCTGCTCTTTTGCGTATTCGCGGATTGCTTTGGAGTTCTCCGCGGATTTGATATCCTTGTTCGGGGTGAAATGATCCGGGACAAATACTACCTTATCCTTATCAAATACATGATCCGACATCTGTCTGATGATCGGCAGGGCCATCGGCCCCGTGATGTCGTTTGCCATGACTACGTCAAGTTTCGCCTCGATCAGCTGTCCTGCCTCCACAGAGTCAAGCCCTGCGTGGGCAGCCAGAATCTTCTGTGTCATTGTCATTCCCATGATGTCAGCCTCCTCTTTCTTTGAAATATCTGTATTATTTCTTCGCGATATATCCTTTCGCCGTCAGCGCCTCCGCGCACAGGACCGCTCCGCCGGCAGCGCCCCGGACGGTATTGTGTGAAAGGCCGATAAATTTGTAATCATACATGGAGTCTTCTCTGAGGCGTCCGATCGAAACGCCCATGCCGTTTTCGTAGTCCACATCCAGCGTCACCTGCGGACGGTTGTCCTCCTCCAGATACTGGATGAACTGCTTCGGAGCGCTCGGAAGCTCTGCCTCCTGCGGGAATCCTTTGAAATTCACCAGTTTTTCGATCAGCTGCTCTTTCGTCGGTTTCTTCTCAAAATTGATAAACACTGCCGCTGTGTGGCCGTTCAGCACCGGCACACGCACGCACTGGCATGTGATCTTCGGCAGCTCAGCCTTAACGATCTCCCCGTTCTCTACTTTTCCGAGGACGCGGAGCGGCTCCTGCTCGCTCTTCTCTTCCTCTCCTCCGATAAATGGAATGATGTTACCCTCCATCTCCGGCCAGTCTTTAAATGTCTTTCCTGCTCCTGAGATCGCCTGGTATGTCGTAACTACCAGCTCTTTCGGGCCAAATTCTTTCCACGCCGCAAGGCAGGGCGCGTAACTCTGGATTGAACAGTTCGGTTTTACAGCGATGAATCCGCGTGTTGTGCCAAGACGTTTTTTCTGATCCGGGATCACATCGAAATGATCCGAATTGATCTCCGGCACTACCATCGGCACATCCGGCGTCCAGCGGTGCGCACTGTTGTTCGATACAACGGGAGTCTCTGTCTTTGCATACTCTTCCTCGATCGCGCGGATCTCATCTTTGCTCATATCTACTGCGCTGAATACAAAATCAACGGTAGACGCCACATGCTCCACATCGTTTACATTGAGTACAACGAGCTTTTTCACCGCCTCCGGCATGGGAGTATCCATTTTCCAGCGGCCTCCCACTGCCTCCTCATAAGTCTTTCCTGCGGAGCGCGGGCTCGCCGCAACTGTCACAACCTCAAACCACGGATGGTTCTCCAGCAGAGAGATAAATCTCTGACCTACCATTCCTGTTGCCCCTAAAATACCTACTCTCAGTTTCTGATCCATTTTTCTTTTTCCTTTCTGCTGTTTTTCTATCATTAATTTCTTTTCTGTCCTGTTTTTACTCAGCGGCAAGATATTCTTCCTCTGCCCGGATCACCTGCTCCATCGCCGCTTTTCCCGGGGCTCCGATCGTATTTCTCTGCTCCACGCAGGTCTTCATACTGATCGCTTCATAGATATCTTCCTCAAATACAGGCGAGATTGCCCTGAACTCTTCCAGGCTCATATCGTCCAGGGCGATCCCCCTGTCGATACAGTAAAGCACGAGCCGTCCCACGATCCCGTGGGCGTCACGGAAGGGAACTCCGTGATTCACCAGATAATCCGCCGCGTCAGTGGCGTTGGTAAATCCGTGTTTCGCACTCTCTTCCATCCTGCCGGCATTGAACTTCATCGTCCGGAGCATCCCGGTGAACAGCGCCAGGCAGCCTTTCGTTGTATCAATGGCATCAAATACAAATTCTTTGTCCTCCTGCATATCTTTATTATATGCAAGGGGAATCCCCTTCATCGTTGTCAGCAGCGCCGTCAGCGCCCCGTATACTCTGCCCGTCTTTCCCCTCACCAGTTCAGCGATATCCGGGTTCTTCTTCTGGGGCATGATGCTGCTGCCCGTGCTGTACGCATCGTCGATCTCCACAAATTTATATTCGTTGCAATTCCAGATGATGACCTCCTCGGAAAACCGGCTCAGATGCATCATCACTGTAGACATTGCCGAGAGAAGCTCGATCAGGTAATCCCGGTCGGACACCGAGTCCATACTGTTGAGCGTCGGCCCGTCAAAATCAAGCAGCTCCGCCGTATACTCTCTGTCAAGCGGGTACGTCGTCCCCGCAAGGGCGCCGGATCCCAGCGGACAGAGGTTCATTCTCCTGTAAATATCTTTCATGCGGGAGCGATCGCGCTTAAACATCTCAAAATATGCCCCCATATGGTGCGCCAGGGTGATCGGCTGCGCCTTCTGGAGATGGGTGAATCCCGGCATATACGTCTCAAGATTCTCTTTCATCAGCCTCAGCAGCACTTCAAGCAGCTCCTTTAACAGGCTGTCAAGCTCCAGGATCTCGTCTCTCGTGTACAGTTTCATGTCAAGAGCCACCTGGTCATTTCTGCTCCGCCCGGTGTGGAGCTTCTTCCCGGCATCCCCGATCCGGTCGATCAGGTTCGCCTCCACAAAACTGTGGATGTCTTCATATTCCTCTGTGATCTCCAGAGTCCCGTTCTCCACATCCCGGAGGATGCCCTCAAGCCCTGTTATGATCTGTTCCTTTTCTTCTTCTGTGAGGATGCCCTGCTTTGCCAGCATCGTCACATGCGCGATGCTGCCGCGGATATCCTGCGCATAGAACCTCTTGTCAAAAGAGATCGATGCGTTAAAATCATATACAAGCCTGTCCGTCTCTTTGGTAAAACGGCCGCCCCATAACTGTGCCATTTTTCTTCCTCTTTTCTCTTTCTGAATCAAATTCCCTCGCGGAAATAAAATACAGTCCAGAGCGTCAGGTCTGTCCTGTATTTTCGACTAAGTTTACCACAGTAAAGCATCATATGTCTACTTAAAACTTCATTTTTCGGAAATGGAAAATTCACACCCACAGTAATCCTGCCGGTAAAGTCCGTATTCCTTTGACAGCTCGATGGATCTCTTATATCCGTTTTTCTTTTTGAAATCCGACATCAGGTATTCCACTCCGTATTCCCTGCCGAGACGCTCCCCGATCTCGTTGAGCTTCTGCGCATTCTTCAGAGGGCTGATACTCAGCGTTGTAGTAAAATAATCAAAACCTCCTGCCGCCGCCTGCCTCGCAGTCTCTGAAAGCCTGAGCTCATAGCATTTCATGCACCGCGCCCCGCCTTCCTTTAAGTCCTCCATGCCCTCTGCCATCTTGTAGAACTTCTCTTTGTCGTACTTTCCGGCAAGGAAAGACACCGGATACCGGAAACGCATATCCCGGATCAGCTTCTGCTGCTCGAGGATCCTTTTCGTATACTCACTTTCCGGATAGATATTGGGATTATAATAGAATACCGTAATCTTAAAATACTCCGACAGATATTCCAACACATAGCTGCTGCATGGCGCACAGCAGCTGTGGATCAGAAGATCGGGTACTTTCCCCTCTCCCTCCAGCTGCTTCAGCAGTTTTTCAAGCTCTTTCTGATAATTTACCTTTTGTACGTTCATCAACAATTCTCCCGGACATCTACTCCAAATTCATATACCACAATGACTATTATACCTCTCATCCGCCGCTTCTACAACGCCATTTCCTGTTTTTCCTTCACGCAGCAAGTCTTTCGTCATAAACTAACTATAGATATACATTACGGATGGAAGTGACCTCATGACCCCAATACTGGAATTAAAGAATATCCATTATTCCTATCATACATTGGACGGGGAGACAAAAGCCCTGTCCGATATTTCATTTTCTCTCGCAAAAGGTGAATTTACCGCCGTCGTCGGTCCCTCCGGATGCGGCAAGTCCACTCTGCTCTCTCTGATAGACGGACTCTTCAGGCCCGAGAGCGGGGAACTGCTTCTTGGCGGGGAATCATTAACCGAAAATTCAGAAAAAATCGGCTATATGCTGCAGCATGACCATCTTTTTGAATGGCGCACTATATACCGCAACATTCTCCTGGGCGCAGAAATAACCGGCAGGCTCACCCCGGAAATAAAGCAGCGAGCCAGCCGGATGCTTGAACAGTATGGACTCAAACAGTTCGCGCGCTCCAAGCCTTCCGAGCTCTCCGGCGGGATGCGGCAGAGGGCGGCACTGATCCGCACCCTCCTGCTCGAGCCGGAATTGCTGCTGCTCGATGAGCCGTTCTCTGCACTGGACTACCAGACCCGCCTGACCGTCAGCGATGATATCGGTCAGATCATCCGGCGCACAGGCAAGACCGCTCTGCTCGTTACTCACGACTTATCAGAGGCGGTCAGCCTGTCCGACCGGGTCATTGTCCTGACAAAGCGGCCGGCAACTATTGCCCGGATCGTTCCAATAACATTTTCAATTGAGAATGACACCCCGCTGAACCGTCGGAATGCGCCGGAGTTTAAGACCTATTTTAATGAATTATGGAAGGAGCTAAACCACGATGAGCAAACCAACGAAGGAACGCCCTGACGGGCAGGAGCTCTTTCTGCTCCGGATCCGCCGCCACCGCTTTATCGTCTGCGCCGCCAGGATCCTCGTCCTGATCCTGTTTCTTTTTCTCTGGGAAATCTGCGCGGATAAGGGCATTATTGATTCTTTTATCTTCAGCAGCCCGACACGGATTGCCCTGTGCTTCTGGGAAATGGTTCTTGACCGTTCCATCTTCCTGCATATCAGCGTCACTCTGTATGAGACGATCGCGAGTTTCCTGCTGGTGACTGTATCCGGCATTCTTATCGCGGTGCTGCTCTGGTGCAGCAGAGGGCTTTCTGAAATAGTGGAGCCTTATCTCGTAGTATTGAACAGTCTCCCGAAATCCGCACTTGCACCGCTCCTGATCGTATGGCTGGGCGCTACCCCCGCCACGATCATCGTCGCCGGCATGTCTGTGGCGGTGTTCGGCAGCATCATGAACCTTTACACCAGCTTTACTACCGTCGACAAAGAAAAGATCAAGCTCATCTATACTCTCCACGGGAACCGCAGGCACGCGCTTTTTAAGGTTGTGCTTCCCAGCTCCGTACCCGCTGTCATCAGCAATATGAAAGTCAATATCGGGCTGTGTCTTGTGGGAGTGGTGATCGGGGAATTTCTGGCAGCGAGAAGCGGGCTAGGATATCTGATCATTTATTCGAGCCAGGTATTCAAGATGAACTGGCTGCTCATGTCCATTGTGCTGCTGTGTATTATGGCGATGGTGCTGTATGCGGTGATCGGGGTGGTGGAGAAACTGTATCAGAAGCGATTTTGAAATCTGAAATAAAACATACCCTCAGACATTTCCTGAAAATAGAGTTGTCTGAGGGT
>DXEY01000167.1 GCA_019114745.1 Candidatus Mediterraneibacter colneyensis | reverse complement strand
ATTTCCACCGTCCCTCTCCCGCCTAACAGATAATACTTCACCGCCTCGATCCCTCTCCGGTCATCTTCCAATACCAGAAACCGAGACAGAGCTTTCAGCTCTTCCACCGTCAGTTCCATACCCTCAGCAATCTCATCCCCGGCTGTAAGCGTAGACAGAAACGGGTACTGATCCAACAGGGCATATTCTTCCTTTATAATCTTCCGATATGTCTCTGACTCCCTCTCCAATTCTTCTTCACATTGCTTTTCCACTTGCTCAAAGACAGCGTTCATCCAGCCAGGAAGATGATACAGATCGATCTCACTGATCCGCACGTTGCATCACCGCCCCGATTTTCAAAAAATATTTCAGGCAACGCATATTTTTTGCTCTTACCCGTACCTTACGATATTCCCCGCGGTACTCTTGCAATCTTTGTATCTGGCAAAATGAACCTATCCCTCTTGATTGTCGACTCTTTCTGTTCTCAAATATGTTTCCCATGGCTATGTAAAAGGGCATAAAAAACCAATTGACTCTCGTATGAAAATCAATCGGCTATGTAATAATTATTCTTCAATTTCCTGTGATATGAGGTAATTTCTATATGTGCAGATCTTCCTCCTCTTTATGTATTAAAATAATCGAACATATGTCTGATTACCTTTTTGATTACCTCTTGATTACCGAACACGAAAAAAAGCCCTGTTTCCAAGGCTTTCTTAGTGACTCCGAGGGGAATCGAACCCCTGATTCCAGCGTGAGAGGCTAGCGTCTTGACCGCTTGACCACGGAGCCATATTCATATTCGCTGCCGGGCTTGTCCCTCACAGCGAATATAACTATACCATATACTCAAATAAGATGCAAGTACTTTTTTTATTTTTCTTTTCCCTTCATATTTTCCACAGAAAGCCCTGCCGCGACCTCCGTTTTTACCATAATCTGAATCGCCTGCATACTGTTTCTTACGGTCACTTCTTCATGAGCGCCTCCGAACTCCCCGTCAAGTGTCCACGGTATCGCCTCCATAGACTCAAACTGTACACAGCCGGATTTAAAGGAATACATGCGCTCGGGATTGATCTGCCGCATCACGATAGCTCCAAGCAGATCGTTGAGTTCCAGGGGATTTTTCGGCGTCTTTATCAGCGTCACCTCAAACAGGCCGTCGTCAAACACTACGTCCGTTCCGATAATTCCTTTAAATCCCCCCACAGACCGGGAGTTTGTCACCATTCCGTATATAAATTCATCCTCAATCTCCTCACCGTCATGGATCACACGTATTTTATAGGACGGAATATTAAAGATTCTCTTTGCTCCTTCCAGCACATACGCCAGGTGTCCGAGAATATTCTTCATGCTCTGCTTCGTCTCATAGGAAACGTCGGTAAAAAGCCCGAATGCGGCAATATATACGAAATAATCGTCGTTAAACGTACCGATATCACAGGGGAAAGGCTGACCGTTTATCGCCGTCTCCGCTGCTTCCAGGATATCTTTTGGGATACCCAGACTCGAAGCGAAGTCATTCGTTGTACCTGCCGGGATATATCCCAGCGGCGCATTGTAGTTCCGCATCCTCATCCCTGTCATAACTTCATCGAGGGTACCGTCGCCCCCGCTGCACACGATCAGGTCATATCCTTCCGGGCACGAGGACATTTTCTCCATCCCGTCATGATACTTCTGGGTAGGATAGATCGTAACCTCATAACCGCCCTTGACAAATGTATCGACTACATCCGATAACTTTGGTTTTAAGACTCCTGTCCCCGCATTGGGATTATAGATAAACAACATTTTTTTCATCGCTGCATCCTCCCCTGTTCTATTTTTTCTGTGCCGGCTCTGCGCAACAGAGGGCTGCACTCTCCTTCAGTACAGCCCTCCTCATTCATGTCATTTTTATCTATACCGCCTTATGGCAGGCGTATCTCTTCTGTTCTTTCTATTTTACCCTGTTGGCAAAAAATGTCCGGATCCCCTCGGCAGCCTTTTTCTCATCCTCGCCGTCCGTTACTACAGTGATCTGCTCGCCGTCTTCGAGGGTCAGGCTCATCATACCCATGATGCTCTTTGCATTAACATTTTTCTCACCGATCTGGATGTATACTTTGCTCACATACTGGCTCGCTTCCTGTACAAGCAGCGCGATCGGTCTCCCGTCAAATCCGACTTGTGTCCTGACTACAACAGATGTTTTTATCATAATAATCCTCCTTGTTCCTGCCTTACCTTCTCTGCCATCTCACTGAGCTTTCGCAGTCTGTGGTTGATTCCGGACTTGCCTACGGGAGGATCGAGCGACTCACCCAGTTCCTTCAAAGTGGCGTCAGGATTTTCCAGGCGCGCAAGCGCCGCCTCCACCAGATTATCCGGTAAATGGTCAAGCCCTACTGTGTCCCTCAAGTATGTAATATCCTCAACCTGTTTTACTGCTGCCGACACAGTCTTATTGATATTCGCAGTCTCGCAGTTCACTTTCCTGTTGACAGAGTTTCGCATCTCTTTGAGTATCCTGACATTTTCAAGCTCCATCAGAGATACATGGGCTTCCATCACATTCAGGATATCTACGATCTGAGATCCTTCTTTCAGATATACAACAAAAGACTTCTTTCGCTTTACGATCTTCGCGTCCAGGCCAAAACCGCAGATCACATCCCGGATCTGCTCCGCTGCCTGAACAGAAGCACATACGATTTCAAAATGATACGACTTTCTCGGGTCGCTCATTGACCCCGCCGCCTGATATACGCCCCGCAAAAACGCCCGTCTGCAGCAGGTATGCTGGATCACCAGCGGGCTGAACGGGCGGATGTCACCGGCAGCGGATGTATTCTCGCCGATCATTTTTGTCGCCTGAAGGATCCTCAGCGCATCTTCATGCCGTCTGACGATCACTGCATATGATACGCTCTGTCTCCTGATATTTCTGCGTATAGAAATATCAGCTTTTATATTAAATGTTTTTTCTATCAATGTAAAGACTTTTCTTGCAACAAGAAAATTTTCTGAATGAAATTTTATGCTGTAGCTGTCAAACCGGTTTACCACGACCGTCCCGCACATTCCGGCGAAAGCCGCAAGTTCCGCCAGCTGGCAGTGTCTTGCAGAGGCGGTGTTCGCAGCCAGTTCTTCCCTTACTTTTCCAGAAAAAGACATGTCCTCACTCTTTCCTTTTTGTAATCGAATCTTTGCCGATATCCCGGTGTTCGATCCGCACGCCGTAGTTTTCCTTTGCATCAAGTCTCTGATAAAGCGCGTTCGCCAGTGTCACCGACCTGTGCTTTCCACCGGTACATCCGATCGATATTACGAGCTGGTTCTTGCCCTCCAGGATATAATTGGGGATCAGGAAATCGACCATATCCGTCAGTTTCTCCAGAAACACCTGAGATTTGTCGTTTCCCATAACATAGTCCTGCACTTCGGGATCGTTTCCTGTTTTCTCCTTCAGCTCGTCAATATAATACGGGTTCGGAAGGAAACGAACGTCAAAGACCAGATCCGAGTCCTGCGGTATCCCGTACTTAAACCCGAACGACATCACCGTAATGTACAGACTGCAGAAACTCTCGCCCCGCACAAAGATCTTCTCCAACTCCAGCCTGAGTTCCCTTGTGAGCATCTTGCTCGTATCCAGGATATAGGTGGCGCGCATCTTCAGGAACATGATCTTTTCACGCTCTTTGGCGATCCCGGTATCCACCCGTCCCGAACCGCTCAGCGGATGCTGGCGTCTGGTCTCCTTATACCGCTTGATCAATACATCGTCATGTGCGTCCAGGAAGAGGATCTCGTACTCTGTCTGTTTCTCATCCATCTCGTCAAGAACGTCTTTTAATCCGCTGAAATCCTGTCCGCCCCGGACGTCGATCCCAAGGGCGATCTTCCTGACCTCCTCTTCCGGCTCACTGAACATCTCCACAAAACGGGTGAGCAGCGGGATCGGAAGGTTATCCACGCAAAAATACCCCATATCCTCCAACATTTTCAAAGCTGTTGATTTGCCTGCTCCCGACATCCCGGTTACGATCACAAAACGCATCTGCTAAAACTCTCCTATCCTCTTCACTTCCGGTTCCAGGCGGACTCCCGATGTCTCTTCCACCCGGCGCACTACTTCATCCATCAGTTCCACAACTTCTGCCGCTGTCGCCCCTCCGCGGTTGATCACAAATCCGCAGTGCTTCTCAGACACCTGCGCATTTCCCACACGGAATCCCCGCAGTCCGGCATCTTCGATCAGTTTTCCCGCAAAATAACCTTCCGGTCTCTTAAATGTGCTCCCGGCGCTGCCGTATTCCAGAGGCTGCTTTGCCACCCTCTTTTCTTTCAGCTCATCCATGCGGGCGCGTATCTCCTGCTTATCGCCCGGCTCAAGCGCAAGAGTTGCCCCAAGCACAATATAATCCATCCTGGAAACAATGCTGGTGCGGTACCCCATCTTCATCTCCTTCTCCGGGATCGCAAGCACTTCCCCCTCCGGAGTAAGCACCTCCGCGCTTTCAAGCACCTGTTTCATCTCCCCGCCGTAAGCTCCTGCATTCATGCGGACAGCGCCTCCGAGCGTCCCGGGTATACCGGAGGCAAACTCCAGGCCGGTAAGCCCCGCCTCATACGCGGCGGCTGCAACCTTCGAGAGGAGCGCGCCCGCCTGCGCACAGATCTTCCCGTTATCCACACTGATGTGATTCATATTCTTAAACACCTGTACAATGACTCCCCGGTACCCTCTGTCCCCAACAAGAAGGTTGCTGCCATTGCCAACAACATAGTACGGCACGCTTTCTCTCCTGCAAAGCGCTGCGATCTGACGGATTTCTTCTGTATCTGACGGCATAACAAAAAAATCAGCCGGTCCTCCGATGCGGAAGGTCGTATGACCGGACATCGGCTCGTTCTGTAACACATGTTTCGCTCCGGTAATGGAACAAAGTTCTTCATACAGGTTCATAGATATTCTCCGTTTCTAAATTCTATGCTCATTCGCCACATTATTATAATCCAACCTTTTCGTTATGTAAAGTGACAGTTCGGCCTCCCTGCGTCGCCCCGTTTTCCCCGGAAACACTGCCCCGACCTTGCATAATCCGCAGATTCAGTGTATAATGGGGCGGTATCACTATGTTTTTTAACGTCAGATCAGACGTACTGTAATCATAAAAGGAGTGGAATAAATACAGTGGACTCTGGTGACACCTTTCAATTAATCATATTAATCATTCTTCTTGTGCTCTCGGCATTTTTTTCATCGAACGAGACTGCCCTCACTACGGTGAGCAAGATCCGTCTGCGTTCCCTTGCGGACAACGGAGACAAACGGGCGGCACTTGTTCTTGAAACTACAGAAAACCATACTTCAAAGATGCTGAGCGCCATATTGATAGGCAACAATATCGTAAACATCTCTGCATCATCCCTTGCTGCTACACTTGCATATGCTTTCGGCGGATATATGGTCAGTATCGCCACTGCGGTACTTACAGTCGCGATCCTCGTTTTCGGCGAGATCACGCCTAAAAACTATGCCACACTGAACGCGGAAAAGATCTCTCTGCGTTATATCCGCTTCATCCGTGTTTTTATGACGGTCATGACGCCCGTGATCTTTATCATCAATCTGCTCTCACGCGGAATCATGTTCCTGCTCCGGGTAGATCCTGCTGCGGCGAAAAAAGGCATGACGGAAGAAGAACTGCGGACGATCGTGGACGTAAGCCACGAAAAAGGCGTGATCGAGAGCGGGGAAAAGGAACTGATCAACAATGTGTTTGACTTCAACGACGCACATGCAAAAGATATCATGGTTCCGCGGGTTCACGTTACCTTTGCTGATGTTGAAAACACCTACGACGAACTGATCGGGATTTTCCGCGAAGATAAATTCACCCGTCTCCCGGTATTCGAGGAGACCCAGGATAACATCGTGGGAATCATCAATATGAAAGATCTCCTGCTGTATGACAGCAACGAGCCTTTCCACATCCGCGACATTATGCGGAAGCCGCATTTTACCTATGAGTATAAGAGCATTGCGGATCTGCTCGTGGAAATGCGGCAATCCACGTTCAACATCGCCATCGTGCTCGATGAGTACGGCGAAATGGCCGGGCTGATCACGCTGGAGGATATCCTGGAAGAACTTGTCGGGGAGATTCACGATGAATACGACGCCCCGGAGGAAGATACGATCAATCAGATCTCAGAACTTGAGTATATCATTGACGGAGCCGTAAACCTGGACGACGTTAACGACCGGATCCACACTACATTTGCCTCGGAGGATTACGACTCGCTTGGCGGGCTTATCATCGAACACCTGGACAGGCTGCCTGAACGAAACGACGAAGTGACTACCGAGGACGGCATCCGGCTGGTTGTAGAAAAGCTGGATAAAAACCGCGTGGAAAGCGTACATGTATATCTGCCTGAAAAGTATCTGCCGGACACAGAATCAGAACCCGGAACAGAGGATGACGATACTCAGAAACACGAAAGCGAGAACGAAACGTCAGAAACGCCGACGGCTTAACTGTGACAGCACAAGGCACTTTTTCATATTCCCTGCATACTTTATTATAAATAAATCAGCAAAGGAATTATGATCATGCCCTATTCTATCATGCTGGATGCCGGACACGGCGGCCGTGATCCGGGAGCTGTCTACAACGGCAGGCAGGAAAAAGACGATACGCTCGCCCTGACCCTCGCCGTCGGAGAACTTCTCCAGGACCGGGGAGTCGACGTCCTGTATACACGCACCACAGATGTTTATGAATCCCCTTACCAGAAAGCAATGGAAGCGAATGAGGCGGGCGCAGATTTCTTTATCTCTATCCACCGCAACTCCAGCCCGGAGCCAAATACTTATTCCGGAGTTGAGTCTCTCGTTTTCGATAAATACGGAATCAGTCTGGAAATGGCAGAAAACATAAACGAACAGCTTGAGACCGTCGGATTTGTGAACCTCGGAGTAAAAGAGCGCCCCGGCCTTGTCGTACTGCGGCGCACCAATATGCCCTCCGTGCTTGTGGAAGCCGGGTTCATCAATTCGGATACCGACAATATGCTCTTCGACAACAACTTCGACGATATCGCTCTCGCTATTGCTGAAGGAATACTCAATACTCTGCAGATGAACGGAGACGTTCCCTCGTCCGCACCGGGCTCGTACACAGTACAGGCAGGCGCATTCCGCAACAGCGCATACGCAGACCGACTCCAGCAGGAACTCCTGGAGCAGGATTTCCCCGCTGTAATCAGCCAGAACAACGGGCTGTACAGAGTCACCACAGGCACCTTTCCCACGCTGGACGAAGCAGCGGCTATGGAGAGACGGCTGAAACGGGCGGGGTATCAGACGGTGATCGTGAGTGGATAAAATGTTGTCCGCAAGGACAGAAGATGGTTCAGCTTCCGTTCCGGAATTGAAGAATAATCACAGAGCCTGAGCTACAGCAAAAAGCAAAGGTATAAAAAATGAAACTCACGCGCAAAGGCGCGCTCAGACAATCATTTTTTATACCTTAATGCTGTAACTCAGGCTCTTATTATTCTGACAATTCCCTCAAGTCATCTTCACCATCTACTGTCCTTGCGGAATCATCTCCCCGGTACTTTCTACCTGATTTTAACTTCTTTGTCAGAAGAACACATCCCTCCAGACAACTGGGACACCCGGACGCATCCCCGGATATACAGATATTGAGACACAGCTTATAAACTGTATCATGGGAATTTGTACCGAACCATTTCTGCCATTTACCAAAATGTATTCTTATGAAAAAACACACTCAGCCGGTAAGTACCGGAAAAGAAATTCCGCAGGGGGCGGCGGATGGGGCAGACGACTTTGGAGGAATTGTTAGAATAATAAGAGCTTAACACTGTCTCTCAAGCTCTGTGATTATTCTTCAATTCCGGAACGGAGTCTGAACCATCCACCGTCCCTGCGGAATCTCACATTTTCGATGTAATTACGGACTGCATTTTATACAGCCAACCCTTCCGCTTTGATCACTTCTATTACGCTGTCAACGTATTTCTCGCAGATCTCGTCTGTGGTCGCTTCAACCATAACGCGGATCACCGGCTCTGTGCCGCTCTCGCGCACGAGGATACGTCCGTCGCTTCCGAGCTCGTCGGCTGCCTTCTGTACTGCTGCCATTACTGCCGGGTTCTCTCTTGCTGTCTTTTTGTCTGTCACGCGGACATTTTTCAGAAGCTGCGGATAGATCTTCACCTCTCCTGCCAGTTTGCTCAGCGTCTGCTTCTTCTCCAGGATCACTTCCATGATCATCAGGGAAGTCAGGATGCCGTCGCCTGTTCTTGCGTGTTTGCTGAAGATGATGTGTCCGGACTGCTCTCCGCCGAGAACATAGCCGTTCTGCATCATATTCTCATATACATATTTATCGCCCACTGCTGTCTGTTCATATCTCATGCCTGCTTTCTCGCACGCTTTATACAGACCCAGGTTGGACATTACTGTAGTTACGATCGTATTGCCTTCCAGGCGTCCCTGCTCCATCAGATATTTTCCGCACACATACAGGATCAGGTCGCCGTCCACTACATCGCCGTTCTCATCTACAGCGATACATCTGTCTGCGTCTCCGTCGTAGGCAAATCCCACATCCAGCTTTTTCTCTTTTACAAACTCCTGAAGTACGTTGATGTGGGTGGAACCGCAGTTTGTATTGATGTTCGTTCCATCCGGTTCATTATTGATCACATATGTTTTTGCTCCCAGCGCGTCGAATACGCTTTTGGCGATCGCAAAGGAGCTTCCATTGGCACAGTCCAGACCAATGCGCATATCTTTAAAAGACCTTGTCGCAATAGAGATCAGGCTTCCGATGTACCGGTTTCTTCCCGCCGAATAATCGATCGTGCGCCCGATATTCTCCTTTGTGGCAAGCGGGAGTTCTTCGATCTCACCGTCAATATAAGCCTCGATCTTCTCCTCGACTTCTGCCTCCATCTTATGTCCCGCACTGATGATCACTTTGATCCCGTTGTCATAAAACGGGTTGTGGCTGGCAGAGATCATGATACCGCAGTCAAAATCCTCCGTCCTCACAACATATGAGACGCTCGGAGTCGTCGTAACGTGGAGCAGATATGCGTCGGCGCCTGATGCGGTAAGTCCTGCCGCCAGCGCGTACTCGAACATATAGCTGCTTCTTCTCGTATCCTTTCCGATCACAACTCTCGCCTTGTGCTCCTGACCGAAATACCAGCCGAGATAACGTCCTACTTTAAATGCGTGTTCCACTGTAAGTACTACGTTTGCCTCCCCGCGGAAGCCGTCAGTCCCAAAATATTTTCCCATAGCTGTCTTCCTCTTGTTTTCTTAATAATTATATTTATGCCGGAATCCGAAGGTTTCTCCCTCTTTTCCATCACAGGTATTATTATATTACTATTACAAAAGAGTTACAAGTATTTCTTTTTTGTTACAGCAGATTTACTTTACTGCGACTGCATTTTCAGTTATACTGGTTCTGGCATTATATCTGACAATACGGAGGATTTACATATGATTAAACTGATCGCGAGCGACCTGGACGGAACGCTCCTGCACAACGGGGCGCAGGAACTGCCTCCCAGGACGATCGAACTCGTACATGAGATCACAAAGAAAGGCATCCATTTCATCGCGGCAAGCGGACGACAGTATGATAATGAGCGGAGACTGTTCGCCCCGATCAAAGATGAGATCTCCTACATTGCGGAAAACGGATCTATGTGCGTTCACCGCGGAGAAGTGATCTCCCGCGGCATCATTGAAGATGACCTGGCATACCGCATTATGCGCGACATCAAAAAGAATCCGGACTATGAGATCGTAGTATCCAGAGAGGATACCTGTCTGATCGAAGACCACAATCCCAGATTCGTTGACCATATCGTAAATATCATGAAAAACACCACTGAGATCGTGGATGATATCACGACCGTCAAAGGCCCGTTCCTCAAGATCGCTGTGGCAAACATGTCTTCCGGCGATATCAACGACTATCTGGGAGAACTTCAGGAAAAGTATTCCCACGCGCTCAAAGTCGTCACCTCAGGCAACATCTGGATCGACTTCATCGTGCCGGGATATAATAAGGGAACCGCGCTGAAAAAATTCATGGATCTTTTCCAGGTAAGACCGGAAGAATGCATGGCATTCGGCGACCAGTACAATGACATCGAGATGCTCGACCTTGTGGGAGAGAGCTATGCCATGTCAAACGGCGCCCCGGGCGTTTCACAGCACGCAGCACATACAACAGATTCCGTAGAAAGAATCCTGGAAGATATCCTTGCGGGGCGCGCTTAAGCCCCGCAGTATCAGACCCGGAATTTCTTCTGCACTTCCCTGACAAAATCTTTCCATTTAAAGATCACAAGCCCCAGCAGAAAGAGCAGGCTGACCCCTGAGCAGATGACCGAAGGATACGGCACAGACACCGCGCCTGCCGCCAGCAGGATAAACGGGATCAGTCCCCCTGCGCCCGCCTGGACAAGATAAAAAAGATATTCCGATGTCTCCATCCTGCCCGCCAGGGATATGATGACCATAGACAGCATATTTACCAGCGCTGCCAGGGGGATGACATAGTCCACTGACCAGCCCTGCCATCCGGTAAAAATATCCCACAGGAGAGATCCCAGCGCTACGATGACCAACTGCCACATTCCGTTTTTCAGAGGATTTTTCCGTTTCCGGTATCCTACCATAATAAGAAGCCAGGTACAGAATACGCCCGCGGTTACATAGCCTGCCCACCATTTTCCGAAGGAAAGCAGGTAGTTGAGCATCCAGCAGACCACCACCGCCGCGGTACATGTAAACGAAAAGATCTTCAGTCCCATAAGAGCCCGTCTCGACGGCTTTTCATGATATCCCGGGAAATCATTTTTCTCAATCCGGCACTCAACGCCGTCATTCTCAAGTATCCTGATAAAATTCCTGCATATGTTCGGACCGATGATCTTGGAAGTCACGCCGAGTACAAGAGAATCACCGTAAGAGCAGGAGCACATCTGCATCTTATCCGTACTGGCGAAGAAGCCGAACCGTTCAATATACCCGTCGTATTCCGGCGGCATCTGTATCCGTCCGATATTAGAATACACTGCCGTGACGCTCCGCCCGCCAAGCGTCGTACCCGCCAGCAGGAACAGGTTCTTGATCTCCAGGGGCACAGCCCGCAGGAACAGATTCTTCTCCAGCCTGACCAGGTCATTCATGCGGTTCGATATCTCTTCTTTGAGCACATCCTTTCCGAATGCTTCCTTCATTTTCTCCAGCACATCTTCCAGCGTTGTATCTTCCCGGAAATCATAAGCCGTCTCGATCCAGCTCCAGAAATTCGTCATAGATCCTGACGGAAAGAAATTGCGCAGATTCACAGGGATCATAAGCGAGACCGGACGTTTCAGCCCGCTTTTCGGCACTTCCTCATAAATTGCATAGAGAAACGCCGCCGCAAGATAAGCCGTCACAGAAACGCCGTGCTCCCGCGCTTTTTTATGGACCTCAGATGCCGAAAGCGAAAGTTCTGTGATCTTCATTTCCGCCTGTTCCAGACGTTCTCCGCCAAGCTGAAATGCCTTGCGCGACCTCCGGTTTCCGCTTTTCTTTCCCGTATAATACTGGGAAAAGCTATCCTCTTCATAATCGCTGTCGGTCAGCGTTTCCCCTGCGTCCGGTTCCGGGAACACAGCGTCCGGATATGTAAGCATAAGATAATTTCTCACAAGTTCCTTTAAAAACTGCATGGCTCCCGTACCGTCCGTCAGTCCATGGAACACTTCAAAATTGATCCGGTTCTTATAGTACGAAACTTCAAAAAGCAGCTTCTTCTGATCCGGAACATAGATCCGGCTGCACGGCGGCCTGTCCTCCGCCCTGACCAGAGCCGGTATCTCCCGCGGCTCCATATAGAACCAGAACAGCCCCTTGCGGAGCACGGAACGGAATAACGGGTACTTCTCCAGCGTCCGGTCAAGGGCGCTCTGAAGCCTTCCCGCATCTATTTTTTCTCTCAGCACGCAGTAAAACCGGAACACTCTGGAATCCTTTTTTCCCGTAGCTGCGGGAAATGCCTGCGCCGCATTGTCAAGTTTTCTCCACCGGCTCTGCCGTCTCTCCTTCATGGCTTACTGTCCCCCTTCAGACTTCCCTGTTCCTTGCGTGCTCTATATTCAGAAAACGGTTGATATGACGAAAACTCTCCTGCACATACAAATGCTGGATCCCCAGGGCAAAATACCCGTGGAGCGCCCCTTCAATCCGCTCGATATGTACCCGTCCACCAGCCTGCCTCATCCGCCGTCCGTACTCCTCCCCCTCATCCCGGAGAGGATCGAACTGTGCCGTCAGGATCAGCGTATCCGGAAGCCCGGAATAGTCCTCAGCGCACAGCGGGGCGAAATAAGGGTTCTGCCGGTCTTCAGGGCTGCCCTCGTAAAGATCCAGATAGTCCGCCATCTTTACACTGGTCAGAAGATACCCGGTACCGTTCGTCCTCACAGACTCATAGGGAGACTCTTCCGTATAGCAGTTGTTCAGCGCCGGATAGATCAGGATCTGGCGCTGCGGGGCGAAATCCCCCGTATCCCGCGCCTTCATGCAGACAGCAGCCGCCAGGTTGCCACCCGCGCTGTCACCCATGACCGTGATCTGTTCCGGCCGGATCCCCGGCAGGAGCGCGCCCCCGTATAAGGCTTTCGCTGCGGCATAACAGTCCTCAAATCCCACAGGGAAGCGGTGCTCCGGCGCCAGCCTGTACTCCACCGAGATCACAAGCTGCCCGGTCGACTGCGCCATGCGGGAGCAGACCCGGTCATACGTCTCCACGCCCTCGGTCGTCCATCCGCCGCCATGGAAAAAGAGAATGACCGGCACATTTTCATTGCCTGACTCCATCGAAGTTTCATCGGCAAAATACATGCGGATCGGCACTTTATATTCACCATTATATACCTCAGTGTCCAGTTTTTTAAGAAAAATCCGCATCGGATCCAGCTTTTTCAAATCGGCAAGCCTCCTCGCCACTTCCACTTCGATCCCTCCGTAAGAAAGCGCCCTGAGAACTGCCTGCATCGTTTTATTCATACTTCATCTCCACAATGGCATAAGGCTTTCCGTTTCCGTCACAGAGTTCTACCACCGTGCGTTCCTCCTCCACAGATATCTTCGGACAGATCATATCCCCCAGAAGGGCAGACTTCTTATAATCCACACGGAGCTGGTGTACGCGCGCATCTCCCGCCACCATCTCCTGCGCCATCTGCACATACTGACAGTTGTTCACGTGTTCGTTTGTGTCAATATGATATTTTCGCACTGGGAACGGCTCTCCTTCCATGCTCGTCCCGGGCAGAACGATCTTCCTGTCCTCGTACGGCATGTCAAGCGGCTCACACGTACCGTAAGGTTCGATATGCTCCGCCGTCGGGCGCGCCGGGCGTCCCTTCTCCAGATCCATAAACACCCAGATTGAATTGGCGCGGGCAAGGATCTTCCCCTCCCCGTCTTTCATATAGAAATTGCGGTAACCGTACAGTCCTTTGAACTCTGTCGCAAACGTACCTGTTGTCACCTGTTCGCACAGCCCGGGATAACGGTCCACGATCACCTGCCAGTAGGACAGCACCCAGGCCTTTTTCTCTTCTCTGAGCCTCTCTGTGCCAAGTCCGATCGCCTCCGACTGGAAGATACTGCAGTCCTGGAAATAATTGATCAGCGCCGGCAGCGTTATTGTGCCCCTGTGGTCGATCTCGCTGTAACGTACCCTTCCTTCAAACTCATATCTTCCCTGTCCGTTATAACCTGTCATACCTCTGTCACTCCTCATCTGTATCACTCGTCCTCTTTTGCAACATAGTCATAATCCACAGTGATCACACATTCATATCTGGGATCCACCGCTTTGATGCGCTCCTCAAGAAGAAGCGGAAGCTCCTTTCTCTTCTTCTCATCATATTCGATCGGGATCACCATATCAAAAATCAGGTTGATCTGATGTTCCCCGTGAACAACCCGGAAATCATGGATCGTACACGCCGGATCCAGTTCACGGAGGATCTCCGAAGCTTTGTCGCGGATGCCGAGCACCTTCTGGTCTTTCATCTCCACGGGATCCATATGGATCACGAGAAAGAGATCCAGCTTTTTCGCCGCGTCCCGTTCGATCCGGTCAATGATCTCGTGGGATTCCTCGATGTCAGTGTCATTGGGTACTTCCGCATGGATCGACGCCATACTCCGCCCCGGTCCGTAATTGTGTACGATCAGGTCGTGGGTTCCCTCGATCCCATCGTAGCTTTCCACAAATGCTTTGATCTCCCGGTACACCTCCGGGTCGATTGCCTCGCCGATCAGCGGCTCCAGTGTATCCCTGGCAATCCCCACGCCTGCCCACATGACGACAAGGGCGACGCCCACCCCGACGAATCCGTCGATATTGATCCCGGTCACAGCAAAGAAGAGAATGGAAACGACGGTGGCTCCGGTAGTTACCACATCTCCCATAGAGTCTGTAAACACTGCCATCATTACTTTGGAATCAATCTTCTCGCCCAGCTTCCGGTTAAACAGCCCCAGCCACAGCTTTACGGCGATGGACAGCAAAAGGATCACCACAGACACCGCCTGGAAGTTCATCGCCTCCGGCGACATGATCTTGCCGATGGAATCCTTCAGGAACGTAAACCCTACTTCCAACACAAGGAATGACACAACCAGCGCTGCTATGTACTCGATCCTGCCATGCCCGAACGGATGATCCTTATCCGCCGGCTTCTCCGCCATCTTGACTCCCACAAAACTGATGACGGACGAACCCGCGTCGGACAGGTTGTTAAATGCGTCCGCCGTGACGGACACGCTGTGGAGCACCAGCCCCACGATAAATTTTACAATAAACAGGAGGACGTTGCAGAAGATACCCACGATACTTGCAAACACGCCGTATGCAGTACGCACGGATATCTTCTCCACGTCCTGATAATCTTTTATAAAATGTCGTATCAAAAACTCTGTCATCTTTTATCTCTGCCAGAAAAACCAGCCGATCTCAAACTCTGTCTCAGCCGTTATCCTGGAATACTCCTCTTCTGTCAATACATTTTTCAACTTTTCTTTTCCCTCTTCCGGCACCACCGCATGGGCAGTGTCCAGAAAGCACAGCGACGGATAAAGCACGCACCACCAGTTATGTCCCCGGGCGGCGCCGATCTCAATGCGGAGCGCTTCGTAATTCCCCTCCGGAAATGTCACGTCCCCGTAGCTCTTCTCCGGGAACCAGCATGTAGTGACCGCAGCGCTCACCGGATAATCCTCTCCGGCAGCGGCAGCCGCCTCACGGCTGACCTCCTCGATCTCATCGGTATGGCTGCGCACCCATTCCTTTGCCTCACCGGAATCAGAAACGTCCGGCATATTCCGCTCCATATAGGCAATGGCGGCGTCTCGCACCGCCAGCTTCTGCTCCTGATCCGCGCCGGCATCGCTGTTTGCCAGCACGTGAAAACGCAGAACCTCCTGCGCCAGATGAGCCTGAAGTTCTGCACGGGAGGCCTCGTCCGCCCTGCGGCACGCCCCCAGAGTGACCACTGACGCCAGTATGAGCGCCAGTGCGAAACTGATCTTTACAGCATGTTTCTCTATTTTAGAATAAATCCTGTCTGTGATCCCCATATGTAATCCCTCCATATCTGTCAACTGATACTGGAAGTATGGACATCTGTACAGAAATTATTCAGTTTTTTATCTGTGGCGCAGCGTATCTACTACGGTATCCACCTGATTATTGATATGCTGGGTCGTGATCTCTGTCGCTTTCTCTTTATTGTGCTCCTCAATGGCATGCATGATCTGAGCATGTTCCTTCAGAAGCTGCGGATAGCACTCTTTCTTTTTCAGGTACTCGATACGGTAGCGGTACATCTGTTCCCGCAGGTTATTTAAGAGTTGGATCAGCCTGTTATTTCCCGTCGCCTGGAAGATCACGTCATGAAACGCCTCATCGGCTTCGGCGAGCTCCGTAATATCCGCATTGCCCAGCACTTCCTTAAAATGCGCCGCAGCTGCATGGAGTTCTCTCAGCCTTGCCCTGTCGATCCGGTCGCAGGCGAGCTGTACCGCCAGCTCCTCTAACGCGCACCGCACCTCCAGCACGTCGCGCAGATTTTTCTCTGTGATCTCCGCCACTTCCGCGCCCTTTCTCGGGATCATGAGCACCAGCCCCTCCAGCTCCAGCTTTCGGATCGCCTCCCGGATCGGGGTACGGCTCACACCAAGTTTATTGGCGAGCTGGATCTCCATCAGACGTTCGCCCGGTTTTAACTCCCCGCGCAGGATCGCACGGCGGAGCGTATTAAACACCACGTCCCTCAGGGGCAGATATTCATTCATCGTAACTTCAAAATCCATGGACATCCTGATTCCTCCTCACGCTGTGTATATTCGTCACATAGACCTGTCTGGTCAATGCCTTTTCTCTGATGATCTTCTGCGCTTCCTTTGCCCTGGCGCGGCTCTCAAACAGGCCGAACACCGTAGGCCCGCTGCCGCTCATCATCGCTCCGGCTGCTCCCGCATCTTTCATCACCTGTTTGATCTCCTCGATGACCGGATGCATCGGTATGGTCACATCCTCGAGCACGTTTCCCATACATCCGGCAATCTTTCTCAGATCGCCCGTCTCCAGTCCGTCGATGATCCCGTCAATGTCAGGATGTGACGCGATCTCCCGGGAGTCCAGCGCCTCATATACCGTCTTTGTGGATACGCTGACCGGCGGCTTGGCGATCAGGACTGCGCATTTCGGCATCGGGGGCAGCACCTTCAGCTCCTCGCCGATCCCCTCTGCCAGAACCGTCCCTCTCATGATGCAGTAGGGAACGTCCGCCCCCAGCTTCACGCCGCGATCCATCAGCTCCTGCTGAGAAAGGCCGAGACGGAACATCCGGTTCATGCCGAACAGCACCGCCGCCGCGTTGGAACTGCCTCCTGCCAGTCCCGCCGCCACGGGGATATGCTTGTTCAGCGTGATCCGGACTCCGCCGCTGATGCCGAACTCGTCTTTCAGAAGTTTCGCCGCTTTATATGCGATATTATCTTCACCTGTAGGCAGGAATCTGAGATTTGACGCCACGCTGATCTCCGGCTCATCCGTCCGCTCGAGCCTGACAGTGTCGTACAGGTAGACCGACTGCATGATCATGCGCACATCGTGGTAGCCGTCCGCTCTCTTTCCCAGTACATCCAGCCCCAGATTGATCTTTGCCAGTGCTTTCAGTTCAATCTGATTCATCCTGTGTCCTCCCTATCATTTATCCGTAAGTGTATCAATATTGTGTGCTGTATCTTGTATACAGTGTGCTTATAGTATACTCATATTGTCTTTAAAAATCAACAATTTATCCCCCTGTGAGATTTTTTCGTCATTAAGACCATTTATTTCCTTAATGCCTTGTACCGTTGTCATATATTTTTTTGCCAGCTCCCAGAGATCTTCGCCTTCCTGTACAATGTGCCCCACGATCCCCGGCTGTTCCCCGAGCGCTCCCATATCCAGCGGCTCCATATTTACATCCGTGATCACCTGAAGCCGTACTGTCTTTCTCAAAAATACATCAAACGACAGCACTGCTTTCACCTCGACAGTCTCGCTCCCCGCCAGTGTAACGGCAAGCTGTTCTACATGGTAGGACAGGCTGCTGACCACATCTTCCGGCATGTCGGGATATTCGACAAGATAAGAAAACGGGATCATTCCCTGCCAGTTCCCATACGGTTCCGCATCGTCGCCCCTGAGATACAGAAACGACAGATGCAGGATCCCTTCGATCCGGATCCCGTCCGGCTGATGCTCCTCGCTCTCCACCTGTATGCTCCCCCGGCTGTGGAGGATCTGCAGTACATCTTCTTTCAGTTCGGGAAGGGACATCCGCTCTGCCACTTTGCACTTTGACTGATTCTGCATCAGCAGCTCTTCCAGAGAGATCTCACGGGTGTCAAAGGTACATTTTCTCTCCAGGGAATAAAGATCGCTGAGCACTGCCGTATCTTCCTCTTCAAAAAGATCCATCCTCAGCGAGAGCGTCGCCTCGATCCCGACGACACGCATCTCCCCGTCCTCATCCAGCCGGATATCCGTCAGCGTATCTTCCAGACTGTGCTGGATATGGTAGTACATCTGCTCCGCCGCCCCGTCGCAGATGATGCGTCCCTCGAAGGGCACGCTCTGCTCGGTCCAGTCCGTTTTTTCCCCGGCGGACAGGTACATACAGAACAGAAGCAACTCGCCCCGCAACAGAACTTCGTCCTGTCCCATCCTGATATCCAGCTTCCTGACGCTGATATCCGTAAGCAGCATCTGCCCGATGCTCTCCTTTGTCCCGGGCAGGGTGATCTCTTCCCTGATCCGGTATGTATCCTTTTTGGAAACGCTCAGTTTGAGCAGGTTCATCCTTGCTGTCTTAAGATATACGGGCACATCGCTCTCAATGTCTTCTGTCAGCTCTTCGTCCCGGATCCACTCCCTGCCGATCTCGATCTCCGCCATGAATTTGAGCCCCAGCTTGCGCGAATGAACTACAGACGGGGTAAATTCGATCCTGCTGTTCCGCAGAAAGAACGTCTCATTCCCGTCGCTCTCGGCATACACCATCTCCTCAAACGGCACATGTCCTTCAAGCGCCGCAGGCTTCGGATCCCCGGACGCTGTCATATAGAGGATCCTGAAATACACCTTCCCCGTAACCCTGATATAGTTCTCCACCGGACGGATATCTTCCGCCCGAATCTGGGCAGTGCCGCAGACGATCCGCTGCACGTCCTCTTTCTGATCCGGTACATTATAATCCTCGTCCAGATAAAACTGGTCAAAGATGCTCTTCCCCTCCTGCGTATAATGGATCGGTTTTCTGATCAGTTCCATATCTCTCCTCCTCAATCAAACAAAACATCTTTTTCAATGTATTCAAGCTGTACCGCCACATAGGGATATGTGGTGATCTCTTTTGTCTCCTCCCCTTTCTCCGGGCCGAGAAGATTCGTCCGGATACGGACAGCATCCTCCGTCTCATACAATTCCCTGACTTCCACGCTGTACCCTGTCGTCGGCTGGCTCCCATATCCTTCCGCTATATAGAGGACTCCCTGATCCGCATAAAATATCTGAAACGGTTCTTCCCGTTTCTCGCGGATCATATCCTGCAGCTTTTCAGGCTCATCCTCCCGCTCAACGACGGTAAATTCCAGATCTCTTACTTTCTGCGTGCTGTCATGCGAAGCCGCGCATCCCGTCAGCAGGAGCGGCAGCACGAAAAGAACCGCTGTACGTCTCATTTCCTGTCCCCACAGTATTTTTCCCTATAATCATATGTAACGGCAGGAGGAAATATGAACGGCACTTCAGGCTTGTTTTTTCCATATGCCCGCTGTATAATGGTTACTGCGCAGCAATACCCGCGCCTGTTACTAATCAAGAGAAAATGAGGACGATCCTATGATTCGCTTTATATGTATTGTGATCTTTCTGATCCTGTTCCTGACGCTGACCATCCCGATCCTGATCGTGGAGTGGATCCTGCATAAATTCAATCCGTACGCATGTGATATCAGTTCTCTGCGTATCGTACAGTGGGGATTTAAAGTGATCCTGAGAATAGCCGGCACAAAGGCGACTGTGATCGGAGAAGAAAACATTCCCGACGAGCCGGTGCTCTACATCGGAAATCACCGGAGCTACTTTGACATCCTGCTGACATACAGCAGATGCAGGCGGCTGACCGGTTATATCGCAAAGAAGGAAATGGAGCGCTATCTCACGCTCACTTCCTGGATGAAGAGAGTACACTGCCTGTTCCTTGACCGCAAGAACCCGAAGGAAGGGCTGAAAACAATCCTCCAGGCGATCGACGATATCAAAAACGGGATCTCGATCTGCGTATTTCCTGAGGGGACGCGCAACAGCGGCGAGGAACTGAGTATGCTGCCGTTCCGAGACGGCGCCCTGAAGATCGCCACCAAGACCGGATGCGCGATCATCCCGGTCTCCATGAACAATACTGCGGAGATCTTTGAAAACCATTTTCCGAAGGTAAAGAAAACCCACGTCGTCATCGAGTACGGCAAACCGATCTATCCTGACGAACTGGATAAAGATACAAAGAAACACATCGGAGATTATGTGGAAAATGTGATACGTGAGACGATACACAAAAATGCTGAGCTGGTGTGACATCCGGCAGAAAAAGAGGGAACTTTTGATACTGAGTTATCAGTATCGGGAGTTCCCTCTTTTTTTCTTGTTTTACAGGTCACATCTTCTCTATGC
>DXEY01000166.1 GCA_019114745.1 Candidatus Mediterraneibacter colneyensis | reverse complement strand
TCATGACTCCGGGTATCAATATTTCGCCGACGATCTATCTGGAGGAGTACTATGAACACTATCAGGCAGGCGTGCCTGTGGAAAAGATCGTGGATAATATCCTGGCGTTCTACAATGCGGTCAAACAGGAGAAGTCGTGGGAATACAATTATATCCTGCGCTATGAGGGGGTGAAGGACCGGATCGTATTTAAACTGATCAATACAGAGCAGAACCGGGATTATCTGAAAGGTGTCCCGCATATTGAATTTTTGGATCTGTCGGTTGTCTTTTATGTGCTCCTTGAGATCACGGAGGAAGGCACGGCGGCGATGGCTGTCAGTCTGGACCACATGAAACAGTGGCAGGTGCAGAAGGATCGGCTGTGGGAAGACGCCCTGAAAAATGTGAAACACCTGCTCCCGGCAGAATTTTTTACCATGAAGCATGCCCTCAGGGAGATCCTGGGTAGAAGCGCGGGAGTCAGGGACGCAGACATACCGGGGAATCTTCTGGATGGTCAGGATGAGGAGAGAGACGGGATGTATGTGCTCACAAATCATATTAAGAGCTATGGCGCTGCGTGTATCGCCTATCCGCATATCATGGAAATGATCGGGAATATCCTGCAGACCGATTTTTATGTGCTCCCGAGCAGTGTGCATGAGGTCATCATTACGCCCTGCCGCAGCGGCATAAGCTGCGAAGAACTGGAGGCGATGGTGAGTGAGATCAATGAGACGCAGGTGGAACAGGAAGAAGTTTTGAGCAGCCGCGTCTACCGGTATGAGCGGAGCACCGGAAAGCTCTGCATCGGCACGGAGCGCCGGCAGGGGAGGGCAGCAGGATGAGAAGTTTCTGTATAAAAACTGCCCTTGCAGCCGTGGTACTGTTTTCTGTTCTGCTTGCAGCGGGCTCGGGAGCCGGAGTCCGTGCGGAAAGCGCGGGGGACGCCGCGGAAGAAACAGGTGGAAAGAAGGACGGCCTGTGTGGGATCGTTGTGCGGGTGCACGGAGACGGCAGGGTGAGGCTTACAGATCCGCATGGAGAAGAACATGTGCTTGATTCCGGAGAAAAACGCCTGGATATCCCGGCGCATACGTTTATCAGGCTGGACGCCGGGGCACGGGAGCAGACGGTGATATCGGTCGCGATCCGGACGGAAGACGGGATCGAGCTTGAGCCTGAGAGCCTGGAGGAAACTACGTCTTATACAAGAGAGATCACAGCCTCTGCGGTGACGAAAGTCGTCGATGTCACCTTCGGGAAAACGCCGGAGAAACGCTCCCGGGCGTCAGTGGCTTCGATGCGTGGCAGCGAGAGGTTCCCGGAGGTGGGAGACAGGTTTTCCGGCGTGGGTACAGTCCACGCGGTGGACGGAGGAAACGGACACACGGTACATGGCGTGACGCTGGGGAGCTTTACCGGCATCCTCTCGGGCGCAGGCAGCGCAGAGGTGGACTGTTCCCAGCACGGAGCTGCCGCACCGGAGGAAGGGATGAAGTACGACTATACTTACACCGTAACTTCTGTGGATAAGGCGTCAGGAACGGTGCGGGGAAATATATTTGCCACGTCCCAGACGCTGGCGGCAGTGGGAACGCCGGGAACGGAAGGATATCAGCGGGGATATCAGTCGCTATCAGGGATCTTTTCGATCCACCGGGATTACAACGGCAGGCTGAACCTGAAGAAGAGTTCCGCCAATACCCGGCTTACGGCAGGCAACGGCTGTTACACCCTGGCAGGGGCAAAATACGGGGTGTACACGGACGCTTCCTGCACGGCGCAGACTGCCGTCCTGACCGCCGGAGCAGACGGCGTGACGAATACGGTGGAGCTCCCGGTCGGAAAATATTATATCAGAGAATTGGCGCCTCCCCCGGGATACGCTCTGGACGGCAGAGTGTATACAGCGGACGTCGCGGCGGATCAGACGGTCGTGGTGGAGACAAAAGACCAGCCTCAGAGTGCGGCGGTGAGCATTCTGCTCTCGAAAAAGGATTCGGAGACCGGGGAAAACGAGCCCCAGGGCGCGGCAGTGCTGTCAGGCGCAGAATTTACCGTGAAGTTTTATGCGGGCTTTTACGACGGTGATCCGGCGGCACAGGGGGCGGGCCCGGCAAGGAGCTGGGTGCTCCGGACGGATGCAGATGGCGCCGCCAGGCTGACGGACAGCCAGAAGGTATCAGGAGATCCTTTTTATACAAATTCGGCAGGCGTTCCTGTTCTTCCGCTGGGGACTGTGACGATACAGGAGACAAAGCCCGCGGCAGGGTATCTGATCAACGACACGGTCTATGTAAGGAAGATCACTTCAGAGGGAAGCGAAGAGACGGTGCATACTTACCGGGAAGTGCAGGTGCCGGAGGAGGTCATCCGGGGAGACCTCAGGCTGGTCAAATTCCTGGGAGATCTGGAGGAAGGACAGGATCAGAAAACGCCCCTTGAAGGCATCATCTTTGAGATCACGTCAAAGACCACCGGGGAAACGGTGGAGATCGTGACGGACGAGAACGGCTATGCGTCCACGGAACAGCTCGGACATGAACGGGGCGGCCTGGCATACGACACCTATACCGTACATGAGAAGAATACGCCTCCCGGGCTTGTTCAGGTGAAAGATTTCGAGATTACCGTCTCCCGGGAGGGGCAGACGCTGTATTACATTCTGGAAGATAAAACAGTGGTCTCTCCGGTTCGCCTTGTGAAAACGGACGGCACTTCCGGCAGGACGATCCCCGCGGCAAATATAAAATTCCGTCTCCTGGACGAAGAGAAAAATGTGATCCGGATGACGACTTATTACCCGAAGGAGGAAGTGCATGAAATTTTTGAGACGGATAAGGACGGAACTTTTATCCTGCCGGAAAAGCTCCCTGCGGGGGACTACTATTTCCGGGAAGTCCAGGCTCCGCATGGGTATCTGCTGGGCAGGGGCGACGTGAGGTTTACCATTGATACGAACCACAACTGGGATGCACCGTTAGAGGTCGTTTTTCCGGATCTGCCCGCCATAGGAAGGATCCATCTGACCAAGACGGACGCGGAGACAGGCGAGCTCCTTGCGGGGGCAGAGTTTACGGTAACGGCAGCGGAAGACGTGGTCACTCCTGACGGAACCCTGCGGCTGAAAGCTGGAGAGACTGCCGCAGTAGTTACGACCGATGAGAGGGGCGAGGCGCAGACGGAGGATCTGTTTCTTGGAAAATATGTGGTGACGGAGAGCAGGCAGCCGCCGGGGTATGTCAAGTGCGACGGATCCTGGGAGGTAGAACTGGCTTATCAGGATCAGTATACGGCAGTTGTCCTGGAACAGCTGGAGATAGAAAATGTTCCGACGAAAGTCGTGATCGATAAGAAAGAGACCGGCGCTGAGAAGCGGCTTCCGGGAGTGAAGTTTGCGGTGTGGGATCAGGCGCTGGGGGCTGACTCGGAAGAGTTATTTGTAACCGGAAGCGACGGGACGATTACTCTGGAACGCCTCCTGCCCGGGACATACTGTGTCCGGGAGGTGGAGACGCTCCCCGGATATGTTAAGAAGGATACGGTCTTTGAGTTTACGGTAGATGAAGATGGAAGAATAGCCGGAGAAGAGACGGGGCGCGTGCTCGTCGAAAATGACGCTACAAGAATCACAAAGACCAGCGTGCACAATGCGGCGACGAACACCAGACAGGCAGAGCCGGGGCTCGTGGAGGCGGTGGATACCGTCAGCATGGAAAATCTGTGCCCCGGCGTGACATATAGATTAAAGGGGATTCTGGTCGATCAGAGGACGGGGGAACCGCTGCGGGAAAGCAAGGATGGAAAAAGCGCGGTTTTAATGTCCGAGACAGAATTTACGGCAGACGCTGCCAGTATGGATGTGGATGTGCGGTTTGAGGTTGATGCATCGGAGCTGGAAGGGTGGACGATCTCTGTGTTTGAGTATCTGTATCAGGATGGTGTCGAGATCAGCAGCCATACCGATCTGGAGGATGTCCGGCAGCAGCTTCATATAACGATGCCGGAAAATGAGAATGTAAAGCACGTGCCAAAGACAGGGGATGATGCGGAAATCCCTGTTGCCGCAGTGGCTGCCCTGCTCCTGGGGAGCGCGGCGTCAGCATTGTGTATTACCATAAAGAGATGGCGCCGGAGGCACTGACTGAGCTGTCAGAGATAAAAGTCTTTACTTTTCCGTAAAATTATGCTAGGATAGTTAAGGCTGTAGAGGGGAGCGCTTCGTTCCCCTCGTCAGCAGAAAGCGCGTCTGTAGCTCAGTGGATAGAGCAATGCCCTCCGGAGGCATGTGCGGCGGTTCGACTCCGCTCAGACGCTGAAAAAAAGGAGCTGTGGCGACAGCTCCTTTTTATTGTACGATTTTCCGGCGTCCCGGTCCTTATATAAGGTTGATCTTCTTTTTCATGATATAGTGTGTTGCAATGTACTGTATGACTGTTATGACCAGTGTCAGAGCAATGCTCAGAGTGAGGATCCCTGACAGAAAATCGGTCATTGTACTTCCCTGTGCCGCATAAAATTCATATCCCGGAAAGCACCCGAAGATGATCATGAGGATCACGCTGAGTACCTGTATCACAAAAGATGTGATAAAATAGGCGGCTATGGCGCCGAGCACCCGGTGGCTCGGGAATAACTGTCCTACGGCAACAGAAAAATAGATCATGATTACAGAACCGACAGCGCTTATCAGGCAGACAGCAAACAGGATGGCGCTGAAGGAGCTGATGGAAATTCCCATTTCCTGTGTGATCTGATCAGCAATTACGCTGTATGCCGTTGTTACATTTGATCCGGTCACAAGCAGCAGGATACCGGCTGAGATTACGATGATGTCTAACGCCATCAGGATATAGCCGGATATGATCTTGCCCCATAAATGCTGCGGCCCGGATACAGGAAGGGTCCATGAAAGGTAGCCTTCTTTGCTGAACAGATTCTGGTAGAAACGGAAAGCTATCTGCAGCCAGGTGAAAATCGACAGCGCGGATATCAAAAGCGTCATAAGGCAGACAAAAAGAGTCAGGGAAATGACGAGCGGTTCGTCCGGCCTGAAAAAATTCAGTCTGTCCATATAAAAGAAGCGGGAAACGACACATATCAGGAAATAAATCCCGTGCAGCAGGATAAAAAGCTTTGATGCTGCTTTCAAATCATATTTGATAAGTTTTCCTAACATTTGAACACCTCCCGGAATAAAGCATCCACGGATTTGCCGTATTTTGTACGGATCTCATCCACAGCCGCATTGACTGCGAGCTGCCCGTTCTGAAGGAAGACCACCCGGTCAAGCACGTTTTCGATATCGGAGATCAGGTGGGTAGAGATCAGGACAGCGGCATTCTCATTATAGTTTGTAAGTATTGTCTGAAGGATATAATCCCTGGCGGCGGGATCTACACCGCCGATCGGTTCGTCCAGGATGTACAGATCCGCATCGCGGCTCATGACAAGGACGAGCTGTACTTTTTCTCTCGTACCCTTTGAGAGAGCGTTAAAGCGCGCGTTGCGGTCGATTTCGAGCGTATCAAGCATTTTAACGGCGCGTTCTGTGCTGAAATTTTTATAAAAATCAGCATAATAAGTGAGAATCTCCTTTACCTTCATCTGATTGCTGAAAAAGCTTCTGTCAGGAAGATAGGATACGATCTTTTTTGTTGCGGTTCCGGGAGCCATGCCGTTGATCATAATATGTCCGTCTGTAGGCACGAGAAGCCCGTTCGCAAGTTTGATCAGAGTAGTCTTTCCGCTGCCGTTCGGTCCTAAAAGCCCGACGATCTGACCCCGGTCAAGCGAGAGATCCAGATTGGAAAGGGCAAAAAAGTTACCAAATTTTTTTGTCAGTCTCTTACATTCAAGAATCGGTCTCATTGTTTTCCCCCTTTAATGATTGTTTCATCATTTCCAGTGTTTCCTCGTCGGAAAAGCCTAACTGGCGCATCTGTTTAAATAACAGAGTGATGTGCTCCTGAGCGAGCTCTTTCCTCATTCCGCATATCATAGATGCATCATCCGTAATAAAGCGGCCGCTGGTACGCTGAGAGTAGACAAGCCCGCAACGCTCCAGCTCAGACAGTGCTTTCTGCATTGTGTTTGGATTTACTGCTGCGTCTACTGCGAGGTCACGTACGGAAGGAAGCTTATCGCCCGGCTGATAAACGCCGGAAATGATGTCGTGCTGAATCCGCTCCATCAGTTGGAGGTAGATAGGGCGGTCGTTATCCAGGTTCCATGGCATTTGATCACCTCGTTTTCTGTAAAACACTTGTATTATATGTTTAATACAATAATACATACGGAAGTACAAAATGTCAAGACATATTTTTGATGATATTATTTTTCAGGTCAGGATCAAATTGTCCTTTTCTCAGCATTTCGATTTCATACTTATATGGTGCGTATGATTTTTTCGGAGCGGTGGGGGAAGGAATATACGGCGTCTCCAGTATTTTCGGGATCTCTTCAAAATCCGGGTGGTGTACGATATAGTTGAGCGCGTCGAAACCGATCTGCCCGAATCCGATATTCTCATGTCTGTCCTTTGCGGCGCCGGGAGCATTTTTACTGTCATTGATGTGGAATACAGCGATCTGGTCTTTCCCGATGACGCGATCGAACTCTTCTATGACGCTGTCGAAGCGGTGGATGATATCGTAGCCGCTGTCGCTGGTGTGGCAGGTGTCAAAGCATACCCGCAGTTTCCCGTTGTGGACGACTCCGTCATAGATACGTGCGAGCTCTTCAAACGAGCGCCCGATCTCTGAGCCTTTTCCGGCCATTGTCTCAAGGGCGATCAGACAGTCTGTGTCTGCCGTGAGTACTTCGTTCAGGCCTTTGACAATCTGGGAAGTTCCTGCTTCGACGCCTGCCCCTACATGCGCGCCGGGGTGCAGGATCAGAGTGTGGCTTTTACAGCTTACCGTGCGGTCGATCTCCTTTGCGAGAAATTCTACCGCGAGGGAAAATGTTTCAGGTTTGACGGTATTTCCGAGGTTGATGATGTAGGGCGCGTGGACAATGATGTCCTCAATGCCGTGCTCCTTCATATATTCCCAGGCAGGATCGATATTCAGCTCGCTGATTTCCTTACGCCTGGTGTTCTGCGGGGCTCCGGTATAAAACATAAATGTATCGGCACCGTAGGAGACGGCTTCCTTTGCGGAACCTAAAAGCATCTCTTTGCCGCTCATGCCGACGTGTGAACCTATTTTCATATGTCTCTTCCTTTCTTAAAATAGAATCCTGTTTATTATAAGTGGAAAAGGATGGGGTTGTCGAGGATTTTCTTGTCGGCTCATGACTTGCCGTCTACCCTCTTTCTATGGTAGAATAACATGCATATGGAGAAAGAGGAGTGTGGAAGAATTGAAGACATTGCTGGAAATGATCACAATAGAGATGAGAGAGGCTTTTGTGAAAGCCGGCTACGATGAGGAGCTTGCAAAAGTCACCCTTTCCAACCGCCCGGATCTGTGTGAATATCAGTGCAACGGGGCGATGGCGGGAGCGAAGAAGTATAAGAAGGCGCCGTTTATGATCGCCGAGGATGTCGCCGGACATCTGAAGGACAGCACATATTTTGAATCCGTGGATGTAGTGAAGCCCGGATTTATCAACCTGAAGCTGTCTAAAGAGAGCGTTGCGTCATACCTCAGTGAGATGTCAAAAGAAGAAAAACTCGGAGTGGAGGATGAGAAAGAGCCGCAGACGATCATGATCGATTACGGCGGGCCGAATGTGGCGAAACCTCTCCACGTGGGACATCTGCGTTCCGCCATCATCGGCGAGAGCGTAAAGCGGATCCTGAGATATAAAGGAAACCGTGTGATCGGCGATATCCATCTGGGCGACTGGGGATATCAGATGGGGCTGATCATTACCGAACTTAAGAAACGGCAGCCCGAGCTTCCGTATTTTGACGACTCTTATGAAGGAGAATATCCGAAGGAAGCCCCGTTTACGATCAGCGAGCTGGAGGAGATCTATCCCACGGCGAGCGCCTATGCGAAAGAGCATGAGGACTACCGGGAAGAAGCATTGCATGCGACTTATCTGCTGCAGAGCGGACACCGGGGATACCGGGCAGTCTGGGATCACATTATGAATGTGTCGGTGACGGATCTGAAGAAGAACTATGAGAGGCAGAATGTGGAGTTCGATCTCTGGAAAGGGGAATCCGACGCCCAGAAATACATCCCGGATATGGTGCAGCGGCTCAAGGATGAAGGGTATGCCCGCTATGATGAGGGCGCTCTTGTCGTGGACGTGCAGGAGGAGTCTGATAAAAAGGAAGTGCCGCCCTGTATGATCCTGAAGTCGGACGGCGCGGCGCTGTATGATACGACCGACCTTGCTACCCTGGTAGAGCGGGAGCAGGACTATGATCCCGACCAGGTGATCTATGTGGTGGATAAGCGCCAGGAGCTCCATTTCACCCAGGTGTTCCGGTGTGCGAAAAAGACGGGCATCGTCTCCCCTGAGACAGGCCTGAAATTCCTTGGGTTCGGAACGATGAACGGCAAAGACGGCAAACCGTTCAAGACCCGTGACGGCGGCGTGATGCGTCTGGAAAATCTGATCCGTGAGATCAACGAAGAGATGTACCGGAAGATTATGGACAACCGGACGGTAGAGCAGGAGGAGGCAGAACGCACCTCCCGGATCGTCGGGCTTGCCGCGATCAAATACGGCGACCTGTCCAATCAGGCTTCCAAAGACTATGTGTTCGACGTGGACAGATTTACTTCCTTTGAAGGAAATACCGGGCCGTACATCTTATATACGATCGTCAGGATCAAGTCGATCCTGAACAAGTATCTGGAAGCAGGCGGAAATCTGGACGGACTTTCCATCCTGCCTGCGCAGAATGAATATGAAAAATCTCTGATGCTCCAGGTGCTGAAGTTCAATGACGTGTTTGAAGCGGTCTATGAAGAGACGGCGCCTCATAAGCTGTGTGCATATATTTATGAACTGGCAAATGAATTTAACAAATTCTACCATGAGACAAAGATCCTCTCGGAAGAGGATGAGGAGAAAAAGGCGGGATATATCGCGCTTCTCGTGCTGACGAGGAGAGTGCTCGAGACGTGTATCAGCCTGCTCGGATTTGACGCGCCGGAAAGGATGTAACAGCTATGACAGAGAAACTCTTTTATCAGGACAGCCATCTCGCAGAGTTTGATGCGGTTGTCACTGCCTGCCGGGAGCAGGATGGGCGCTATGCGGTCGAACTTGACCGCACGGCTTTTTTCCCGGAGGGAGGCGGACAGTATGCAGATACCGGATTTCTGGACGGCGTGCGGGTGACCGATGTCCGGGAGTGCGGCGGGACGGTCGTGCATCTGACAGACGCCCCGCTTGAAGAGGGAAGCCGGGTGCATGGCAGGATCGACTGGGAAGAGCGTTTTATGAAAATGCAGCAGCACAGCGGAGAACATATCGTGTCCGGACTGGTTCATGCCCGGTACGGCTATAATAACGTGGGATTCCACCTCGGGAGCGAGGACTGCACGATGGATTTCAGCGGTGAGCTTACGAGAGAACAGCTCGCTGGGATCGAACGGGAAGCGAACCGCGCGGTGTGGAAAAACCTGGAGATCCAGACGCTCTATCCGTCAGAGGAAGAGCTTGCCGGTATGGAGTACCGCAGCAAGATCGAGATCGAAGGCCAGGTGAGGGTCATAGTAGTCCCCGGGTATGATGTGTGTGCCTGCTGCGCCCCTCACGTAAAGCGCACAGGGGAGATCGGGCTGATCAAACTGACCCATGTACAGAGATATAAGGGAGGCGTCCGGGTGACGATGCTCTGCGGAAGCCGGGCGCTTGCGGACTATGCGGTAAAGCAGGAACAGGCACAGGAAGTATCTGCCATGCTGTGCGCGAAAGTGAATGAGACTGCGGAGGCGGTGCGGCAGCTTCAGGAAGAAAACCGTTCCTTAAAATACAAGCTGGGTGAGAAAGAGAAGATGCTCGTCGAGTGCCGGGCGGAGATGATCCCGAAAGACGGACAGGCTGTCTGTATCTTTACGGAAGAGCTTGAGGGCGATTCCATGCGCGGGCTCATGAACCGTATTCTGGAGGACGGGCACAGCCTGTGCGCTGTTTTTCACGGCAGTGAGAAAGATGGATACCGGTATGTCATGGGCAGCAGGACTGCCGACATGCGGCAGATGGTAAAAGAGTTCAATGCGCTGTTCGGAGGAAGGGGAGGCGGAAGGCCTGAGATGGTTCAGGGGACTGCCTGCGGAAATCCGGACGAGATACGGGAGTGGATCCTCGGGAAAGCGGGTGATGTGGAATGAAAAACCAGATTCAGCGGAAGAACCCGTTCTGGAGCCTGGCAGGACCGCTGCTCGGCTTTCTTCTGATCCAGAGCGCCACCCAGTTTCTGATCCGGCTCGGGATGGAACTCCCCTATATCGCGCAGGCATATGCCGGGCTGATGCGGGAAGCCGGGAACGGGACTGCACTTACGATCCAGGATATCTGGGATTCTTACGCGCGGGCTCTGGAACCGGCGATGGAGATGATCCTGAGGTGGCAGGTTGTGATCGCTACAGTTTCCGGGCTTGCCACGATGATACTGACGGGGATCCTTTTTGCGAAGGACAGGCGTCTGGAGAAGGCCTGTGGCATTGCGCTTCCGAAGAAAGAGCCGCTGAGGGAATACTGGACGATCCTGGTGCTCGGAGCTGTGGGCAGTATTGTAGTGACATGCCTGATGGTGATGGCGCAGGCGGTGTTTTCTGACGCGGCGTACCAGCAGACGGCAGAGTCCATGTATTCGGCGGGGATCGCAGAACAGATCATCGGGCTTGGTATCCTGCTCCCGATATCTGAAGAACTGATGTTCCGGGGGATTCTGTATAAAAGACTGCATGAGAGGCAGCCGTTCTGGTATGCGGCGATCTGGTCCTCTGTGTTGTTTGCATTTCTGCACTCCAATACCACGCAGATGATCTATGCGTTCCTGCTGGGCCTTATGCTCTCTTATGTTTACGAAAAATTCGGGTCGTTCAGGGCGCCGGCGTTTCTCCATATTGTTTTGAACACAGGGTCTGTGGCGTTCACGGAGCTGGGAGTGTTCGGATGGCTGGCTGCCGATCCTGTGCGGATGGCGGCTGCGTCCATTATCGGCGCGTTTATCTGTTCGGTCATGTTTGTGAAGATCCAGAGGATGGAAAATGTGGTCAATCCCGATGCGGCAGAGAAAAATAGCGGACCGACGGATATGTTTTAAGAAAAAAACAATTTGAAATTGTGTATGACAGGACAAGGATCCTGTCATATTTTTTTTGCGATTATCAAATAAAACAGTGAAAATAAAGGAAAAAGCGAATATAATAAGAATTATTACTGATAATATCTCACATATAAATTATCTGATAAATTAGTATAAAATAGTATATTATCAAATTATCTGACAATTTAAAGCATTTTTCTATTT
>DXEY01000165.1 GCA_019114745.1 Candidatus Mediterraneibacter colneyensis | reverse complement strand
CATCTTCCTCTTGAACATTGCCACAATGAAGAAAAGATAAGAGAGCATCTCCCGGGCGAAAATGAGATCGCGGGAGTATCAGAAGCGTTAAAGCAGCTCGGCGATCCGAGCAGACTCCGCATCTTCTGGCTGCTGTGCCACTGTGAGGAATGTGTCCTCAATATCGCAGCCATCGTAAATATGACCAGCCCGGCAGTATCCCACCATCTCCGTCTCTTAAAGAGCAGCGGGCTGATCGTCAGCCGCCGGGAGGGGAAGGAGATGTACTATAAGACCGCTGATACAGAACTTGCCCAGGTGCTCCATCACATGATCGAGAAACTCGGAAAGATCACCTGCCCGGAGCAGTCAGATTAAGGAGAGCGCTATGAATAACGCACTGGAACATGTAGAACAAAAGCTGGCGGAAGTACCCGCCGGGCAGCTGACCGAAATCTTCCATCACCCGGACGGCACGCAGACAGTACGCAGAGCTGAGGATGCAAAAGTCCCGGCAGAGTCAAAGCTCCTGACAGAGACTTTTGACCTGTATCCCGGGATCCGCTTTTCCTACCATTATTACCTGGCCGACTGCTTTCATTTCCACCACAGGCACGGCAGTTCTGTACTGTCTGTCGACCACTGCAGGACAGGACGCATCGGCTGGGAGATGAAAGACGGACTGAGCCTGTATTACGGAGGCGGAGACCTTTCCTTCCACTTTACCGATAAATGCTCGGACTCAAGGATCTCGCTTCCCCTCGGCTACTATGAAGGCGTGACGATCCTGCTGGATCTTTCCATTTTGAATGAAACCCTTCCGGAGCTTATGGCAGAAGCCCATATAGACGCGGGGGCCCTCTGCCGGAAATTCTGCGGGGTAAAAGAGACTGCCGCCATCCCGGCGAACAGCCGTATAGAGCATGTGTTTTCTGAAGTCTACGATCTGCCGGAACAGTTAAAGCTCCCATACCTGAAGCTGAAATGCCAGGAGCTCCTCTTCTTCCTGAGCATGGAGGATCCGGACGGGGAAAAGGCTCTGGATCTCCAGTATTCCCGTCAGGTGGAGATCATCAAGGAGATCCACCGCCGGATGACGGAGCACCCGGAATGCCGTTATACGATCGAGGCTCTTTCCAGAGAATATCTCATCAATACCGCTACTCTGAAAAGCGTTTTTAAATCCGTATACGGAATGCCGGTGGCTTCTTATATGAAGCAATACCGGATCACAAAGTCGGCCGCTCTGCTACGCACCAGCGACGCAAGCATCGCCTCCATCGCCCGCGCTGTCGGTTATGAAAGCCAGAGCAAATTTACTGCTGCATTTAAAGATATCATGAAAATACTGCCCACGGATTACCGCAGGCAGTACCTGTAATTTCTATCTTCTGTGATGTCTCATCCTTGCGCGCTGCCTTCTTCTGCGTATCGCCGCACGCCTTCTTCTCTTTATCATCCGGTATCTCAGCACCAGCATCAGGATAAAAGCCACGGCAATGGCTGCCGCCGCGCCGATCGCTATGCGCACCGGCAGAGGCAGGGAACTTTCTGACTCTGTCTCTCCCGCGGCAGTTCCGCCGGCGGGATCACTGATTTCAAGGTGGGTCGTATATCCCGTCGTCTCTTCCACGTACTCCGGGGTCAGAATGACATCAGCGCTTCCCACATTCTGCCCTTCATAGTAAAATGTGATCCTGCCCGCTGCCGTCCGCTCGTCACTGATCGTAATCTCATGGTCCAGAGATGAGAACCCGATCCCCTCCGGAAGAAGCACATATGCTTCATCGCCGGAGTATTCCCTGACTTCCTCCGGTTTTGGCTGATCCTTCAGCGGTACTTTTGAGAAGTTGTTGAATACATATTCCATCATGGCTCTTGTATCGTCATACACATTTCCGTCGTCACGGAGCAGCACTGCCACGAGCTGCAGCGTCCCATTGTCCGCCATCGTCACAAGGGTTGTCCTGGAATCGTCCGTATATCCGGTCTTTCCTCCGGTACAGTATTCATAATACTTTTCATGCTGAGGACGCAGCATCTTATGGTTCTGCTGGAAAGTCCGGGACTCATTTACAAGATTCGTGGGCCCGATCGTATAATTCAGAGTCTGGGTGATCGTGCGGAACTCTTCGTGTTTATAGAGTTCTGCTGAGATCAGCGCCATATCGTGTGCGGTCGTATAGTGCAGTTCGTCGTGAAGCCCGTTGGCGTTGACCCAGTTAGATCCCGTACATCCAAGCTCTGCCGAGCGGTCATTCATCTCCTGGATAAAGGTATCATACCCGCCGCCCATCTGAGTCCCCACATTCTCGGCAATGGCATACGCCACTTCGTTGCCGGACGCCAGGAGCATTCCGTACATGGCGTCATTCAGGCTGATGATCTCCCCCGGGCGCATTCCGATGCTGGCATAATCCGATCTTAAGATATCGATGCTCTCCTGGGAGAAGAGCACTTCATCGTCAAGACTCGCATTCTCCAGCGCGACCAGAGCGGTGAGCAGTTTTGTGATACTCGCGGGATAATGGGGATCGTTGATCCGTTTCCCGTAAACGACAGCGCCGCTGTCGATATCCATTACAATGGCGGCATTGCCGTACACCTGGGGCCCCTGAGGCCATCCGTCCAGACTGTTTGTCTCCGGCAGTATATCATAAGCCGCCTGCCTCGCCTCCTCAAAAGTCATACCCTCTGTGGCCGCTCCCGGGTCGATCGGCGCCGGCTGAGTCGCCGATACCGGCTCCACCCCTGCTTCAGCCTGCGCATCAGAAGACGCGGGCTCGGCATATGCCCGTCCCGCTGGCAGCAATGCCACAGCCATAACAGTTATGGCTGTGAGCACTCGTTTTAACACCGTTTCCATCTCATTCCTCCGACAAAATACGTAAATTTTTTTATTATTATAGTAAATTTAAGATGGTACTGCAAGACGGCATCCAATAAATCCAGTCCTATGCATGGGGAATATCCGTATACTCGCTGATCTCCCTGCTTATTGTACACAGATCATCAACAGAGAGGTCATGCAGATCATCATGTCCTGTAATACGTGCAAACATTTTAAGCTCTTCTAAAGATACATTAAGATAGTTTGCCACTCTCGCAGCAGCCGCGTCTTCGTGGAGACGCGCCCTCAGATCCTTATCCTGAGTCGCAATTCCCATCGGGCACATTCCCGTGCCGCATATCTTATACTGCTGGCATGCCATCGCAATAAGCGCACCTGATGCCACAGCAACGGCATCCGCCCCCATTGCGATCGCTTTCGCAAAGTCAGACGATACTCTTAATCCCCCTGTAATGATCAGGCTGATATCGGAATGAATACTGTCCAGATATTTTCTTGCCCGGTGAAGGGCATAGATCGTAGGAACGCTTGCCGAATCCCTCAGCAGCTTCGGTGATGAGCCCGTCGCTCCGCCGCGCCCGTCGATGGTAATAAAATCGGGTTCCGCATAAACACAAAATTCCAGATCCTTCTCGATCCTGCCCGCAGCCAGCTTCACGCCCACAGGCCTTCCCTCCGAAGCATACCGGAGCTGGGTGATCAGATTTTTCAGGTCGTCTTTTGTCTCAATCCCCGGGAATCTGGACGGAGCAATAATGTCTTTTCCCATCGGTTTATTTCTGACCTCACTGATCTCCCGCGTCACCTTTTCCCCCGGAAGATGTCCGCCCATTCCGGGCTTTGTCCCCTGCCCGATCTTAATTTCAACAGCGTCGGCATTACGCAGGTTTTCCGGCGTCACGCTGTATAGATTTCCCACGTATTCAAATATGTACTTATCTGCTGCCGCCATTTCCTCCGGAAGAATACCGCCCTCACCGGAACACATGGCACTGTGCGCCATAGCAGACCCTTTTGCGAGTGATATCTTTGCTTCCCTGGAAAGAGCCCCGAAGGACATATGGGAAATAAACACCGGATTTTCGAGTGTGAGCGGCTTTGCCGCATGTTTTCCGATCACAGTCTCCGTCTTTACCTCCGCCCGTTCATCCAGCGGCATAGGGGCAAGCTGCGCGCCCAGGATCAAAATGTCGTCCCACGAGGGCATCGGCAGCTCAGTCCCCATAGATGCGGAAATGCTCTTTCCTGTCACAGCCATCTCATGGATTTCTTTCATATACCGGCACGATGTATCCTGACGGATAAATTCTTTCGGGTAATCCAGCTTTACTTCTCTCTCCTCCTGAGGCTCCTCCCCATGCTCCTCTTCATAAACTGTAAATTTTTCTGCCGGCTGGTGACAGACGGGACATTCCGTCAGTTCATGAAACGGGGCGCCCTCCCTGTCCTCATCATAAATGTAGCCGCATACACTGCATCTGTACTTTGCCATGGCATTTCCTCCTTTATACTTTTTCCTCCCGGCTGCCGCCCGCATCATGGCACACCTTTTCCAGCTCTCTTTTCAGATATTCGTACCGCAGCCTTTTTTCCTCTTTTGCAAAATGAACTTCCCTGAACTGCTCCGGATTGCCGTCGTATATGAGCACCTCATCGCCGAACTGCTCACTTGTCAGGTCAAACCTGCAGTCCCCGACCACATTGTAGCAATGGAAATTTCCGTCAGGTCGGGGCACTCCATACACTTTCCCGCCGAAAATGTCCTGTGCGAGAAACGCCGTGATGGAACACTGCCCCAGTGTTTTATTCTCCGGGGTCCAATCCTTCCGCATCCTCGGCGCGCATGTCCCGGCACACCAGATTCCCAAAAGGGCGTTGTACAGATCGATGGGAGTGCGTATCCCCGCATACTGATCTGTAACCGCGGACACATCTGCCTGCTGCCACCCCCAGAATTTATATTTTCCCATGTCCCAAATACCTCCTTCCTCTTCCTATCCGCCGTACTGCTCTGCCATCCGGCTGATCTCGCGTTTCATCTGTTCTACCACTTCGTCCGGCGCCGTGATCTTCACGCCTTCCCTCAGGGAAAATACCCAGCCGAAAAACTGGCTGCTGACCCGGACGTCTACATTCACTGTGAAATGGTCTTCATCCGCCGGTATGAGCATCACATCTTTCCCAAACCGGTCTATAATGATGCCCGCAAAACGGTTTTCCACCAAAAGCCGGACTTTCTTTTCCTCGCCGCCGAACATGCCGAAACTTTTCTTTGCGTAGTCCGCCATATCCAGCTTCTTAAAGAACTCTTTTCCCTCCCGCTTCTCATCAGACATCTGGAGATGCAGCATCTTGTCCACACGGTAATGCCTGATCTGTCCTGCCTTTGAATCATATCCTACCAGATAATAGTTCTCATCGTCCCAGGAGAGCCCCCAGGGGCTGATGTGGTAATACGCGCCCCCGTGGCGCAGCTCCATCTCTTTTTTTACATTCCACTGAAAATACTGAAAGCGGATCTTCCGGTTTTCCGAGATCGCGTTGTGGATCGCATCCACCGTATAGTAGATGCTCTCATTCATCGTCTTGATCCTGCCCGAGACATATACCTGGCGCTGCAGCTTCATCGCTTCATTTCTGCTGACCAGCTTTTCCAGCTTTTTGATCAGCGCATTGGACTTGCGCTCCGTGATAAACTTTGACGACTGGATCGCGTCTACAAGAAGTTTCAGCTCAGGCAGTTCAAACGGCCTGTTTACGACGTGATAGTGATACCGGTTCCCCACAGGTTCGCCTTCCACTTCGATCCCCAGCACTTCCAGGTCACGGAGGTCATTGTAAATGCTCTTGCGGTCTGCCGTGATCTCATATTCTGCAAGAGATTCTATGATCTCCGGCATGGTGATATAGTGGTCGTCGTCCGTCTTTGAGAGCATGATCTGTGCGAGACGGTACAATTTAAATTTCTGGTTCGTTCCTTTCGGCATAATAAACTCCCGGCTATGTTATGATGTAAATATTATAACATAGCCGGGAGGATTATAGTACAGCAGGAGAAATAAATAGTAGCTCTTTTTCTCTTTTTAGAGGATAAATTCAGGGGGCAGGTGTGACTTGCACGAGTCACA
>DXEY01000021.1 GCA_019114745.1 Candidatus Mediterraneibacter colneyensis | reverse complement strand
ATAGCAGATACGGTGCTCCATTGCCGCCCAGAAATCCATTGATATTGTCCGGAACTGGATCTCCACGGGATAGTATTCCATTCCATCCATGTAGTAGATAGGAACCCCTGTGATCAGATGGTAGCTGCGGTATCCGTTTGGCTTGGGATTGCTTATGTAATCTTTTTCTTTTATGATAATGAGATCTGACTGCCGTTTCAGACATTTCACAAGATGACGGATATCCTTCTCGAAAAAGCAGATGGCGCGCACTCCGGCGATATCCTGTAAGAGCGCCTTTGCATCGTTTACTCCGGGGGAGGCGTGCTTTTTCTTCAGTTTTGCTTCGATACTTTCTTTTTCTTTAATCCGGCTGGTGATGCTGTGGATCGGCTGAAGGTCTTTGCTGTCATAAGTATCATGGTTCAGGATCTTCAGCCTTGTCAGCACCAGTTCCATGGCATCCGCATATGGATGGATCAGCGTATAATATTGTTCGTCAGTCATTGCAATATACTCCCTTCAATACGGTCTCAGTCTATTACCAAAATGTGATCATTATGTGTCGACAATATTATGATTTGATAATAAAATCTTAAATTCCTGTATCTGGAACAGCACTTTACAACCGGATGATTATCCGATATAATTCCAGATAAAATCAACGGAGGACAGGATAAAACGGAGCGGATATGGATTCAGGTTTATTTGAGCGGACTTTTCCATTCTGGGAGAGCCTGACAGAAGATCAAAAAAAAGAAACAGAGCGGAATACGATGGAAAATATCTGCAAAAAAAAGACGCATCTACACTTCGGAGGCGGAGAGTGCGCGGGTGTACAGATCGTAGGCGAGGGCAGAGTGAGGTTTTTCATTACATCGCCCGGAGGGGGCGATATTACGCTTTTTCGTCTGGTGGACGGCGATGTAAGTATACTGAGCGCAGCATGTATGCTGAACGGTATGGATATAGAACTCGATATGGAAATGGAGACGGACTGCGTGATCTATACGATCCCGAAAAAGACTTATCGCAGACTGTACGATGAATGTGCGGCGGTAAAAGACTACACGATGGAAATGATCTCGGAAAAGTTTTCAGATATTATGTGGCTGCTCAATCAGTTCGTATTTTCTAACGTGGCGTCCAGGATCGCGGGAGCTCTGCTCGAACACCGGGGACTGGCGCAGGCAGATGAGCTGAATCTTACCCATGAGACGATCGCAAAAGACGCCGGGACGGCAAGAGAAGTTGTGACAAGGATCCTGAAGCAGTTTCAGACCGACGGGCTTGTGAAACTGACGCGGGGCAAAGTTACTGTCCTGGATGCAAAGCGGCTTGCAAAAATCTGATAAATGTGATTTTGTCACTGAAAAAACACGGGAACGTGGTATACTAAGAGCATAAACAGAAAAAAACAATATGGATCATATAAGGAGGATATTAGAATGGCAGTTGTAAAATTAACGACAGACAGTTTTGACAGGGAAGTACTTCAGGCAGACCAGACCGTTCTGGTCGATTTCTATGCGGACTGGTGCGGGCCGTGCAAAATGATGGGGCCGGTAGTGGAAGAACTCGCAGGAGAAGAGACAGGCGTGAAGGTGTGCAAGATTAATATTGATGAAGAGATGGCAGTGGCACAGAAATATGGCGTCATGAGCATCCCTACATTTATCGCTTTCAAAAACGGAGAGGCAGTAGGAAAACAGGTTGGAGCAGTTCCGAAGAGCAAACTCCAGGAACTGATCAGATAAGAAACGGGAGAGACAGAAAATCCCCGGGACGTGCCGTCTGGCGCTCCCGGGGATTTCTTTGCTTTTACAATTCGACGCTTTTTGTCGCGATCTTTTCCCGGAATGTAAGGTCATGTTCCACAAAGAGCATGGAGGGCTGGCTGGAGAGCAGCAGTTTCTCGAGCTGGACGCGGGAAAAAATGTCGATATAGTTCAGTGGTTCATCCCACACAAAGAGATGTGCCGGCTCGCAGAGCGATTTTGCCAGAAGGACTTTCTTTTTCTGGCCTTCGCTGTATTCCTCGATCTTCTTATCAAACTGCACCCGTTCCAGCCCGAGTTTTTTTAACACGGTACAGAACAGAGAGATGTCGATGCCGTTTTTCGCGGCAAATTCTGAGATTCCCCCTTTCAGCCAGGATGTATCCTGCGAAATGTAAGAGATGCGCAGACCGGAAGCGGTATATAGTTCTCCGGTATGGGGAATCTGGTCTCCGAGGATTAGCCGGATCAGGCTTGATTTGCCGCAGCCGTTTTTTCCGCAGAGGGCGATCCGGTCTCCGGCATTGAGTTCAAACGTCAATCCGGGAAAGAGCGGGGCGCTGCTTCCCGGGTACTGGATCGTGACATCCCTGAGTGAGAGGAGCCGCCTGCTGTGGAAGGGAAGGAAGTTGAGTTTCAGCGTGTCCAACGTCTCCACGTCTTTCAGCAGCTCTTCCTTTTCAAGCACCGCTTCTTTCCGGCGGCGGTCGATGGACTTGGATCGTTTCATCATTTTTGCCGCCTGATGCCCGATGTAGCCTCGGTCGGCGGCGTGATCCCCGATCTTGCTCCCCTCTATTTTATCCGACCAGAGAGAGGTCCTTCTGGACGCCTCTTTTAATTTCCGGATTTCCTTTTTCAACTGGGCGTTCTGTTTCTGCTCCAGGTGATCCCGGTCGGTTTTATCGTGAAACCAGGAAGAAAAATTTCCCCTGCACACTTCGATGCTCTGACGGTTGAGGACGAGCATGTGATCGGCGCACCGGTCGATCAGATCCCGGTCGTGGGAGACCAGTATGAAGCCCTTCTTCTGAGACAGATAATCCGCGATCTTATTGCGCGTATGGAGATCCAGATGGTTTGTGGGCTCGTCGATCAGAAGGAAGGCGTGGTCTTTGAGGAACAGGGATGCGAGCAGGATTTTGGACTGTTCGCCAAAGCTGAGCGACGAAAATGTCCGGTAAAGGATTTCTGCGTCTGCGCCGAGCAGATTCAGCTCCCGCATCAGCTCCCATTGTTCCATGAGCGGGTTGAGGTTCCCGGCAATTTCCCAGGCGGGCAGTTCTTTGTTCTCTACCGGATAGGGGAAATATTCAAAGCTCACAGATGAAGTGATGGAACCGGTGTAATCATATTCCCCTGCCAGCAGTTTCAGAAACGTCGTTTTCCCTTTCCCGTTTCTTCCGATAAATCCGAGTTTCCAGTCTGTATCGATCTGAAAACTGACGTCCTGAAATACGGGATCGGAACTGCCCTCGTAAGTAAAGTTGAGATGTTCTACATGTATTAATGACATAATATCCCTCCTCTTATGCGAAATATAAATGACATAGATACTGGCTCGTCGCCATCGCAAAAAAGAACCGCGGGAAAGTAAGATCCGCGGTTCTT
>DXEY01000164.1 GCA_019114745.1 Candidatus Mediterraneibacter colneyensis | reverse complement strand
TACATGGGAGATTTTCAGTGGATGATGATCGGAGCCTTACCACTGATGCTGCTATATAATAATAAACGTGGACGAAATACGAAATGGTTTTTCTATTTCTTTTATCCGATCCATATTATTTTATTAGCCTTACTTTCAAATGTATTAAACTAACAAATGGGCACTAAAATTCAAAAGGATACTTTTCCGGCATCTAAAACGGCGTCCCGTACAGATCGTACGGCGTTACCTGGTATACATAATAATTCAGCCAGTTTGTATACAGGTTATTCGCATGGGAACGCCAGGTAAGAACCGGCTTATTCTCCGGGTCATCTTCCGGGTAATAATTTTCCGGTATCTGCGGATTTATGCCCTTTCCAAGATCTCTCTTGTACTCTGCGTCCAGAGTGACCCTGTCATACTCGGGATGTCCCATAACAAAGATCTGCCGTCCTTCTTTTGCCATACACAGAAATACGCCCGCCTGCAGCGAATCTGCGAGGATCGTGATCCTCTCGTCTGCCTCCAGAAGTTCCTGGGGCACTTCCGTATATCTGGAATGCGGAGCCATAAACAGATCGTCAAATCCTCTGACCAGAGGGATCTTCCGGTTTCTCACCCGGTGTCTGTACACGCCGGACAGTTTCCGGGGCAGTTCCCTTTTGTTAATGCCATAGTGGTAATAGATCCCTGCCTGCGCTCCCCAGCAGAGATGAAGGGTGGAGGTCACGTTTGTATTCGTCCATTCCATGATCTCCTCCAGCTCCTCCCAGTAATCCACCTCTTCAAAAGGCATCCGCTCCACCGGAGCTCCGGTGATGATAAATCCGTCAAACTTCTTGTTCCTGATATTTTCAAACGGCTCATAAAATTTGTAAATATGGCTCGTCGATGTATTCTTTGACACATGGCTGGTCATGCGCACGAAGGTAACGTCCACCTGAAGCGGTGTATTGGACAGGGAGCGCAGGATCTGAAGCTCCGTATCCTCTTTAAGCGGCATGAGATTGAGCAGCCCGATACTGATCGGACGGATGTCCTGATGGGCAGCTCTGTACTCGTCCATCACAAATATATTTTCCTGTTCCAGTATTTCTTTCACCGGAAGATCATTCTGTACACGAATCGGCATAATCTCTCTCCTCTTCTGTCATTCTGTATTTTCAGCGCTGTCTGCGCAAACGTTAGATAATAAGATTATACCTCCTGGCGCGTCTGACCGTCAACAAGCAAAAATGAGGTGCTCCACACGCAAAAACACCGGGCACTCCTAAGAAGAACCCGGTGTTTGCTGCTGTTACCGTCAGCCGCAGTGGCACTGGAATGTGGCACACTCTGTGCCCTCACTCGCAGTAGCGCTGCCGCCTTCCACACTGATCTTACCCGCATGGCACTGGCACGCTTCATTGTACATACACTTTGTCGCCTTACAGTCAATGGCAGAGCGGTCAGAAGCCTGGCGCACCGTATTCATTGCGCTCCCCTCTTTCCTCTCCTGAAAACTATCGCAGCAGGTCTCCTGGGGATTCCTGGCGTTTTCGCCTCCGACCTGGATCTTGTCAAGATCACAGAGATACTGCTGATTGTGTACACATGTCTGTACCGTACATTTTAATTCCGGCATGATAATACCTCCTCTTTCTGCAGATTCATGATTATCATGCCCTGTCACGTCTCAAAATATACAGTTCACATCTCAGATTTTTACCCGTTCCCGATCCGGATGCTCCCCTGACCATCCCTGCTGCGGCATGGTGGCAAGCCGCCAGATATCTTCCTTCTCCATCTCAAATGAGAAGAGATCCATATTTTCTCTCATCCGCTCCGGGGAAGAAGATTTCGGCAGCGGAAGGATTCCTCTCTGAACCGCAAATTTCAGACAGATCTGTGCCGGTGACACCCCGTATTTTTCTGCGAGTTCTCTTACCAAAGGCTCCTCGAGCACTCTTCTCCGCCCGATGGGGCTCCACGCCTGAACGAGGATCCTCCGCGCCTGGCAGTACTGTACCGCAGCCTCCTGGCTGTAGCCCGGATGATACTCGAGCTGGTCTGTCACAGGCTCTACCCGGCAGTTGGCAAGTATATTTTCAATGTGATGGGGAAGGAAATTGCTCAGGCCGATTGCCCGGATCTTTCCTTCCGCATACAGGTCTTCCATCGCCCGCCATGTCTCAAGATCCAGCGCTTTCCAGTCGCGGTATCCGGGTTCAGGCAGCGGCCAGTGGATCAGGTACATGTCAAGATAATCGGTATCCAGATTCTTCAGTGTCCTCTCAAATGCCTGCTTTGTGTTCTCATATCCCATTTCTGTTTTCCAGACTTTGCTCGTGATAAAAAACTCTTCTCTTGCAATCCCGCTCTCCCGGATCGCCTCTGCCAGATAAGTCTCCGTCCCGTAAAAGGACGCCGTATCAAAACAGCGGTATCCCGCCTCGATGGCGGCGCGTATCACCTGAGCACTTTTTCCGTCCGCAGCCTTGTATGTCCCAAATGCTGCCACCGGTATCTCGATGCCATTTTTAAGTATAAAACCAGGGATCTTTTTCATCTTCCTGCTCCTTTCTTCATCCACACATACAGTACTGCAAAAAACTCCCGCACAAGATAATTGACCTGAAAAACCGGGTTTGAGGACGCCGGCACCGGGATCAGATTGCACAGTCCTTCCTGTTTCGCGATCGTCAAAGCCCTGTAAATATGGAAGCCGTTCGTCACGATGCCGATCCTGTCTCGCCCGCCGTCCAGATATTTCCTGCTGAATCTCAGGTTCTCCCTTGTGGAGACAGACTGATCTTCCCGGAAAAGCGCCTTGGGAGATACGCCGTTTTTCAGCAGATATTCTGCCATTGCATCCGCCTCGGCAACATCTTCCCCCGGCCCCTGTCCGCCCGATACGATCACTTTTACATCCGGGTATCGTTTCAGATAGACAAGAGTCCGATCCAGCCGGCGTTTCAGCGAATCTGTAATCCTTGTCCCTCTCACCTGAGCACCGAGGACGATCAGCACGTCTGCTTCCTTTTCTCCCGGTGAGAACAAAGCGGCAATGATCCTGCTCTCTACGAAGAGAAAAATGATCCAGCATATCGCACAGATCCACATCAATATCGTATACATGTATGCAGTCAGCGGCGCACATCCCGCTATAAGATGCGCGCCGCCAAACAGCAGCCAGAATACTGCAAACGTTGATCTGAGCTTTCGTGAATAACAGACAAGTATCACATAATAAATCAGACACAAAACACCCACGATCAAGAAATAAAGTTTCATCTATGCGTTTCTGCCACAGCACTTTTTATATTTTTTACCGCTTCCGCAGGGACACGGATCATTTCTTCCGATCTTCTTGCCTTTGCGGATCGTGCCGGATGCTTTCTGCTCTTTGTAGAGACGCTTTCTGGTCTCTTCGTCATAGATCTTCTCCCACTGAGGAAGTTCATAGAGCCAGTCAGCCTTGGCGTCCACCATGTTTTTATACAGCTTCTCTTTATCAAATCCGAGACTTACCTCCGTATCCTCCGTCATCGTCTCGATCGGATTCGGAGTTTTGAGACTGTCGTTAATCCCGTCAAGGAATCCTACCATCGTCATAACATTCTGACCGTACTTTTCCGCCAGTTCTTTGACTGTTCCTTTTACCTCTGTATCAGGATCATCGAGAAGTTTTTCATAAATTTCTTTCTCGATCAGGAAATAATTTGCCCAGAATTTTTCAAGCTGATCTCTTGACAGTGTCTGGTCATACGCCATGCCGCGCCACTGGTCTAACAAACTCTTTTCACTCATTGTATATTACTCCTTTATCTTGTTAACTGAAAATCTGTCGCTGATTATTATATACCAATTTCTGTTTGCCGTAAACCACTATTTTCGCTATACTATAACTATGGCATACACTGACACTGATATGTCAGATACGCAAATTTTTATAGTCAGGAGATTATGATATGGATAGATTCAAACGTTTCTTTGCACTTTTCGGAGCCGTTCTTTTTGCCGGTATGTATCTCTCTACACTTGTCTTTGCACTGATGGATTCCCCCGCTGCATCAGGGCTTCTGAAAGCCTCTGTTGCCGCGACCATATTGATCCCGGTTCTGCTCTATGCCTATATCCTGGTCGCACGGCTGCTCAAAAACCGGAAGGATGACAGCGATACAGACAACGGGAATCCCGGCTGACTCACGGGAACCTGTCACACATAGAGTAATTCAGCCAGCTTCCATGCGGATGGGATTTCAGATGTATATTGAGAATTGCATTCATCCTCTGATCCTGTTATCGCTTGTCTTTTTTTCAGGTATTCTTCCATCGATATCATGTTTGCCGCCGTTTCTTCACTGTTTTGACGCATAAAAATACCTCCTTTTTTATCTCAGCTTTATATTATATGAAACGGCAGACTGTATTATGACTAAAATGAACAGCGCAGTACAAAAATGCATCCCCTGCACTTCTGTACTGCGCTGTATTTTATTTCAGGCGCACATAGTTCCATGCGCCGCTCATCCTGTACGATATCTTTACCGGTTGCGGTAGATAATATCATCCCGTCCCGGACCGTTGCTGATCATCGTGATCGGATATCCGATCTCTTTTTCGATGAACTCGATATAGTTGCGGCAGTTCTCCGGAAGATCCTCATATTTTCTGATTCCCCGAATATCCGCTTTCCAGCCCGGAAGTTTCTTAAATACCGGTTTTGCTTTCTCCAGCAGATGGGTAACCGGGAAGTCAGTTGTAACCTCGCCGTTGATCTCGTATCCTACGCAGACCGGGATCTCGTCCAGATATCCAAGCACATCCAGCACTGTAAATGCAACATCTGTCGTTCCCTGCATCCGGCATCCGTATTTTGAGGCAACACAGTCAAACCAGCCCACACGCCTCGGGCGTCCCGTCGTTGCGCCGTACTCTCCGCCGTCTCCACCGCGGTTTCTCAGCTCATCTGCCTCCTCGCCGAAGATCTCGCTCACAAAAGCGCCCGCACCGACTGCACTGGAGTATGCCTTGCAGACTGTGATGACCTGTTTGATCTCATAGGGCGGGATACCTGCGCCGATGGCGCCATAAGCTGCCAGTGTGGAAGAAGATGTGACCATCGGATAGATTCCGTGATCCGGATCTTTGAGAGATCCGAGCTGTCCTTCGAGTAGGATGTTCTTCCCTTCTTTCAGCGCATTATGGAGATAGAGCGATACATCGCATACATACGGCTCCACCATTTCTTTATAACTAATAAGTTCTTTATACAGTTCATCAGGATCGATCAGTGGTTTATGGTAGAGATGCTCGAGCAGCACATTCTTCTGCTCTGCGATACGGACAACCTTCTCCCTGAGCAGTTCATCATCAAACAGCTCACTCACCTGGAATCCGATCTTCGAGTATTTGTCTGAGTAAAACGGAGCAATCCCTGACTTTGTGGAACCAAAAGACTTGCCTCCCAGACGTTCCTCCTCGTACGCGTCGAAATTCTTGTGATAGGACATTACCATCTGTGCCCTCTCAGATACAAGGATCTTCGGCATCGGAACCCCTTTGTCTACGATCGACCGGATCTCTTCAAAGAGTTTCGGGACATCCAGGGCAACGCCGTTTCCGATCACACTTGTCGTATGACTGTAGAAAACGCCGGACGGCAGTGTATGCAGCGCAAATTTGCCATAATCGTTTACAATCGTGTGGCCTGCATTCGCTCCACCCTGAAAACGTACGATAATATCGGACTCTTTCCCGAGCATATCTGTGATCTTGCCCTTTCCCTCATCGCCCCAGTTCGCACCTACTACTGCTTTTACCATTTTTATTCCTCCTGCGTATCGTGCTGATAGATATATTATAATTGCCGGCTTTTTCAGCCGCCTTTAGAATTATACTATAGATTTTCCTTTCTGTAAAATGTTATTTCCTCTTTTTTACGTTCCTATTGTAATTAAAACAAAAAAGTATTACAATAGGAATCATATTCGGGATGTCCTCCTTTCACCTCTGGAGCACATCTTCTGACAGAAAGGAGAGCTTGCATTGAAAAAGTTAGTGAAATGGTTTAGTATCTTTGCTGTTATCGGAACAGCGATCGGACTCGCCGTTGCATATTTCTTCAAAAACAGTTCCGACGAGCTTGAAGATGACGGTACTGATTACACCGAGGACGAAGACTTTGACCTCGACGCTGACCTTCAGCCCGCTGAACGCGAGTATGTATCTCTGAATAAGGAAAACAGCGGACAGTCTGAGCCGGCTTCCGGTGAAAACGAAGAAAAAGAAGGAAAAGAACCGGCTGCTGAAGAAAAATAAATATTTATACGGTTATGCTGAAAAGCCGGGGATCAGGCAGATCTCCGGCTTTCTTTGTATGCTCTGTTCTACCTGTCATACCAGGCTCGTTTTAAAAGACGCACAGCATCTCGTATCTTCTCTTCATCAAGGTTGGCATAGCCAAGCAGTATCACTGTCTCGCCGTCATCACGTTTCCCATCCACATAATATTCGGATAAGCCGTAAACTTTGACGCCGCATTCGGCTGCCAGTCGGATCAGCTCTCCTTCTGACCTCCCGTCACGGAAATGGATAAGCAGGTGGACGCCGGCGTTTTCTCCTGAGATACGGAAGTTTTCCCCCATATCTTTCAGTTCAGACAAAAGCACATCATGTCTGTTTCGGTAAAGCGCCCGCATCTTATTCAAATGCCTCTCATAATACCCTTCCTCAATAAATTTCTGCAGGATCATCTGATCCACTTTCGAGACGGTAGAACTGATGAATCCGCATCTCCTGCGGTATATTTCACAGATCTGCTCCGGCATGACAAGGTAACTCATACGAATCGCCGGAGCGATCGATTTGGAAAACGTGCCGATGTAGATCACTTTTCCATTCGCGTCATACCCCTGAAGCGCAGGGATTGGTTTCCCCTTATAACGGAACTCGCTGTCATAATCGTCTTCGATAATATAACGCCCTTCTTTCCTGTCTGACCAGTGCAGGAGTTCCATCCTTCTCCTGATCGGCATGACCGTGCCGAGAGGATACTGATGGGAGGGCATCACAAAAGCAATATCGGCCCCGGATTTCTCCAGTTCATCTGCGCGCATGCCCTTTTCATCCATGTCAACCGTACACACATCACAGGAAAGATTGCCAAACAGACGGTACGCCTGGCGGTATGTCGGGTTTTCCAGCGCCACCCGGTGTCCGGTGCCGATCACAGCGCAGATGAGCATCATCAGATAATCATTTCCTGCTCCCACTATGATCTGGTCCGGCGTACAGTTCACCCCCCTCGCCTGATGGAGATAACTGCTGATAGCGCCGCGCAGTCCCGGCTCTCCCTGCGGGCATCCGAGCCGGAACAGTTCCGCCCTATCGTCCGTCAGGCATTCGCGGGATAGCTTTCTCCACGTATTATACGGAAAACTGTTCAGATCCACACCATTCGGGGTAAAGTCATACCGGTACTTTTCGGGTTTACGCTTCTGCCCCCGGCTGTCCTCTGCTTTTGCCGGAGAGATCTGATAGAGCCCGTCGATCTGCGATACAAAATATCCCCGGTACGGCTGGGACTCAATATATCCTTCTGAGAGAAGCTGCTCATAGGCAAGCTCCACCGTGCTCCTGCTGACATCCAGATGCCGGCTGAGCGCACGGGTGGAAGGAAGTTTTTCACCGCTCGCGATTCTGCCGCTGCGGATTTCCTCCCTGATATATCCGTAGATCTGTTCATACAGAGGGGTCTTTCCCCCCTGCCTGAGATTGATCGTCAGTTCATACATGGTTCAAATCTCATTTCTTCGGCAGTTTGAACGAACTCTTCAGCGAAACGATCCGGTTAAAGACCAGATGCTCCGGTGCCGAATCGTGTGCGTCAATACAGAAGTATCCGTTGCGCACAAACTGGAAACTGTCATATGCACCATATCCGCCGAAGCTCGGTTCTACCACAGCGTCTTTCACTACTGTCAGAGAATTGGGATTCAGATTCAGCGAACCATCCTCTTTATTGTAGACGCCCTTTTCCTCATCGACCAGATTCTCATAGAGACGCACTTCTGCCTTTACAGCGTGGGATGCGGGAACCCAGTGGATCGTTCCTTTTACCTTCCGCCCGGTAAAACCGCTTCCGGCCTTTGTCTCCGGGTCATAGGTACAGTGTACTGTGGTCACCCTGCCATTCTCATCTTTTTCAAAACCAACGCACTTCACAAAGTATGCGTGCATCAGGCGGACTTCATTACCCGGGAAGAGACGGAAGTATTTCTTCGGGGGCTCTTCCATAAAGTCATCCCTCTCGATATACAGTTCCCTTCCAAAAGGTACTTTCCGGTGGCCCAGTTCCTCATTTTCCAGGTTATTTGCCACGTCGAGCTCTTCGGTCTGTCCCTCCGGATAATTGTCGATCACTAATCTGATCGGGTCCAGCACTGCCATCATACGTGGTCTCTTCATTTTCAGATCCTCGCGGATACAGTACTCAAGCATCGCATAATCCACAGAACTCTGGGCTTTGGAAACGCCGCACAGGTCGATAAACATCTTGATCGATTCCGGCGTGAAGCCGCGCCTGCGCAGAGCCGCGATAGATACGAGCCTCGGATCGTCCCATCCGTCCACGATCCCTTCCTCGACCAGTTTCTTGATATAGCGCTTCCCTGTAACCACATTTGTCAGATAGAGTTTTGCAAATTCGATCTGTCTCGGCGGGTTCTCAAACTCACACTCTTTTACGACCCAGTCATAAAGCGGTCTGTGATCCTCAAACTCCAGGGTACAGATCGAGTGTGTGATGCCCTCGATCGCATCTTCGATCGGATGTGCAAAGTCGTACATCGGATAGATGCACCACTTGTCTCCCGTATTATGATGAGTCATGTGGGCAACACGGTAGATGATCGGATCTCTCATATTGATATTCGGGGACGCCATATCGATCTTAGCGCGCAGCACCTTTTCCCCGTCCTTATATTTTCCGTCGCGCATCTCTTCAAAGAGCTTCAGGTTCTCTTCCACAGAGCGGTTCCGGTAGGGGCTCTCTTTTCCCGGCTCTGTCAGTGTTCCGCGGTACTCCCGCATCTCCTCTGCAGTCAGGTCACAGACAAATGCCTTTCCCTTCCTGATCAGTTTCACCGCACATTCATACATCTGATCAAAATAGTCGGATGCAAAATACAGATGATCGCCCCAGTCAGCACCGAGCCACTGGATGTCTTCTTTAATGGAGTCAACGAACTCCATCTTCTCTTTTGTGGGATTGGTATCGTCAAATCTCATATGGAACGTGCCGCCGTACTCCTGAGCAAGCCCGTAGTTCAAAAGGATGGATTTGGCATGTCCGATATGCAGGTAGCCGTTTGGCTCGGGCGGAAATCTCGTACAGACATGATCATAGACCCCTTCCGCAAGATCCCTGTCTATCTCCTGCTCTATAAAATTCTTTGAAACAGTTTCGTTTTCCATTGTCTCCTCCTCTAATAACGCTAACATTTCATGAAGATTATCTTACCATAAAATGCAAAAGAACACAATTACTTTACTGCTTCCATGCTTCCCCGCTCAAAGTACTTCCCCACCTCTGCGAGCAGCCGGGCAAAATACAGGCACATTACCGGATCTGCATCCGGATGGGTATTCCTGATATCATAGCTCTGGACTCCGATAAACATCATATGGGACGCCTTCCAGTCCCGTTCCAGCACCGGAAGGAAATCCTCAATATCTTCACATTCCATATAGAAAAATATTTCTATATTGTTTTTCATCGCATCAAAACAGTGATAAAAGTACGGCAGCTCACCGCTCTCCATACTGCGGATAAACGCCGTCAGTTTATCCAGTTCTTTTCTCAGTTCCCTCAGTTCCTCTCTTCCTATCTTCATTATGTTCCCTCCGCCCGGTCGGGAAACACCACTAAATTTTATAAAGTATATCACAGGGGAAAGGACAATGGGGAAAATGACAGAGATCATTGCATTTTTCTCTTGACAATACAAGAAGTGGTGGTGTATATTAATTTTTGCGTATGAAATCATTCGCAGTAAGCTGTCTTGGCGCAGTCGGTAGCGCGTCGCCTTGGTAAGGCGGAGGCCGGGGGTTCAAGTCCCCTAGACAGCTTTCTTTTTTTACAGTTTTTCAGAATCGAGCAGTATGGTAAAGGGTCCGTCGTTGACCAGGCTCACTTCCATCTCCGCTCCAAAACTTCCGGTCTGTACCTCAGGTACGGACTTTTTACATTCTCGGATAATATATTCATAAAGTTCGTTTGCCCGGTCGGGCGCACCCGCCTCGGTAAAGCTCGGCCTGTTTCCTTTCTTGCAGTTTGCATAAAGCGTAAACTGCGATACGAGCAGCAGGCTTCCCTGAACATCCGAAAGAGCCAGGTTGGTCTTGCCATTGCCATCTTCAAAGATACGAAGTCCCGTCATCTTCCTGACCATCTTATCAGCCGTCTCTTCCGTGTCCGAATCCGATACGCCGATCAGTACAAGAAATCCTTTCTGTATCTCACCGATTACTTTTCCCTCCACGGAAACGGACGCTTCTTTTACACGCTGTATTACAAATCTCATTTTACGATCCTCTTCTTTCTAGTTTTCCAGTATTTTCCGGTCTTTCTCACCGACTCCGTAGTGCATCATCACGAGCACGATTGCGGCAAGAGGCACGCTTCCGACGATCACCATCACTAAGATCGGTTCCGGCAGCAGCATACTTTCGAGTTCGACCCCGGCTGTGCCGAAGAGATTAAACAGTGCATGCATGACCATGGGAACGATCAGCCCGTCATAGCGGTATGCCAGATATCCCAGCACGAATCCCAGGCATGCGGCATAAATCCCCTGGATGAGATTCATATGGAAAATACCGAACAGAACTGCCTGAATCAGGTTTATGACAAGGAAGTGAGCGCCTGCCTTTTTCAGATATCCCATGATCAGCCCTCGGAAAATCGTCTCCTCCACCAGCGGCGGAAGGATGAGAGTCGCCACTGCCCACAGCAGGGAATACTCGCTCAGCCCGGAACTGTCTACCATCTCCGTATAATTCTCCATTGCTGTGGGAAGCATGACCGCAACGATCGCCATGATAAGCGACACAGCGTGCGCAACAGCATACGTAAGGATGACCAGCCATCCGAAACAGGACGGGCTGAGCCTCCTTGTCTGCCTTTTCATAAATGCTGCAGCTCCCCGACGCTCAACAAAAGCAAAATAATACCAAAGTGCAAATACGACACCCGGGATAAGATAGATCAGACAGGAGTAAAGATTCAGGTTATTCAACAGGAAATCATACGCGCCATCCACTCCCGCGGATCCTCCCGCCATAGCAGCGCCGACATAAGCGCCCACCGCAAGAATTATGCCGCCGCCGTTGAACAGGAGCATTGTGATAATAAAGATCAGGACTGCCAGCACGTAATTCACACTTTTTTTCATAGTCGTATCTCCTTTTTTCTCAAATGGTTTAATCGCTCAGAACACCATAAAGGCGCAGCATTTTAATCAATACGGCGAAGCATTTTTTCTGCCTTTCCCCGTATTCTCTGTATGGCATTATCAATTGATTTCGGCGTCTTGTCAAGGATTTCGGCAATCTTCCTGTAATCCGTCCCCATCAAATGAAGATAAAGCACATGATTTTCAAAAGGACTCAGCATCTCCTTTAGCTGCTCTACGAACGCTTCCGTATATTCTCTTCCAAAATATAACGCCTCCGGATCCGTCTCATGCTCTGCCCCGATCGTATCGATCAGCGGAATCCTGCTTCCGTCCTGATGATTCTCGCTCTCTTCGTACAGGGAGATATAAGAATTCAGCGGAAGATGTTTCTTTCGCCTGGAAGCCTCTATCGCGCTGTACATCTGGCGCGACACGCACAATTGGGCAAAGCTGGAAAACGAAGTGCCTGCAGAAGGATCGTAATCGCGCACCGCCTTTATGAGCCCGATCATGCCCTCCTGGATCAGATCTTCATTTTCCCCGCCCAGCAGATACATTGCCCGCGCCTTCTGCCTCACCATAGTCTTATATTTATCCATAATATAATCCATGATGTCACGGCTGCCTGCCCGGAGTTCTTCGATAAGCTGCTCGTCCGTCATTTTATCGTATTTATCCATACTGTCATCACCCGTTTCGGATATTACCTGTTCCGCCTCTATTTACCAAGTCTCTGTCTCACGATCTCGAACGCAAGGACGCCTCCCGCCACAGATGCGTTCAGGGAAGTGATCTCACCTTTCATCGGGATCCCGGCAATGTAATCGCATTTTTCTTTTACCAGCCTGCTCACGCCCTGTCCCTCACTTCCGATCACAACGCCGATCGGCCCTGTCAGATTCAGGTCATACATAAGATCCCCGTCCATATCCGCACATACGAACCACATGCCTTTTTCTTTTAACTCTTCTATCGTCTTCGCAAGATTCGTCACTTTCGCCACCGGCGTATAATTTAACGCGCCTGCCGATGTCTTTGCGACCGTTGCGGTAAGTCCTGCCGCCCGTCTCTTCGGGATGATCACCCCGTGGGCTCCCGCGATATTGGCAGTCCGTATGATCGCGCCCAGGTTATGGGGATCCTCGATCCCGTCCAGAAGCAGCAGGAATGGCGCTTCGCCCCTCTCTTCCGCCAGCGCCAGCATATCATCTACCTCTGAATAGTCGTATGCCGCGGCGTAGGCGATCACGCCCTGGTGTTTCCCGGTCTGGCTGAGCTGGTTCAGCCTGTCTTTGGACACAAAACTAAGCAGCGCCCCATGCTTCTTTGCCTCGCGGACGATCGTCCTCACCGGCCCGTCCTGGCATCCGTCCAGCACGAACACTTTGTCGATCGTCCTTCCGGAACGGAATGCTTCGATGACAGAATTGCGCCCCTCTATGACAAGCGTATGGCTGTTTCCGCACTCTGTATATTCCTGATCTGTTTCATATATCCTATCCATCTTCTTCACACTCTCTTCCTTCCATGCTCTCAAGCCCGATCGTCACCAGCTCCGTCAGTCTTTCGTATTCGCCGCCCAGATACAGGTACCCGATCAGAGCCTCAAATCCCGTTGCCCTCCGGTAGTCTGTAATCGACTGGTTTTTAGCGGGGGACACGCTGCGGGCATTTCTTCCCCTGCGGTACACCGCGTGTTCCTCAGCCGTGAGATGTTCCTGCATCTCGCGCATCATAAAGGACTGTGCCGATGCCTGCACATAATGGCTCGTCTCCTCATGCAGCTTATGCACCTGCCGGTTTCCCCTGCCTGTCACCATAAGTTTGATGATCAGGTCAAACACACAGTCTCCGATATAGGCAAGGACAAGAGGTGAACTTGTTTTCGGATCTACCGGTTCCATCCCCGGGATCCTGCTGATATAGTGTTCCAATCCAAATTCTATGCTTTTTTCCATTTTACTCCTTCTCGTGTATCCTCCAGGATGATCCCTTTTGCCAGCAGCTCGTCTCTGATCTGGTCAGCCAGCGCGAAGTTTCTCTCTTTTCTTGCCGCCTGGCGTTTCTCGATCATTTCTTCAATCTCGTCGTCCAGGATCTCTTCCTGCCTGTCAATGATGATCCCGAGCACATCCGTAAGCTGGTACAGACGGTCGTGCAGGCTGTCAAGATACTCTTTTGACCTTGTTCCGTCAGCTGTCGTATTGATGTATTTTACAAGATCAAAGACTGCCGCCAGTGCATCCGCCGTATTAAAATCGTCGTCCATAGCGCGCTCGAAGGAATCCACATATTCCTGAGATTTCCCGTACAGTTCCCGCTCTTCATCTGTCATTTCCCCGGTAGCTGCATTTCCCGCCAGGAATTTCAGGTTCTCCGCCGCTGTAAGGATGCGCTCCAGACTGCTCTTTGCCGCTTCCATCAGTTCCGCGCTGAAGTTGAGCGGGCTGCGGTAATGCGCGCTGAGCATAAAGAAACGGAGGATCTGGAGATCATACTTTTCGCTGATCTCCCTGACCGTGAAAAAGTTGCCCAGTGATTTCGACATTTTCCGGTTGTCTATATTCAGGAATCCATTGTGCATCCAGTATCTGGCAAATTCTTTCCCGTTCGCCGCCTCGCTCTGTGCGATCTCGTTCTCGTGGTGCGGGAAGATCAGGTCTTCGCCTCCCGCATGGATATCGATCTGTTCTCCCAGATATTTCTTTGACATTTCCGAGCACTCGATATGCCATCCCGGACGTCCTTCGCTCCACGGAGATTTCCACGCCGGCTCGCCTTCCTTTTTCGGCTTCCAGAGCACGAAATCCAGCGGATCTTCCTTCTCATCTTCCCCTGTGACAAGGAGCGTCCTTCCGCCTGACTGGAGGTCGTCCAGATTCTTGTGGGAGAGCTTGCCGTAGTCTTTGAATTTTCTCGTGCGGTAGTAGACCGTTCCGTTTTTCTCGTATGCGTAGCCTTTGTCGATCAGCGTCTGGATCATATCAACCATACCGCAGATCTCCTCTGTGGCAAGAGGATTCTTTGTCGCCGGCTTGATGTTCATCGCATCCATATCTTTGCGGCACTCCGCGATATAACGCCTGGATATCTCATCCGCGGACACGCCCTCTTCCAGCGCTTTCTTTATGATCTTGTCGTCCACATCCGTAAAGTTCGATACGAAATTCACATCATATCCCTTATATTCAAAATATCTCCTCACCGTATCAAAAACGATCATCGGGCGGGCATTTCCAATGTGGATGAAATTGTATACGGTCGGGCCGCACACATACATCTTGACCTTACCTTCCTCCAACGGCACAAACTCTTCTTTTTTCTTTGACATCGTATTATAGATCTTCATCGTCTTCTCCTTTCACTTCTATACATCTTAATTCTTTCATCAGCTTTCTCAGCTCTCTGTGAAGCCTGATATTCTCATCCTGCAGCTTTTTAATGTCCATAAGCACCGGATCGGGCAGATGTACCTGATCCATGTCGAGCCGCGGCACTTTCTTATTGTCCATGCGGACAATGCGCCCCGGCACTCCCACCACCGTACAGTTGGGCGGCACTTCCTCGAGCACAACGGATCCCGCGCCGATCTTTGAGTTTTCCCCGATCGTAAAGGATCCCAGGATCTTAGCTCCCGCGCTGACCATCACATTGTCCTCCAGGGTCGGGTGGCGCTTTCCCTGCTCCTTGCCCGTACCGCCGAGCGTCACGCCCTGGTACAGCGTCACATTATCGCCGATGACAGCAGTTTCTCCGATGATCACGCCGCTGCCGTGGTCGATGAACAGTCCCTTCCCGATCGTCGCCCCGGGATGGATCTCGATCCCCGTCTTTCTTGCCGCCCTCTGGGAAATCCATCTTGCCCAGAAATAATGGCCTCGCAGATAGAGCTTATGTGCCAGACGGTATCTCAGTATCACCCGGAAACTCGGATAGAGGAACACTTCCATATTTGATTTGATCGCCGGATCCCGTTCGCGGACGACCTGGATCTCCTCCTTAATGTATGATATGATACCCATTTTTTCACCTCAATGTCTGTAAACAAAAACAACTCCGCCTCCCGCAAGAGACGAAGTTATATCCGTGGTTCCACTCTAATTCAAAGAATTGCTTCTTACTCAGAATGCATCTAACGCATGCAGTACGTATCCCGCTACTCCCATTTCACAGGATCAGCTCCCGGATGCACTTCACGGATCCTCGTCCCAGGGATGCTTACAGCCGCCGGCTTCCCCTCTCTGTGAGCTTCTGGATCTGTTACTCTCTCCGTTCATTGCCTTTCATTATTTCCGACATATACTTTATATTATGAGAATTTTCTGTGTTTGTCAACCTATACAACTTCATTCAGAAATACTTCTGTGAGCTTCGTGACCTTCTCCAGCTCTGCAGCCAGGCTGTCTGTCATGACCACATCCTCCTGTGCGGCAAGTTCCTGTACCGTAATCCTGCCGAAAAGGTATTCCGTAAAGCCTGCGATCGTCACTGCTCCCTGCGAATCCTCGGTCTCCTTCACGTGAAGCTCTGTCTCATCCTCCCCGCTCACAATACGCCACACCCGGCTGTTCTGCCGGATCAGCGGATCGAGCACTGCAAAGGAGCAGTCCACGGAAACGCCGGCAGGTACTGTCAGCGCCTTCAGCAGTTCCTCCAGACGTATGATCCTCGCCATAATGATCGGCCGCTTCCCGGAAGCTGACTGTTCCGGGCACGCATAGACCTTTATCTCATCCTCGCCCTGTCCGCCTGAGGCCCCGCCGCCGGACATACAGCCGGCAAGCTCAGACACGGATCTGAGATAAGCCTGCCCGCATCCGGGCAGATACAGAGGCTCCCTTATCTCGAGGCCGTCTTCCGCAGCATAGGCATAGACCCCTTTCAGGCTTCCCCCTGACCGGATCAGGCGCACGCCGCCCTTCTCGCTCTGCTGTTCCATGATCATAGTCTGATAATATGCGGTATCTCTTACGGCAGCCACCTGCCATCGGGACGCAAAGTTTTCATTTACAAAAGCCGCGATCTCCTCCGCTTCCCAGAGAGCAGCATCTGAAAAGCTGTATTTCTCCGCAGAGGAATCTCCTCCATTTTCACCGCCTGCCACGCTGCCGGCGGTACCCACTGGCTGGTCATAAATAAAGCGGAAATCATAGGGCGTATAGATTGCTTCCGCAGCCGGCATCAGAAAGGTAAATGGAATCTTCTCTGTATACATATCGTTCAGGGACGCCCTCAGAAGCGCCCCCATATACCCACGCCCCCGGAAGCTCTCTTTCGTTGCAACAGCAATAATGTATGCCGAAGGGTACTGCTTTTTCCCGATCATAAGCTGATAAGGATTCAACTGCAGCATGGAACAGATCTGGCCTTCCTCCTCCACGACGTATATTTGATTGTCTCTCGTCTTTATATAGTAGTAATAGTCCAGAAAAGCTTTTGTATCGTCTGTAAACACTTCTTCCCAGAGGGTTCTTGTCAACCGGTGTTCACTCTGATCCAGCTTCCGAAGAATCATCTTACTTCTCTCCTCCCGTGTGCGCTTATTTCTGCCTGTGCGGACAGCATCCGCCGCATCCTTTCGCCAGATCCGTCACGTCAGCACTGCTGTAATTCGTATATTTTTCCAGTGCGCAGACCGCCTGGGATGAGATTCCCTCTCCCGTTCCGGTGAATCCCAGTCCTTCTTCCGTTGTAGCCTTTACGCTCACCTGCTCTGTCTCGATCTTCAGAGATACTGCGATATTCTCCCTCATCTGATCAATATAAGGGCGCATTTTGGGGCGCTGTGCAATGATCGTTGCGTCAATATTCTCGATCACATATCCATTCTCATCCAAAAGCTGCCCCACATGCTCGAGCAGACGGATGCTGGAGATTCCCCTGTACTTTGGGTCTGTGTCGGGAAAATGGCTGCCGATATCGCCAAGCGCCGCAGCGCCGAGAAGGGCATCCATTACCGCGTGAAGCAGCACATCTGCATCTGAATGTCCCAGCAGCCCCTTTTCAAAAGGAATCTCAACTCCCCCCAGGATCAGCTTTCTTCCCGTACACAACCGGTGGACGTCATATCCCATACCTACACGCATCATTATTTCTCCTCATAATCACTTTCTATTTCTTCCGGCACTTCATCCGGCACTGTGTCCCCTTCCGTCACAGTGCTCTTTGACTCAGCATCTGTTGACTCCGTATTCTTTTCTTCCGTGCCCTCTGTTTTATCTTCGCTGCCAGCCTCCGGATCTGCTCCCGGATTCTGCTCTGCATCCGGCGTGCTTTTTACGACAGTAGAATTCAGATCTATCTGCCTAGCAGACGAGGAACTCCCGACGGTATCCGGTGCTCCGTCTTCTACGCCGCTATCCCCGGGATTTCCCTGGGCTTCTCTCATCTCTTCCTTTCTCAGGTCCAGCACTTTCTTTATGCTGAAAATCGCGTAACCGCCCCCGACAACAATGAAAACGACCGCGCTGACACACATGACCGCCATATTGCTCGGCTTTTCATTTATCATCTGATAGAGGATGCTCGCCCCGAGCCATGCAAGGTATCCTCCGACCACGATCCGAAATCCATATCCCGCTTTCTTTTTGTTCATGTCTTTATCCTCCGTAGTTATTTTGTGCAATATTCTATATTCTAACATAAGTCACACTACAATTCTACCACATCGCAGCAAAACTGCTCCTGTTACCTGGACAGTCCGGACCGTGCCATTTGTAAAACCGGGCTTTGTCTCGTCGCAGCCACAAAAAAAGATCCGCTCATCTGCGAATCTTTTTTCAGTAGCGGAAACTGGATTTGAACCAGCGACACCACGGGTATGAACCGTGTGCTCTAGCCAACTGAGCTATTCCGCCATATTCGGTTATATATGGGGCCTATAGGGCTCGAACCTATGACCCTCTGCTTGTAAGGCAGATGCTCTCCCAGCTGAGCTAAGACCCCATATTTCTGCGGGTTTCGGTATCTCTTCCGCAACCCGCTTTGCTATTATACTATCTACATCCGTCAATTGTCAACAGTTTTTTTAACTTTTTAAACTATTTAAAATATTTGACGCCTGACTCAAAAATTTTCATATCCTGCTCACCGTAAATATTGACTGCAACAGATGAATCCCTGCGTTCAGAATGAGCCATTTTTCCGAGGATGCGCCCGTCAGGACTTGTGATTCCTTCGATCGCACAGTAGGAGCCGTTAATGTTCCACTCCTCGTCCATACTGATCCTTCCTTCCGGATCACAGTACTGTGTCGCCACCTGTCCGTTCTCAAACAGACGTCTGAGCCATTCCTGATTTGCGACAAAGCGTCCTTCCCCGTGGGAAGCCGGATTCGTATACACTCCTCCGAGCTGCGCCTCCTGAAGCCATGGTGATTTATTGCTTACGACCTTCGTGTATACCATCCTGGAAATATGGCGTCCGATCGTATTGTAAGTCAGAGTCGGAGAATCCGGTGACTGTCCTGTGATTTCTCCATACGGCACGAGCCCGAGCTTAATCAAAGCCTGGAAACCATTACAGATGCCAAGCGCCAGTCCGTCGCGCTCTTCTAACAGTTTCTTTACAGCTTCCTTAATATGCTCATTCTGGAACGCTGTGGCAAAGAACTTCGCCGATCCGTCCGGTTCATCTCCGGCGCTGAATCCGCCCGGGAACATGATCATCTGTGCCTTGCCGATTGCTTTTTCAAACTCTTCGACAGACGACCTGATATCCTCAGCATCCAGATTTCGGAATACTTTTGTGATCACCTTTGCACCGGCACGCTCAAATGCCCTCGCACTGTCATATTCACAGTTCGTTCCCGGGAATACCGGTATGAATACGGTCGGCTGTCCGATCTTATGGCTGCAGATATGGATATCGGATGCATCATACAGCTTTTCCTCGATCTGGAGATCCGAACTCTCTTCTGATTTCGTCGCAAATACGCGTTCAAGCGTACCTGTCCATGCCTGAAGCGCCTCATCCATGCTGATCTGTACATCGCCGTACTCGAAACCGTCACGGTCTGTCACCTCACCGATCACAGTATAAGCGATCTGGAGATTTCCGACCTGTCCGTCCTCTACCTCTGCGATAATGTCTCCGAACGCAGGAGCAAAGAGATCACGGGCATCCATATTGTGCTCAAGTCTGATTCCTTTCCGGTTGCCAAACGCCATACGGCTGGCAGCCGCGATCACACCGTGGCGGTCGAGAGCATACGCAGATACGATGCGGCCTGCTCTGATATCCTCTGTAAATTTCCCGTACTGTTCCATCACCTGGCTGTATACAGGCAGATCATATTCATCTCTGTCAATGCGCAGCCATACAAGTTTATTTCCGGACTTTTTCAGCTCCGGAGTGATGATATCCTGAGCCAGCGCCATATCGACTGCAAATGATACGAGCGTAGGCGGAACATCGATCTCCTGGAAAGTTCCCGACATACTGTCCTTTCCTCCGATAGACGGCAGGCCAAACCCGATCTGGGCTGCATAGGCTCCGAGCAGAGCGGCAAAAGGCTGGCTCCAGCGCTTCGGATCTTCCGTCATACGGCGGAAATACTCCTGGAAGGTAAAGCGGATCTTCTGATAATCACCTCCGGAAGCCACAATCTTTGCGACCGACTCCGTCACTGCATAAACCGCTCCGTGATAGGGGCTCCAGCTTGAGAGATACGGATCAAAACCATAACTCATCATAGACACACTGTCAGTCTTTCCTGTAAGCACCGGGACTTTCGCAACCATCGTCTGGGTTTCCGTCATCTGGTACTTTCCGCCGTGAGGCATAAAGACAGATCCTGCTCCGATAGAACCGTCAAACATTTCCACCAGGCCTTTCTGGGAACATACATTGAGATCTCCCAGCGTTCTCAACCATGCTTCCCTCACGTCTCCGACTTCCTGTCTGTTGAACAGGCTGTCCGCACGCTCCGGAATCTCAACCTCTACGTCTGTCTCCTGATGAGCGCCGTTTGTATTCAGGAAAGCTCTGGAGATATTGACGATCTCTTTTCCTCTCCATATAAGCACCAGCCGGGGTTCTTCTGTCACAACAGCAACTTTCGTCGCTTCCAGGTTTTCCTCGCCGGCATATGCCATAAATTCATCTACATCTTTCGGGTCAACGACAACCGCCATACGTTCCTGTGACTCTGAGATCGCAATCTCCGTGCCGTCCAGGCCCGCATATTTCTTCGGGACTTTGTCAAGCTCCACGCGAAGTCCGTCCGCCAGCTCGCCGATCGCTACCGACACACCGCCTGCTCCAAAGTCATTGCACTTTTTGATCAGACGGCTCACTTCCTCGCGGCGGAACAGTCTCTGGATCTTTCTCTCTGTAGGCGGATTTCCCTTCTGTACCTCAGCTCCGCATGTCTCGATCGACTCCTCTGTGTGGACTTTAGACGATCCGGTCGCTCCTCCGCATCCATCGCGTCCTGTACGCCCGCCGAGGAGGATGATGATATCCCCGGGATCTGAGTTTTCACGGATCACCGCACGTCTCGGCGCCGCGCCGAGCACAGCTCCGATCTCCATACGTTTTGCCACATAATCCGGGTGATAGATCTCTTTTACGAGACCTGTCGCGAGCCCGATCTGGTTGCCGTAGGAGCTGTAGCCGTGAGCCGCCTCACGCACAAGTTTCTTCTGCGGGAGCTTGCCCTTCAGCGTATCCTTTACAGACACGGTCGGATCTGCCGCGCCGGTCACTCTCATCGCCTGGTATACATAAGTTCTCCCGGAAAGGGGATCGCGGATCGCACCGCCCAGGCAGGTAGCGGCACCTCCAAACGGCTCGATCTCTGTCGGATGGTTGTGCGTCTCGTTCTTAAAGTTGATCAGCCACTCTTCTTCCACTCCGTCCACTTTGATCGGCACTACGATACTGCACGCATTGATCTCGTCAGATTCCTCCTGATCCTGCAGTTTCCCTTCTCTTTTCAATTTCCGCATGGCCATCAGGGCAAGATCCATCAGGCATACAAACTTATCTCCTCTCCCTGCAAATATCTCGCTGTGGTCTTTCAAATACTGACGGTATGTGTCCTCGATCGGCTTTCTGTAATCGCCTTCGTCAAATGCCACACTCTTAAGCTCTGTAGAAAATGTCGTGTGGCGGCAGTGATCAGACCAGTAAGTATCAAGCACACGGATCTCTGTCATCGTCGGGTCACGGTGTTCCTCGCCGTGATAGTAATTCTGGATATGAAGGAAATCTTTAAACGTCATCGCAAGCCCGAGGGAATCATACAACTGCTTTAACTCTTCCTCCGGCATATCCTGGAAGCCGTCAAATACGATAATATCTGCCGGTTCCTCAAAGACTGTTACAAGTGTATCCGGTTTCTCTGCGGATGCCTCTCTTGAGTCGACCGGATTGATGCAGTGATTTTTCACCGCCTCAAACTCATCGTCTGTGATATTGCCTTCCACAACGTAGGTAGTGGCAGTACGGATCACAGGTTCCTCGTCCTCTTTGATGAACCGGATGCACTGCTCAGCGGAATCCGCTCTCTGGTCGAACTGTCCGGGAAGGAACTCAACCGAAAAGCTGCGGTCTCCCTCTTTCATGGGGAATTCTTCCCGATACAAAATATCCGCCGGCGGCTCAGCGAACACTCCGCTGCACGCCTTTTCAAATGTCTCGTCAGATATATTCTCCGCGTCGTAACGGATCAGGACACGCACGCCTGTCACGCCCATGATCCCGAGATATCGTCTGATCTCATGGCGCAGCGCTTTTGCCGCAACGGCATAATCTGGTTTTTTCTCTACAAATACGCGCTTTACACTGCTCATATACAATCTCCTTTACCTGTTTATTCGTGCCTTGTACACTCCTCTGTTATCTGTCAGTATCGTACCACAATTCACTTCATTAGTACAATTAATATAATTAAACTTAGTTATAAGTCATGCTAATTTTCTCTTGCGTTTTACAAGATCCGGTATCAGACTCAGGATCAGACACAAAAGAAGGAAACCGACAAAGATGCCCCCGATCCTTATCACCATATCAAAGAACAGCCCTTCCGGGAGCATACGGATCATGTAGTCTTCCGCCGGGTCAAAGATCCAGAGGTCATTATCAAAGAATATATGATGAAACTGTACGAAAACAGCATTAAAGTCGATCATACACGCCACTCCGAGCAGCAGAACAGCTGCTCCCGCTGCTGCAAGGGCGATCTGATAGCCGCGGGAGATCACCTTTTTCAGGTCAGCGCGTGTGAGCACAAGGAATAATACGCACAGTACACCGATCACACATGCGCCGATCCTTATATTGAGCCCTCCGATAAAAAGATCCCGTACTTCCGCCATATGGAACCTGTCCTGCTCATTGAAAAAGTCCTGTTCCTTCCCCTCCACTGTTGTTGTCACGGACAGCGTGTCCCCATTGCCTCTCAGGTAATCCATCATCTCATGCGTTACGTACATGACATCTTCCATCGTCATATCCAGATCATCGAGCACTTCATACTTTTCATATTCTCTCTGATATACGCCAAAATCAGAATACATGGCAATCTCGAAACTTGTGATCAGCAGTGCGGTAATAATGGCGAAACCAAGGATGATTCCTGAAATCCAGTGTGATTTTCTGATCATTTCCAAATTCTCTCCTCTTT
>DXEY01000020.1 GCA_019114745.1 Candidatus Mediterraneibacter colneyensis | reverse complement strand
GGAGAATATTATGAGTCTTATAACCCTGAAAGAAATTCTTTCCGGATCTATAGAAGAAAGACGTGCTGTAGGAGGGTTTGTTACATTTGATTATTCTTCTACAGAAGCGATCATCAAAGCAGCCGAAACTGCAAATGGAAAGGCTATTGTCATGATTCCCTGGGGATTGGTTGCAGAACGCGGCAACAGAGAGCAGTATTTAAGGAACACCCGGGCTATGCTCGAAGAATCTTCTGCTCCTTTTGCCCTGCATCTGGATCACGGAGCATCCTTTGAAGAATGTATGCTTGCGATCCATTCCGGCTTTTCCAGTGTTATGTATGACGGCTCGTCGCTTCCTTTCCGGGAGAACATCGAGAACACAATAAAAGTTGTAGAAGCCGCACATGCATGCGGGGTAAGCGTCGAAGCCGAGATCGGGCATGTGGGAGGCGCCGAGGGAGGCGCATTAATAAAAGAAGGGCTGTCCGCCGACTCCAGCCTTTACACTACAGTAGAAGAAGCAGTCACCTTTGCGGAAGCCACGGGAGTAGACGCTCTTGCCGTGGCGGTTGGCACGGTACATGGTATTATCAGGGGGGAGCCCAGAATTGATCTGAAACGGCTGTCAGACATCCGGAATGCAGTTAAGATCCCTCTCGTACTTCACGGCGGATCCGGACTGGATGACGATACATTCCGGAGCACAGTGGAAAACGGCATCAATAAGATCAACTATTTTACAGAAATGTCTCTGACTGCTTCGGAAGCCGTAAAAGAATATGTCAGAAAAAGCGGTTCGTCGCCCGTACATATGATGGATATCACATCGTACGCCTACGGAGAGCTGGAAAAACTGATTGAAAAACAGATCCGGGTATTCCGGAGAGAGGAATGCTAAAGGAAAGAGCCAGGCTTGCTTACCTGGCTTTTTCTCTTTCTTTTGATATCAGATCCAGACGTTTGAGCATTTCATCCACAATGTATAAACTCATTCCTCTCATGCCCACATCTCGTTCTGTTTTCCTCTCCTCCTGGAATATCCTGATGTCCGTCTTTGTGCTGTACTTTTCCTTTGTACGGCGGCTCACGCTTTCTTTGACCCAATTCAGAAATCTTTCATCGTTTGGAATCTCATCCCCGATGATAAGTTCCTCCGGTTCAAACTGGTTGATAAGGTTGGTAAGTACAACACCTGTTTTCTCCGCGATATCCGCATATAATTCCATCGCCAATGCATCTTCTTCATAATACGCTCTGATGATCTCACGGATGTCACTGTCCTGCCCGATCACAGAATCAGGATATTTTGCCTTCAGCCTGCCGCAGCAGTTTTTTACCGCATCCACAGATATATATTTATTAATACATCCCCGGTTCCCGCATTCACATTCCGGACCGTTCATATCTATACTGACATGACCGTAATTTCCCGCCATTCCGTCCGCGCCTCTGAGCAGGGAGCCCTGGGAAATCACAGCGCAGTCTACAGAATAACTTATGTTCAGGCATACGAGGATAGAGACATTTTTCCGGTTTTCACGCTTCAGCCTGTTCCATGCAAAATATGCACTCATATTGGACATGCTTTCTATAAAAACCTCCGTACTTAACTTCTGGTTAAAATACTCCTGAAGGAACTCAATATGCTCTTCCATGATATCTGTCCTGAGCGGTGACAGAATCGTGTACTCATTTCCCTGGAATACGATTCCTGCCCCCACAAGTTTCTTATTTTCAACCGAGATCTTCAGCAGATGCCCGCACACCTCTTCGAGCTTCTGGAGCGGTCTTGCATTTTCTTTCCAGACGACCTTTTCGACCTGGATACATTCGCCGTTCAGGTCGTACAGCCCGGCGGCAAAATAATGCGTCGTGATCCTGGCAACCATGATCTGCATTTTCTCATTATTCAGCGTGATCCCTTTCACTCGCCTTCCACGCTTGCCTTCGATCAGCCCCGTCTCCCTGACAAAATCCATCTCGATCAGCTCATTGATAATATTTGTAATAGTCGCCTGTTTCAGCCCTGTCAGCGAGGCCAGTTCAATCCGTGAAGTAACCCCCTTCTCACGGATCAGCTGCAGCGCCAGAAGCCTGTTCTGCTGCTGTATAATTTCACTGTTTTTTCCTAACTTTCCTCTCTCAACCATATTTCATACCGTTCCTGACAATATTTACCTTATTATTATACAATAAATTTAAGAATATCACTATCTTTTTCCTTTATTCCTTTGTATACGGCATCCATATTTTATAAATTTTGTCTTAGCTGCATCTTTTCTTTTTCAAATCCAGTATATATAGTCAAAGAGGAGGATACAACGATGAACGAGAAGGAAGTGGAACTGATCCGCAGGCTGAAAAAGAAAGACCAGCGCGCACTCGAAGAAATCATCACCCTGTTTCATCACTATGTCTCGGCAGTCGTCTGCCAGATCCTGTACGGACAGACCGACCGTTCGGACATTCAGAGCGTGATCAACGATGTTTTCTTCAGACTGTGGAACAGTGCGGATCACATTGACATCAGGAAGGGCGAAAGCCTGAAATCATATATCGGCGCAATCGCAAGGAACGCGGCGTTGACAGAAAAGAAAAATCTTAGAAATTCCGCTCCTCTGGAAGAAGATATTCTGGGCGAGATCCCCGATCACTTCAATCAGGTAGAACTCAGGAGCATTATCCTGTCCGCTTTGAAAAAACTGGAACCGGATGAGCAGCGGATCCTGCTGAAATACTATTTCCAGGGAAAAAGCATACGGGAAATATCGGAGGAAGAGCACAAGCCTCTTCCGACTGTTAAGAGCCGTCTCCAGAGAAGCCGGAAGAAATTCAGAAATATATTGGAAGAAGGAGGGTTTATCTATGAAACTTAGCTATTACGATGCATTTGACATAATCTCAGAAGATGCCGGGAAACTGCTCGCTTCCCTGGAATCTCAGGCTGTAAATGCCGACAAATATTCATCAAAAATCACTTGTGAAGAGGTATTGAAAAAAGTCAGAAAACCGAAATCTGTTTCCGGAAAACGCATTCGCCTCCGTCTCCTCATCGCAGCCATCCTCATCCTTTCTCTGTCCGGCGTCGCCTTTGCCGCCAGCCACTATGACCTGTTCCGCGACGGCGCCGCTCTGATCACCGACGAAAACCGGGATCTGGTAGGCAAAGAAATGGAGATGATGGCTTCCGTGTATGACAAAAACGGAAATCTGGTCAGCGGCCCTGGGCTTGCCCCCGAGCCTTCACTTGAGGAAGTTATCGGAGACAGCGGTATTATAACAGGCGCGGAGGATCACGGGGATCTCTGCATGATACCACACTCGATCTCCTATTTCCCGGTGGACGAAAGGACATTCCCCGACACCACTCCCGAGGTCATCTTTGACAATGGCGCCATGATCGTTTTCACGAAGGAGGATGGCTCAGGCTGGCATCTCAGGAAAGGGGACACTCTCATCTTTGAGACGCGGGAATATCACTCGGAAATCAATTTGGCTCAGCCCGATAAAGGCCAGTCTGTTCAGTTCCGCTATGTCCTCGACCATACACTGATGACTGAGAGCACAACATCCGCAGGAAATCTGAAATTGAGATATGAACTGCGGGCAGACCAGGACGGCGAATACTATATCGGCATCGTAGGATGCAGTTCTGATCCGATCTCGCTTATGGAAGGAAAGATCTATGTGGAGCGCTAAGTGATATTCTTTTATTCTGAGGCGGCAGGGTCATCAGGAAGATGCACTCTTTTCTTCGGAAGGGTGAAGCCCTGCCCGCTCACTTCATTGACCCGGGCAACGATCATAAATGCCTTTGGATCCACTTCTGCGACGAGCTGGTTTAGCTGAGAAAGCTGACGGTTTGATATCACAGTCATGATCATATCCTGCTCCCGTTTTAAATATCCTGTTGCTGTGTGAATGAGTGTAGATCCCCGATCCATCCTCCGGTTGACGGCGTCATTGATCTCCTCCGCTTTCTCGCTGATGATCTTTACCTGCGTCTGCGCGCGTCCAAACACAAGCGCTTTATCCAGCACGATCGTGTATGTCACTACCAGGATCAAGCCGTATAAGATTGCCTCCTTATCTGAGAACAGCGCCTGCCCCAGCAGGATCACAAAATCAAAAATATAAAGCATGGCAGACACAGAGAGTCCGAACTTTTTATTCAATATAAGAGGAGGAATATCCATTCCTCCTGTAGATGCGCCAGAGCGTATCACGATTCCAAGCGCAAGTCCGATAAATACGCCTCCGAAAAGACTTGCCAGCAGCTTGTCGTCTGTAAATCCGTCCGCAAGGGACGGAATCCTCTGAAAGCATTCCAGAACAGCCGGATAGAAAAATGTACTCAGCAGCGTAGTCATCGCGAATGCTTTTCCCAGGACAAAGAGTCCCAGGGCGAACATGATACTGTTAAATATCAGTACAAACAACGAGATCGGCAGACTCGTGTAATGTTCCACGATCAGCGAAAGCCCCGTCGTCCCTCCGGTCATCAGATCATTTGGTATGACAAACATAACGATCCCCAGTGCCATGACCGCATTTCCCAAAAGAATCATGCATATATTCACTGGCTTGAAAACAGTTGCATTCATTTATCTGTACTTCCTTTCCTGCCGGTTTCCAAAAAACCGGCGCTGTATTATCAAAAGATATTATCAATCCTCAAATACGGATTACTCTTCAAAATAAAATAATTCCTCAAACTTTTTGTCCAGGGCAATACAGAGGATAAGGGCTAATTTTGCCGTAGGATTGAATTGCCCTGTTTCTATTGAACTAATCGT